>NZ_JAIUIM010000051.1:0-19062 GCF_020165615.1 Mesorhizobium sp. BH1-1-5
CGCGCATCGAGTTCGCAAATGCAACTTGACACCTCAGATAGTCGCTCATCCGTCTCGGCGCTGCGCGCCGATCCACCACCCGGGGGCGAGCCACGGGTCTCGCCCCGTCCTTCGGACCCCACAAGGGAGAAGGTGATCACGCCGCGCCCTGACGGCTGGCGAGCATCTCGCGCTTTACCGACCGGCGCCATTCGACGGCGCCGGCGAGGCCGTGCAGGACCGTCTCGGTGGTCGCCCAGTCGATGCAGCCGTCGGTGATGCTCTGGCCGTAGACGAGCGGCTTGCCGGGCACGACATCCTGCCGGCCGGCGACGAGATTGCTCTCGATCATGACGCCGATGATGCGCTCGTCGCCCGCCGCGACCTGGCCCGCCACGTCATGCGCAACCTTCGGCTGGTTCTCGGGCTTCTTGGCTGAGTTGGCGTGGCTGACATCGATCATCAGCCGCGGCGCGACACCGATACGGCCGAGCTCTCCAGAGGCGGCCTCGACGCTTGCGGCATCATAGTTCGGCGTGATGCCGCCGCGCAGGATGACATGGCAATCCTCATTGCCGGTGGTCGCGGCAATGGCGCTGCGGCCATCCTTTGTGACCGCCATGAAATGATGCGGCTGGGCGGCGGACTTCACCGCTTCGCCGGCGATCCTGAGATTGCCGTCGGTGCCGTTCTTGAAGCCGACCGGGCAGGAGAGGCCCGACGCCAGCTCGCGATGGATCTGGCTTTCGGTGGTGCGCGCGCCGATGGCGCCCCAGGCGACGAGGTCGGCAATGTATTGCGGCGTCGTCATATCGAGGAACTCGGTCGCCGCCGGCAGGCCGAGATTGTTGACGGCCGACAGCACGTTGCGCGCCATGCGCAAGCCCTTGTCGATGTTGAAGCTGCCGTCGAGATCGGGATCGTTGATGAGACCCTTCCAGCCGACCGTGGTGCGCGGCTTCTCAAAATAGACGCGCATGACGATCTCGAGCCGGTCGGCCAGGGCCTCGCGCAGCGCCGCCAGACGGCTGGCGTAGTCCACGGCGGCGACCGGATCGTGAATGGAACAAGGGCCAACGATGACGACCAGTCGATCGTCGGCCCCCGTGAGGATGGAGTGGATGGCGTTGCGCGAGGCGGCAACGGTGCGCGTCGCCGTGAGCGAGCGCGGTATCTCGCGCATCACGTCGTCCGGCGTGCTCAGGACTTTGAGTTCTCTGACCCGAAGGTCGTCTGTGGTGGTCAACACGGCTTTCTGCTCCTGGTTAGGAGACCTGCCGGCTGAAACAAAAAAGCCGCCAGGTCTGGCGGCTTGTCGGATTTTGATCTGGAGTTTTCAGATCGAGCGCAATCCTCCCGCCGCCAGCGAGCTACCGTAGCTAAAGTACCAAAACGAGGCGGTCAGGTGGATCATGCGGCTCATATAGTCGATGTGGAGGTGCTTGTCACGTACCTGTTGACGTTATGCATTGTCTCAGCCTGCAATGTGTTCCTGGCCCTGCGGAAGCCAGATGCCACGCCGAAGCCAGTTAGCCCCAGCCAAATTCGGTATTACGTGGTCCTGATCGAGATCGTTCATATCCTTGATGATCTCGATGCCCATGACTTTTTTGGACGGGAAGGCAAGCTCGAAGAGTTGCAGGGCGTCGGCTTCCGATCGCGCGGTGACGCCAACGCCAAGGTGGCCGCTTGTTGTTATCCAGTATGGATGCATTGGACGCTCTTCCCTGCTTGGGTTTAGCCGCGTCCATATAGCAAACATGGCTCGGAGAGTCCTGGATATGACTGCTCCGAGACCTGATGCTACTCCCCGACGACGCCGGCTATGTTCTGGTCGTAATCGACCAGCGAGCCGGTCATGACGCCGGCCTGGGGGCTGACCATGTAGGTGATCAGCCGGGCAAGCTGGGCAGGCTTGACCAACTGGCCCATCGGCTGCGAAGCCTCGGCCTTTGCCAGCCAGTCGTCCGGCGCATCATGCCATTTCTTCTGGACGAGATCCTCGCCCTCTGTGTCCATCCAGCCCGGCAGCACGGCGTTGCAGCGAATGCGGTTCTTCCGATACGAGCTCGCGACATTCTTGGTCAGCGTCATCAGCGCGCCCTTGCTGGTCGAATAGGGCGTGAGAAAAGACTGGCCGGCATGCGCCGACATCGACAACACGTTGACGATCGAGCCCGGCGCCTTGCGCTCCAAAAGATGCGCGACAAGACCCTGCATCAGGAAGAAGGGGCCGCGCACATTGGTGTCGAATATCTGGTCGAAGACGTCTTCCGTCGTTTCGATCAGCGAACCGCGTGCCGAGGTGGCGGCGGCGTTGACCAGCGCGTTCAGCGTGCCGAAATGCTTGATCGCGGTCTCGACGGCGCGCTTGCAGTCGGCGACCTTGGCGACATCGGCGCTGATGAAGATGGCGTCGACGCCGTTCTTCTTGAGCGCCGCGACCGCCTTGTCGCCCTTTTCCTGCGAGCGGCCGATCAGCGCCAGCGCGCGGCAACCTTCATCCGCCAAGGCCTCGGCAACGGCGAAGCCGATGCCCTGCGCGCCGCCGGTGACGATGGCGCGCGTTTCCGAATTGCGACCGGCCAAACCGCTCATCGCTGTGCTCCTATGTTTTTGACTGCCAATGGATTTTCGAGGTTCATTGAGGTTCCGATCGGTTACTCGGTGTCCTGTCGCAACGTTGATGACTTGGTCGAAGAGCCCTCGACTTCGTCATCCTAGGGCGAAGCAGGAGCGAAGCTCCGTCGCGGAGACCCTAGGATCCATGCCGTGACCCCGGCCGTAGACCGGGGCGGAGCAGAATTCTGCGCCGTCAGCATAGGTTCAACGTAACGGCATGGATCCTCGGGTCTGCGCGCGTCGCTTCGCTCCTTGCTCCGCCCGTGGATGACGACGCGATGGATGTTCCGGCTAATCGCCAACCCTTGCAGACCAACAAACCGACCATCCTTCAAAGCGTTCGCCCAGCCGGACTAGTCGACGCGGACGGTCTTGCCCGTCTTCGCCGATTTCAGCGCCGCATCGGCCAGCTTCAGCGCGATCAGCCCGTCCTTGCCGCTCGGCGCTGCCTTCTTGCCCGCCGTTGCAGCCGCTATGAAGGAAGCGATCTCATTGGCGTAGGCGTCGATGTAGCGGGTCATGAAGAAATCGTGCAGCGGCGGGCGAGTGTAGCCCTTGTCGTTGGCGAGCTCGATCGACACCGGCCGTTGGTTCTCGGCCGCGACCATGCCCTTCGAGCCATGCACCTCGATGCGCTGGTCGTAGCCATAGGTGGCGCGGCGCGAATTGGAGATGACGGCCTGCTTGCCGGAGGCGGTTTCGAGAATGACGCTGACCGAGTCGAAATCGCCCGCGTCGCCGATCTTCTTGTCGACCAGCACCGAGGCATGGGCGCTGACGGCGACCGGCTCCTCGCCAAGCAGGAAGCGCGCCATGTCGAAATCATGGATGGTCATGTCGCGGAAGATGCCGCCGGAGCGGGCGATATAGTCGAGCGGCGGGGCGCCGGGATCGCGCGACGTGATGGTGACCATCTCGACCGTGCCGATGGCGCCGTCGTCGATCGCCTTGCGTACGGCGGCGAAATGCGGATCGAAGCGGCGGTTGAAGCCGACCATCAACGTGGCTTTGGTCTTCTCGACCACCGCCAGGCATTTTTCCACGCGTTTGACGGAAAGATCGATCGGCTTCTCGCAGAAGATCGCCTTGCCGGCCTTGGCGAAGCGCTCGATCAGGTCGGCATGAGTGTCGGTCGGCGTGCAGATGATGACGGCGTCGATATCCCCGGACTTCTCGATGGCTTCGATCGTGCGTACTTCCGCGCCATAGGCGGCGGCGAGCTCCGTCGCCGCTTTCTCGAAGGCGTCGGCCACGGCCACCAGCCTGGCCTGCGGATTGGAGCCGACGGCGCGGGCATGCACCTTGCCGATGCGGCCGGCGCCGAGAAGAGCGAAACGCAGTGTCATGGAATGTCCTTCGAGATGGTTCTGAAAGTTGTCCGCGCCGGGCGGCGCGGATGGTTGGTTTGTCCGTCGTGATGCCGGTCAAGCGGCCTGCAGCTCGGCCTGACCGGTCTTGGCGCCGGTGATGTAGGCGACGATGTCGTTGCCGTCGGTGTCCTGCTTGCGCAGGTTGGCGACGATCTTGCCGCGGCGGAAGACGACGATGCGGTCGACCAGGTCGAACACCTGGCGCATGTTGTGGCTGACCAGGATCAGCGGCTCGCCGTTTTCCTTCAGCGTGCGGATGATGTTTTCGACCTGCGCCGTTTCCTGCACGCCGAGCGCTGCCGTCGGCTCGTCCATGATGATCAGCTTGGAGGCGAAGGTCGCGGTCCTGGCGATGGCCACGCACTGGCGCTGGCCGCCCGACATGTGGCGGATGGTGCTGGACAGGTTCGGGATCTTCACCGCCGTGCGGATCAGCGCCGCCTCGGTCGCCTTGCGCATCGCCTTGCGGTCGAGGATCGAGAACGGCCCGAGATTGAAAAGCACCTTCTCGCGTCCGAGGAACAGGTTCGACGGCACGTCGAGGTCGTCGGCCAGAGCGAGGTTCTGGAACACGGTCTCGATGCCCGCCTCGCGCGCCTCGATCGGGCCGGAGAAATTCACCTCCTTGCCGTCGAACCAGACCTTGCCCTCGGTGCGCTGCTCGACGCCGGTGATCTGGCGCACGAAGGTCGATTTGCCGGCGCCGTTGTCGCCCATGATGGCGACATGCTCGCCCTTGCGCAGCTCGAAATTCGCCTCCTGCAAGGCATGCACGCCGCCATAATGCTTGGTGAGATTTTCGGTCTTCAGAACGATGTCGGACATGTTCAAGCTCCTATCGCCCGGCGGCGCTGGCGCCATTGATCGAGAACAACCGCGCCGACGATGATCACGCCCTTGACCATCTCCTGATAATAGGCGTCGAGGCGCAGGAAGGTGAAGCCGGAAATGATGACGCCGAAGATCAGCGAGCCGATCACGGTGCCGATGATCGAGCCGCGGCCGCCCGACAGCGAAACGCCGCCGATGACCGCCATGGCGATGGCGTCGAGCTCGTACATCACGCCCATGCCGGCCTGGGCGGTGAGGTTCTTGGAGGAGAGCACCACGGCCGCAAGCGCGGCGAGAATGCCGGCAATGGCATAGACCAGCACCTTGTGGTTGGCGATCTTGATGCCGGACATGCGCGCGGCATCCTCGTTGGAGCCGATGGCGTAGCAGTGCTTGCCGTATTTCGTGTAGGTCAGGATGAGCTGGAACAGGATCGCCAGCGAGATGAAGATGACGACCGGCATCAGGCCCTTGCCGATGGCCGCGAAGCTGTCGGTCGGGAACGAGATCGGCTGGCCCTTCGACCACCATTTGGCGACGCCGCGGGCGGTGACCATCATGCCGAGCGTGGCGATGAAAGGCGGAATGCGGGTGTAGGCGATCAGCGCGCCGTTGATCAGGCCGGCGATCAGGCCGCAGCCGATGGCGACCAGCAGCGGCACGATGACCGGCAGGTCGGTCAGGCCGTAGTCGATGAACATCGCCTTGGGATTGGGATTGCCGTTGACGGTGGCGACCTGCGCGAAGCTCATGGCGATCATGGCGGTGGCGCCGACGATCGAACCCGAGGACAGGTCGATGCCGCCGCAGATGATGACCTGGGTGACGCCGATGGCGATGATGCCGACGATCGACACCTGCAGGATGATGATCTGCAGGCGCTGCTCGTTGAAGAGCCCGGAAACGTTCTCGCGGGTGTTGAACAGGAAGCTATCGCCGAGGAAGACGCGGCCGATCAGCTCGAAGGCGGCGACGAGGATGACCAGCGCCAGGAACACGTTGAACTCGGCAGGCCATGGACGCTTCTTGGCGTCGTAACTCAAGCCGCCAATGCCATGCGATGACTGTGACACGTCTTCTTCCTCCGAATGACCGCGCCCGTTCTCCCGCCCTGTGGGGCGGGAGAGGAACAGAGCGGCGCCGCTTCATCAGCAGCCTATTTCAGCCAGTCCGATGCATCGCGGCACCACTCCGCAGTTTGTCTTGACGCAATTCCGTATGGAAAACCGCTACGCACTTTTCCTGGAATTGCGTTGGCGCAACCCTCAGTTCTTCTTCAAGAACTTGTCGATGTTCGCCGGGGTTACGAGCTGGAACGGGATGTAGACCTTGTGTTCCACCTTTTCGCCCTTGGCGAGCTTCAGCGCCGCGTCGAGCGCGCCGGCGCCCTGGCCGGCCGCGTCCTGGAAGACCGTCACGTCGAGATCGCCCGCCTGCATCGCGACGAGCGCATCCTGCGTGGCGTCGACGCCGCCGACCACGACCGCCTTCATGTCGACATTGGCGGCCTTCATCGCCTGGATGGCGCCGATGGCGCTTTCGTCGTTGTTGGCGATGACGCCATCGAACGCCTTGCCCGACGACAGCCAGTTGGTCATCAGGTTCTGGGCCTGGTCACGGTCCCAGTTCGAGGTCTGCTTGTCGATGATCTTGATGAAGCTGCAGTCCGGCGTGGCGATGACCTCCTCGATGTCCTTGGTGCGCTGCACCGCGGCCTGGTTCGAGAGCTCGCCCATGATCACATAGACATTGGCTTCCTTCTTGCCGGCTTCCTTGAACAGGCGGCAGGCTTCCTTGGTCTCGAGCGTGCCGGATTCGGCTTCGTTCGAAGCGACGAAGGCCTGGTTGTCGGGCAGCGTGTCGACATTGACCGGCTGGCGGTTGACATAGACCAGCGGGATCTTGGCGGCGGCGGCGGCATCCGACATCGCCTGTGTGGCCGAGGTGTCGACCGGATTGACGATGATGGCGTCGACGCCCGAGGCGGCGAAGTTCTTGATCTGGTCGAGCTGCTTGGCCACGTCGTTCTGCGCGTCTTCGACCTGCAGTTCCACGCCGCTCATGCCCTTGGCCTGCGCGATCATGCCGTTGCGCAGCACGGTCAGGAAATTGTCGTCGAACTTGGCCATCGAAACGCCGATCTTGGCGGCGAAGGCGGATGAGCACATCAGCGCCGAAAGCGCGACGCCCAAAAGCAGTTTCTTCATTTTATCTCTCCTCCACTTGGTGTCCGGCTGCACCCATTTGAACCGGAATCCCCGGTTTGCCCGGGGAATCTCTCCCTGCGGCCATGCGGCGTTGCCATTCGAGTGGAACGCCTCTTCCTTCGTTCGAACAGACGTTCCGGAACGAAAGAACCAAAAAGCCTAGTCGGTGAAATATTCATTCCATTTCGTTTTGGAAACGTCAAGGGCGATTCCGATCGGAGCAGCCGGTTTTTCGATCCCGATGACCGCGACGAAGACCACGACTGTCGGCGCATGGGCCATAATCGCGGCAAAACCACCGTGAAAGAATCCATCAGGCTGATGGATTCTTTCACGGCGATTGCGTCGCTGCAGGGGTCGGTTCCCCGACACCGGGATTTTTGAAAGGTTGCCGTTTGTCTCGGCGCAACATTTTCCGTTCATTTCCATGAAATCAGTACAAACGCCGGGGATTGGTCGAGGCCGCCCCAACCTCGTCATTCCAGGGTCTTCGCGACGGAGCTTCGCTTCCTGCTCCGCCCTAGAATGATCGCGATGGGGCGCTTCGGCCAACCTCCAACACATGCCGCCTGCCAATGCAAACGGAGCCGACCGGGCAAAATCCCTGTGCCCGAAGCCTAGATGTTTTCCGGCAGATAGATGTCGAAGGGCAGGAAGGTCTGTCCCGGCGCATTGGCGGCGCCGCTTTCGATGGCATGGGCCATCAGCCCGGCGAGTTCCCGGCAAAGCGCGGCAAGCGGCGTCGAGATCACCATGGTGAGGATGTTGTCGGCGAGTGCGGCGCGCGAGACGGCGTTGATCTCGTTGCAGATGACGACCGGCATCTCCGGCGGGTTCGCCACCCTCAGCGCCGAGACGGCACCTTCCATGCCGCCACCGGCGACATAGCAGCCGGCAAGATCGGGATGGCGCGCAAGGAGATCGAGCATGGCGTCATGCGTCACGTCATTGGCCTCGAGGTTGACCAGCGTCTCCATCACGGTGAAGTCCGGCGCATGCTCGCGAAAGAAGGAGCGGAAACCGATCTCGCGCAGTTCATGGCCATGGAAGCGATGGCTGCCGACGAACAGGGCGACCTTGCCCGGCTTCCTCGCCGCCTTGGCGATCATCCAGGCGGCGCTGCGCCCTACCTTGCGGTTGTCGAGCCCGACATAGCCTTCGCGGATGCCGGCGGCAAAATCGGACAGCAGCGAGAAGACCGGCTGCCCCCTCGCCTTCAGCGCCTCCACGACCGCCGTCAGCGTCGGGTGATCCGGGCCGACGACGGCGATGGCTCTCGACTTGGCCGCCAGCTTGCGCATCTGGCCGGCGATCTCGTCGGGCGCCAGCGACGTGGCGAAGTCGATCGCGGCAGTGCCGCGGAACCGTTGCGACTGCGCGACCGCCAGCTCGAGTTCCCGGGCGAAATCGCCATAGAAGACATCATTGCCCCTCAGCAACAGGAAGCCGAGGCGATATTCCGGCAATTCCTGGCGCATGCGCTGCTTGATCAGCCCCGCCGCGTGATAGCCGATCTCGGTGGCGGCCTCGTAGACCCGGCGCGCCGTCTCCTCGCGCACCGGCAGGCGGCTGTTCAGCACCCTGTCGACGGTGGCGACGCTGACGCCCGAGACGCGCGCGAGATCGGTAATGGTCGGTCGCTTTGCCATGAATGCTCCATCGCTTACCCGAATGAGCCTATCTCATTCTGATAGGAAATGATAGAAACTATCTTTCTGACGTTGAGACTATCATAGGCTGGCGGTATGTTGAAGTGGAAGCCAGCCATGGACGAGCCTGGACTTATCTGAGCCGCTCGCCAGATGCCGTTGGAGGAACCTGAATGACGGCCATGACGTCTTCCGCGGCGTCGCCACGCGACTACAGCCTGATCGGCCGCGACGCAAAGCGCGCGGTCGAGAGCGGGCTGGCGGCGGCCGAGTGGTACCATACCGATATCCCGCGCAAGCAGATGAAGGAGTTGATGCAACGCTCCGACCAGCCGGCGATCCGCGACACCATCATCTGGCTGGCCGCCTTCGTCGTCAGCGCCGCAGGCGGCATCTGGTTCTGGGGCAGTTGGTGGTGCGTGCCGTTCCTGTTCGTCTACGGCACGCTCTACGGCTCCTCGACCGATTCCCGCTGGCATGAATGCGGCCACGGCACGGCCTTCCGCACGCAGCGGATGAACGACGCCGTCTACCAACTCGCCTGCTTCATGATCATGCGCAACCCGGTGACCTGGCGCTGGAGCCACACGCGCCACCACACCGACACCATCATCGTCGGCCGCGACCCGGAGATCGCCGTCATGCGGCCGCCGGACCTTGCGCGCGTGGTGCTCAACTTCTTCGGCATCCTCGACGCCTGGCACGCGATGGTCGACATGGTGCGCAATGCCGCCGGCGTCATCAGCGCCGCGGAAAAGACCTTCATTCCCGAGCAGGAGCAGCCGAAGGCGATCCGCGTGGCGCGCATCTGGCTCGCCATCTACATCGCGACCATCGCATTGGCCCTTTATCTGCATTCCTGGCTGCCGCTGATGCTGATCGGCCTGCCCCGCCTCTATGGCGCCTGGCATCACGTGATGACCGGCCTGCTGCAGCATGGCGGCCTCGCCGACAACGTCGTCGACCACCGCCTGAACAGCCGCACGGTGCTGATGAACCCGATCAGCCGGTTCATCTACTGGAACATGAACTACCATGTAGAGCACCACATGTTCCCGATGGTGCCTTATCACGCGCTGCCTAAGCTGCATGAGATGATCAAGCACGACCTGCCGGCGCCGACGCCTTCGATCCTGGCCGGCTATCGCGAGATGGTCCCGGCCTTCCTGCGACAGCTGCGCAACGAGGATTATTTCCTCAAGCGCGCGCTGCCGCCGACGGCGAAGCCCTACCGGGAAGAGCTGCACAACGACATTCCGATGGCGGCAGCTGCCGAGTGAGCGGCCCGACCACGACCATGAATTTCAGGAGGACGAGATGAGCGAGTGGGTCGAGGCGTGCGCGGCCGGAGACATCGATGAAGAGGACGTGATGCGTTTCGACCATGGCGGCCGCGCCTTCGCCATCTATCGCAGCCCGGACGACGAATATTTCGCCACCGACGGCCTGTGCACGCATGAAAAAGTGCATCTGGCCGACGGGCTGGTGATGGATGACATCATCGAATGCCCCAAGCACAATGGCCGTTTCAACTACAAGACCGGCGACGCCCGCGGCGCGCCGGTCTGCGTCAACCTGAAGACCTATCCGGTCAAGGTCGACGCCGGAAAAGTCCTCATTCAGGTCGGGTGACGACGATGACGGGAGGAATGGTGATCGTCGGCGCAGGCGAATGCGGCGGCCGCGCCGCGCTTGCGCTGCGCGATCTCGGCTTCGAAGGGCCGGTGACGCTGGTCGGCGACGAGCCGCATCCGCCCTATGAGCGGCCGCCGCTGTCGAAGGAAGCGATGACCGGCGAGGCACCGGCCATCAAGGCGATCGCCAGCGACGAGCTCTTCGCCGAACGCTCGATCCGGCACATCCACTCCGTCCGGGCCGTCGCGATCGACCGCGCCGCGCATCTCGTGCGGCTGTCGGACGGATCCTCCCTGCCATATGAAAAGCTTTTGCTGGCGACCGGATCGGTGCCGCGCAAGTTGCCGATGCAGGGGTTGGGCGCACGCTGCGTCTATCTGAGAACTTTCAACGACGCTTTGGCCATCCGCGCCCATCTCAGCGCCGGAAACCGCGTCGCCATCATCGGCGGCGGCTTCATCGGCCTCGAGCTTGCCGCTTCGGCGCGCAAGCTCGGCGCCACGGTCACGGTCATCGAGGCGCAACCACGCATCCTGATGCGCGGCGTACCGGCCGAGATTGCCGAGATCATCCACAAGGCGCATGAGGCCGAGGGCGTTGCGATCCGCACCGGCCAGGGCATCGCCGCTATTGCCGACGACGGCAAGGACGTCGCCATCACGCTGGCCGACGGACAGACGATCGCCGCCGATCTCGCGGTGATCGGCATCGGCGCCGTGCCGGTGACGGCGCTTGCCGCCGAAGCG
Organism: Mesorhizobium sp. BH1-1-5; assembly: GCF_020165615.1. NCBI lineage: Bacteria > Pseudomonadati > Pseudomonadota > Alphaproteobacteria > Hyphomicrobiales > Phyllobacteriaceae > Mesorhizobium > Mesorhizobium sp. BH1-1-5. The sequence continues at coordinate 11,040 of NZ_JAIUIM010000051.1, forward strand.
GGGCTGGCAATCGACAACGGCATCGCCGTCGACGCGCATCTGGGCACCGCCGACCCGGATATCTTCGCCGCCGGCGATTGCTGCTCGTTCCCGCTCGCGGTCTATGGCGCACGGCGCGTGCGGCTTGAGGCCTGGCGCAACGCGCAGGAACAGGGCGCCTTAGCCGCGAGGAACATGCTGGGCGCCGGCGAGGCGCATGCCGCCGTGCCGTGGTTCTGGTCGGATCAGTACGGGCTGACCCTGCAGATCGCCGGACTTTCGGACGAGGGTCGCTCGATCGTCCGGCGCGACCTCGACGACGGTGCCTTCATCCTGTTCCATTTGGCGCAGGATGGCAGGTTGGTCGCCGCAAGCGGCATCGGCCCCGGCAACGCGGTGGCGCGCGACATCCGGCTGGCGGAGATGCTGATCGCCAGGCGGGCAACGCCGGCGCCGGAGGCGCTCGGCTCGCAAGCGGTCAAGCTGAAATCGCTGCTCGCGGCGTAAGGTTTTCTAGAAAAGCGCCTTCAGCTCGTCCAGCTTGTCGTTGACCAGCCAGCCGTAATAGTTCTCTTCGGGCAGCTTTTCGGCTTGGCCTTCGGCGCGGCGCTTGTCGTTCTCGGCTTTCAGCGCATAGGCGCGCTGCTCGGGATTGCCGACATTGTAGAGCGTCGCGGTGATGCCCGGATTGTGCGAGATGTCGAAGCCGGCAATGCCGCGGTAGGCGTCGATCGACTTCTTGATGGTCGCGGCGACGTAAGGCAGCGTCAGGTCGGGATCCATAATGGTCTTGTAGACGGCGTTGGGATCATCGACATCGAGCTTCGGCAGCCCGGAGACCTTGTGCACCAAATCGCTCATCTGCAGCGCGGTCAGTGGGTTCAACTGGCCGAGCCCGAAAGTCTGGCCGGCATAGTAAGGCTGGAAGAAGGTGGCGCCGAAGCGGTCGTTGGGGAAATCCTCGCCGCCGACGGTCTTGCCGCGGAAGGATCGGTTCCACACCTGCTCGCGGCATTCCCAAAGGTCGTAGCTGTCGTCCGTGCCGGCGCATTTCTTGAATTCCGGCCGCTGGATGAAATCCGAGATGTCCTCGCCGTGATAGGCGAAGGAAAGCTTGCTCGACAAATATGAGATCGCCTTGACGTAGTAGGTCTGCAGCCGGTCATAGGCGTCGACATTGTAGGTGTGCTCGCCGACGATGGCGCCGACGATATGCATCGGGTCGATGCCGTAGGCGGCAGCCGCCTTCCTGATCTTGGCGCGAAGGTCGGCGTCGTTCTGCAGCAGCGCGTAGACCTTGCGGTACTTGGCCTGGAAGGTGGTGTTGGTGGCCTGGGTGCGCCGGCTTGAGGCGCCCGGAATATCCGGCTGCACGTTGTTGCGGTTGCCCGGCGGCACCATCGTCGCCGCGTCGGCGATCGTCACCGCCGCCGCCAGGGCAAGACCAACCAGGAGTAGTATGTATTTCTTCATAAGCCGCCGCCTTTGACCGGCGGCAAACTAGGAAAAGCGCACGGGAGAGTCGAGAGAGGCCTTCAGCCTGCTGCTGCGAATGGTGGCCAGATGCTTCCATTTGGCCACACTTTGGATTTCGGGCCGGCCTGCAGGCCGACCCGAAATTAGCCGAAGATCAGAGAATGAAGCGCGACAGGTCGGTGTTGCGCGACAGGTCGCCCACATGCTTCTCGACATAGGCGGCGTCGATGGTGACGGCGGTGCCATTGCGGTCCGGAGCGTCGTAGGAAATCTCGTCCAGCACGCGCTCCATCACCGTCTGCAGGCGCCGCGCGCCGATATTCTCGACGCTGGCGTTGAGATCGACGGCGATGCCGGCAAGCGAATCGATAGCGTCGTCGGTGAATGTCAGCTCGACGCCTTCGGTCTTCATCAGCGCGATATATTGCTTGATGAGGCTTGCCTCGGTCTCGGTGAGGATGCGGACGAAATCCGCCTTCTCCAGCGCGCGCAGCTCGACACGGATGGGGAGGCGGCCTTGCAGCTCCGGCAAAAGGTCGGACGGCTTGGAGACGTGGAAGGCGCCCGAAGCGATGAACAGGATATGGTCGGTCTTGATCGGCCCATATTTGGTCGCGACCGTGGTGCCTTCGACCAGCGGCAGCAGGTCGCGCTGCACGCCTTCGCGGGACGGGCCGCCCGAAATGTCGCTCCTGGCGGCGATCTTGTCGATCTCGTCGAGGAAGACGATGCCGTCGTTCTCGGCCGATTCCAGCGCCCTGCGCACCACCTCGTCCTGGTCGAGCAGCTTGTCGGACTCGTCATTGACCAGCAGTGCATAGGAATCGCGCACCGTAGTCTTGCGGGTCTTGGTCTTGCGGCCACCCATCGCCTTCGACAGCATGTCGTTGATGTTGAGCACGCCGACATTGGCGCCCGGCATGCCGGGAATCTCGAAGCCGGGCATGCCGCCGGTGCCGGTGTCGGCCACCTCGATCTCGATTTCCTTGTCGTCGAGCTCGCCGTCGCGCAGCTTCTTGCGGAAAGAGTCGCGGGTCGCGGGGCTCGCCGTCTTGCCGACGAGGGCTTCCAGCACGCGCTCCTCGGCATTGACCTGGGCGCGCGCATTGACGTCGCCGCGCATCTTCTCGCGGGCCAAGCCGATGGCGACTTCGACGAGGTCGCGCACGATCTGCTCGACGTCGCGGCCGACATAGCCGACCTCGGTGAATTTTGTCGCCTCGACCTTGACGAAGGGCGCGCCGGCGAGCCGCGCTAGGCGGCGCGAGATCTCGGTCTTGCCGACGCCGGTCGGGCCGATCATCAGGATGTTCTTCGGCATCACCTCTTCGCGCATCTGGCCTTCCAGCTGCTGGCGGCGCCAGCGGTTGCGCAAGGCAATGGCCACGGCGCGCTTGGCGTCCTTCTGGCCGATGATGAAGCGGTCGAGTTCCGAAACGATTTCGCGGGGAGAAAAGGTGCTCATATTACTCAAATTCCACTTTGCCACTGCCTGATGGACTCGAACGGATGCAGCAGCATGATCACGTTGAGCGTCAGATTGTCCCGGATGATGTAGCCCGTGCCGAGCTCGAAGATGAGCGCCAGGGCCACGATCACCCATATAGGTAGCCTTCGCGCCATCACAAATCCCAGCGCCATGAACAGCGTGTCGGACACCGAGTTGATGATGGAGTCGCCGTAATAGTTCAGCGAAATGGTGCCGGCGCGGTAGCGGTCGATGATGAAGGGGCTGTTCTCCAGAAGCTCCCAGCCGCCTTCGACGAGGACCGCGAAAGCCAGCCTCAGCCCTATCGGCGAGCGCGGAAAGAGGAACCTCGCCAGCGCATAGAAGAGAAAGCCGTGGATGATGTGCGAGAAGGTGTACCAGTCGGCGATGTGCTGGGAATTCTCGGAGCTGTCGACCACGCCGTGCCAGAGCTTGACGTAGCCGCAGGTGCAGATCGGCGGATGGCCCATGCCGTACAAGGCGCCCGCCTGGAAGATGACCAAAGCGAGCACGAGCAACAGGCCCATGCGCCAGCTGTCTTCGTAAGCCGAAAGCGTCTTGTCCTCTCCAGGCGCGATCATTTTGTCAGTCCCCCAGATTTTCATCGTCCTCGGCCGTATCGACGGCCATCAGCACGACGTCCCCATATTGCGAATGCCTGCGGCCTATCTGCCTGAAGCCGGCCTTCTCATAGGCCCGGATGGCGCGGCCATTGTCGGGATGCGGATCGATGATGACGCGCGGCGCGCCTTCCTCGAAAAGCTCCTCGACGAACTGGCGCAGGATGGCCGAGCCATGACCGACACCGACCAGCTCCGGCGGACCGATCGTGAGATCGATGCCCAGCGTGCCAAAGGGCTGGTCGGCATAGGGATGGTCGTCCTCCATATGCGGATCGTAGCTCTGCAGGTAGGCGATCGGCCTGCCGTCGAGCTCGACGATCAGCGGCTCCACCGAAACCGAATCCATATGCTCGCGGATCTCGGCGATTTCCTTTGCCGGATCATCCCACCATTGGGCGACATGCGGCTCGCGCAGCCATGTGCCGATCAATGGCAGGTCCTTCTCGGTGACCGGCCGAAAATCGTAGCTATGTTCCTGATTGACCATGATCTCATCCAAAAACCGGTTCCCACTTTTTGGGATCATGTGCCTGATTGACCATGATCTTGTCCAAAAACCGGTTCCCACTTTTTGGGATCACGGTCGGCCAGCTCAAGCGGCATCGAGCGTTTCGACGACGAAATTGTTGTTGGTGTAGACGCAGATGTCGGACGCGATCTGCATCGCCTTGCGGGCGATCTCCTCGGCGTCCTTGTCGGTGTCGATCAGGGCGCGGGCCGCGGCCAGCGCGTAATTGCCGCCGGAGCCGATGGCCATGACGCCATGCTCGGGCTCCAGCACGTCGCCATTGCCGGTCAGCGCCAGCGACACCGACTTGTCGGCGACCAGCATCATGGCTTCCAGGCGGCGCAGATAGCGGTCGGTGCGCCAGTCCTTGGCCAGCTCGACGCAGGCGCGCGTCAGCTGGTCGGGATATTGTTCGAGCTTGGCCTCGAGCCGCTCGAGCAGGGTGAAGGCGTCGGCGGTAGCGCCCGCGAAACCGGCAATGACGCTGCCGCCCTTGCCGATGCGGCGCACCTTGCGGGCGTTGCCCTTCATGATCGTCTGGCCAAGGCTGACCTGGCCATCGCCGGCGATCACGACCTTGTTGCCCTTGCGCACGCTGACGATGGTCGTGGCGTGCATGGTGAGTTCATTCGACATTTTAGCTCCGATTCGCGCTATCCCTCTAGAAAGGCGATTGGCGCGGTACGAGTAAGTTTTATCGGCCATATGTATGCATGAGGCCAACGATTGCAAACCGGTCCTGGCCTGGGTCGACAGCGACCGGAATGGCAACTGGCAATCGCCGGATCATGCTGATAGAAGGCTCTCGTTTTCAAGCCCCGGGGCCTCCGAACGGGCAACAAGGACAGAGCGATGACGCGTTCCGCCGAAGTCAGCCGCAAGACCAAGGAAACCGAGATTTCGGTCTCCCTCCATGTCGACGGCAAGGGAAAGTCCGACATTTCGACCGGCGTCGGCTTCTTCGACCATATGCTCGACCAGCTGTCGCGGCATTCGCTGATCGACATGACGATCAAGGCCAAGGGCGACCTGCATATCGACGACCACCACACGGTCGAGGACACCGGCATCGCGATCGGCCAGGCACTGAGCAAGGCGCTGGGCGAGCGGCGCGGCATCATGCGCTATGCCTCGATCGACCTCGCCATGGATGAGACGCTGACCAGGGCCGCGATAGACGTCTCCGGCCGGCCCTTCCTGGTCTGGAACGTCGCCTTCTCGTCGCCGAAGATCGGCACGTTCGACACCGAGCTGGTGCGCGAGTTCTTCCAGGCGCTGGCGCAGAATGCCGGCATCACGCTGCATGTGAACAATCATTACGGCGCCAACAACCATCATATCGCCGAAACCTGCTTCAAAGCGGTGGCGCGAGCGCTGCGCGCGGCGCTGGAGCCCGATCCGCGCCAGCCCGACGCGGTGCCGTCCACCAAGGGATCCCTGAAAGGATAACCCTATGGCGATCTATGTCGTGATGGAGCCGCCGGCCGGCGGCAACAGGGCCGGGGACGCAATTTTCGTGCGCGACAGCTTCACCTGGCTGGGTTTTCTGGTCGCGCCGCTCTGGCTCGCCTGGCACCGGCTGTGGATAGAGGCGGCCTTGACCTTCATCGTCATGGCGCTCCTGTCGGTGGCCGGCGAGAGGCTCGGGCTCGAAGGGGCCGGATCGCTGCTGTCGCTGCTGGTCTCGCTCTATGTCGGGTTCGAAGGCCAGGGCCTGCGCATCGCTTCGCTGCGCCGGCGCGGCTGGCGCGAATGGGGCGTGGTCGAAGCCGGCAATCTCGGCGATGCCGAGACGCGCTACGCGCTGGAGACCGGCGACGATGGCGAGGAGGAACCCGCCATGCCGCGCATCGTGCCGGATGCGTCGCAGGCCCGTCCGCCGCAGACCGGCATGGCGCTGGGCTTGACCCACACGCCTGGAAGGCCCTGACATGCGGGTAGCCATCATCGACTACGGCTCGGGCAATCTGCGCTCGGCCACCAAGGCCTTCGAGCGCGCCGCGCATGAGGCGGGCCTTGCCGCGACGATCGATCTGACGGCCGACGCCGAGCGGGTGCGTTCCGCCGACCGCATCGTGCTGCCGGGCGTCGGCGCCTATGCCGATTGCGCCGCCGGACTTCGTGCCGTTGCCGGCATGTGGGAGGCGGTGGAAGAGGCGGCCCTTCGCAAGGGACGGCCGTTCCTCGGCATCTGCGTCGGCATGCAGCTGATGTCGGAACGCGGGTTGGAGAAAACCGTCACCAAGGGCCTCGGCTGGATCGCCGGCGACGTCAAGGAGATCACGCCCTCCGACCCGGCGCTGAAGATCCCGCAGATCGGCTGGAACACGATCGAGCTTGCCCGCCCGCATCCGCTGTTTTCCGGCATCGAGACCGGCCCGAAGGGGCTGCACGCCTATTTCGTCCATTCCTATCATCTTGAGGCGAAGAACCCGGCCGAGGTTCTGGCGACAGCGGACTATGGCGGGCCGGTCACGGCCGCGGTTGCCCGCGACAACCTCGCCGGCACGCAGTTCCATCCCGAAAAGAGCCAGGCGCTCGGCCTGGCTTTGATCACCAACTTCCTGAAATGGAGGCCCTAACATGAGCAAGAAGGGCTATTGGATCGCGCTGATCGACGTGCGCGACCCGGAAATCTATAAAAAATACATCGAAGCCAACGCCAGGGCGTTCGCCAAATATGGGGCGAAGTTCATCGTTCGGGCGGGCCGCTATGAAAACCCCGAAACGCCGACGGGAAATCGCCACGTGGTGGTGGAGTTCGATTCCTACGACACGGCGGTAGCCTGCTACCAATCGCCGGAGTATCAGGAGGCCTCGAAGTTCCGGCTCGCCGCTTCGACCGGCCATTTCGTCATCGTCGAGGGTCCCTGACCCATGATCCTGTTTCCGGCGATAGACCTCAAGGACGGCCAATGCGTGCGCCTGAAGCACGGCGACATGGCCACCGCCACCATCTACAACGACGATCCGGCTGCCCAGGCCAAGGCCTTCGAGGATCAGGGCTTCGAGTGGCTGCATGTCGTCGATTTGAACGGCGCCTTCAAGGGCCAGAGCGTCAATTCGGCGGCAGTCGGCGCCATCCTGAAGGCGACGAAGAACCCGGTGCAGCTCGGCGGCGGCATCCGCACCTTGCCGCAGATCGAGGACTGGCTGGATCGCGGCCTCGCCCGCGTCATCCTGGGCACGGTCGCGGTGCGCGAGCCGGAACTGGTCAAGCAAGCCTGCAAGGCGTTCCCGGGCAAGGTCGCCGTCGGCATCGACGCCAAGGGCGGCAAGGTGGCGGTGGAAGGCTGGGCCGAGGCCTCCGAGCTCGGCGTGATCGAGCTGGCCAGGAAATTCGAGGGCGCGGGCGTCGCCGCCATCATCTACACCGACATCGACCGCGACGGCGTGCTTTCCGGCATCAACTGGGATTCGACGATCAGCCTCGCCGAGGCGGTGTCCATCCCGGTGATCGCGTCCGGCGGCCTCGCCTCGATCGCCGACATCGTGCGCATGACGATGCCCGATGCGCAAAAACTCGAAGGCGCGATCTCCGGTCGCGCCCTATATGACGGACGTATCGACCCGGCCGAGGCGCTGGCGATCCTGCGCGGCGAGCGGGCGGAGGCAGAATAGTGAACATTTCCATCATCCTGGCATCCTATGACAGCGGTCATTTCCACGGCGGCTGCGGCCAGGGCCCGGACGCGCTGATCTCGGGCGGACTGGCCGAGGCGCTGAAGCTTGCCGGCCACGACGTTGAGGTGCATGACATCGGCAAGGTGGTCGAGGACGAAGAAGAGCGCGAGATCGGCACCGGATTCGCCGTCTGCAACGCCGTTTCGGGCGAGGTCCGCATCGCGATGGACAAGAAGCGGTTTCCGATCGTGCTGGCCGGCAACTGCCTGACCGCCGCCGGCGCCGGGGCCGGCGCCGGCGCGGCCGCCCGTGCCGTGCTGTCGC
>NZ_JAIUIM010000052.1:0-10541 GCF_020165615.1 Mesorhizobium sp. BH1-1-5
GGCCCAGAGGCCCGGTCGGTTCTAGTAGGTATCAGGCTGGCGTGCAGCCGCCGCTGACGGTAGTGCCGACCGTAGTCGCCGTTTTATTCAGATCGGTGCATAGGGTGGTCCATGCGCCGGTAACCCAGGCGCCGACACCGATGATGAACGCGATCGTCGCTGCCGTGATTATACCGATCAGGATTGAGTACTCGACCATAGCAGCGCCGTTATCATCGTCGCGGAACTGCCGGGCCATCGTCATGAGCTTCTTCATGCCAATTTCTCCCTTTGGAGGTTTGAACCCGACGAGACAGAGCTAAGGATGAACCCCATACCCAAGCATCCCCCGTCACGTTCAATCCTAGGTCGTGCGAAAAAGCAGTGTCAAACGGATTAACGGAGGCTTAACCTTTTAATACTCGATCCGAAGCTCTTTCAATTATGACAAGCGCTTGATTCGCCTCGTTTTTCAAGTCATCTTAACCATTCATTCACAATTACGCCACGGTCATGCCCCATTGCAGGCGAATTAGGAATCCTACATAATTCATTATATCTAATGGCTTAGAGGAGCTGCCTCCTACCTTGCGGCAAAAGTCTTAGGACCTTAGTCTGACGACATAAGGTTGCTGTGAAATAGTTATGTGGTTTTACGGCCACGTTCTTAACTATGTCTCAAGTAATGCCCGCACTTTGCGCTGCCGCCGCTTGTGCCCCTTGTGGTTAACGCTTAGTTTCCGGCCTGGGGAAATCAAAAAGGGGCGGGCGACATGTTGGGTCGCTTCATGAAAGGGCCGGGTGAGCAAAGGGCGCCGCAAGCGGTGCCGATGGTTTCCGCGGCGACTGGAACGGCTGCGGCGGCGGAGGCGGAACCGCAAGGTCTCGACTTCCTGACCTTGAAGGTCGAGCTGCATCGCCATCTCATCGATCGTTTCAACCTGACGACACTGGAAAGCGCGTCGAAGGATGAAATCCTGAACGAGATCCGGCCGATCGTGCGCGAATTCGTGCGGAGCCGGAACGTGCCCTTGAACGCCCGCGAGCTCGATCAGCTGACCAGCGACACGGCTGACGAGATGCTGGGCCTTGGTCCTATCGAACCGCTGCTGAAGGACGACTCGATCACCGACATTATGATCAACACGCATGAGCGCGTGTTCATCGAGCGCCGCGGCATGATCGAGGAAACCTCCATCCGTTTTCGCGACGAGGCGCATCTGCTGCGCATCATCAACAAGATCGTCTCGGCCATTGGCCGTCGCGTCGACGAATCCGCGCCGATGGCGGATGCGCGCCTGGAGGACGGCTCGCGCGTCAACATCGCCGTGCGACCGGTCTCGGTCGACGGGCCGCTCGTCTCGATCCGCAAATTCTCGAAGAACCCTTACTCGCTGGAGCGCCTGATGGCGTTCAATTCTATCCGGCAGCCGATGATCGACATACTCAAGATCGCGGTGCAGGCGCGCAAGTCGATCCTGGTTTCGGGCGGCACCGGCAGCGGCAAGACGACGCTGCTCAACGCATTGTCGAGCTATATCCCGTCGAAAGAGCGATTGGTCACCATCGAGGACGCGGCGGAATTGCAATTGCAGCAGCCGCATGTCGGCCGGTTGGAAACGCGCCCGCCCAATGTCGAGGGCAGGGGCGAGATCCGTCAGCGCGAGTTGGTGAAAAATGCGCTGCGCATGCGGCCCGACCGCATCATCGTTGGCGAAGTGCGCGGCGAGGAAGCCTTCGACATGCTGCAGGCCATGAACACCGGCCATGAAGGCTCGATGACCACCATCCATGCCAACACGCCGCGCGACGCCATTTCACGTCTCGAGCAGATGGTCGGCATGGCCGGATTGCCGATGACGCACGAATCGATCCGCGCGCAGATCGCTTCGGCCATCGACATCATCGTGCAGACGCAGCGCCTCTCCGATGGCGGGCGGCGCGTCGTCTCCATCTCGGAGATCACCGGCATGGAAGGCAATGTCGTGCAGCTGCAGGAAATCTATCACTATGTAAGGCGCGATGTCGCCGCCGACGGCTCGATCGTCGGCGATTTCCGCGCCACCGGCGTTCGTCCCCGTTTCGCCTCGGAGGCGGCCACACTCGGCCTGCATTTCGCCAAGGACGCCTTCAATCCGCAGGTGGCGCTGTAATGCTCACGGGACAGGCGCTTCTCTATTTCATCTATGTGGTCACAGCCGCCTCGGTCATCCTTGCCGGCGAAGCCTTATACCTTTCCCTTACCCGCCGGCGCTCGCGCCAGGTTGCGGTCAATCACCGAATACGCCGCATCGCCGACGACGCGCCTGCGGAACAGACATTGCAAAGCCTGCTGCGTGAACGCGGCTTGACTGACTCAGGGGACTTTATCTCCGGTTTTATCTGGTTGAACCGGCTCTACACCCAATCCGGGGTCACCGGAAATCCGATGACTTTCGCGGCTTCGTTCGTTCTCGCCGGTTTGGCGCTGGCGCTGCTTCTTTGGTTCCTCGTCGGTCTTTCTCCGCTGGCTGCGCTGCTTGTCTTCCTGTTGGTGGGCTTCGTATTGCCGCTGCTGGTCTTGCGTCGGGCCTGCAACAAGCGAATCCAGAAATTCGCGAGGCAACTGCCTGATGCGCTCGATATGATCGTGCGCTCACTTCGCGCCGGCCATCCGACCTCGGTGGCCATAGGTCTCGTTGCCCGTGAAATGCCTGACCCCCTTGGCACGGAGTTCGGCATCGTCGCCGACGAGATCACCTTCGGCCTCAGTATGGAACAGGCGGTTCGGAAACTTTCGGAGCGGGTTGGCTTCGAGGGTTTGCACCTGCTGTCCGTATCGCTTTCAATTCAGGCCAAGACCGGCGGCAACCTTACTGAGATACTTTCGAATCTCTCATTCGTGCTGCGCGAAAGGCAGAAGTTGAAATTGAAGGTCAGAGCGCTTTCGGCCGAGGGCCGCGCCTCCGCGTGGATCATCTCGCTGTTTCCCATAGTAATGTTCTTGATCCTGATGCTCATAGCGCCCTCCTATTATGGGAAAGTCTGGGGCAATCCGTTAGTCCTGCCGGTGTTCATGGCATTCGGGATATGGGCGCTGCTCGGCGACTACATCATGTATCGCATGGTCACTTTCGATTTCTAGGAGCGACGTTGAGCTTACTTTCGAACACAGACGACCTGACCCTTTTCGTCTCGCTTGCTGTCTTCGCCGCCGCCGGAGCCCTGTTCCTGTTTGGCGCGCTGGTGTTCCTGCCTGCGATGCAGACGCGCAGGCTGGTCACGGATAGTCTTGTGGGTGACGGCCCTGTGGACCGCCGTTCGATCCTTGGCCAAGACAGTCTTGCCAAGGCCGCGGCGCAAAAGCCGGTCGAAGCCTACTTCAGGTCGATGGAGAAGGAGCGCAACGAGCCTGACGCACTGGAGGCCAAGCTCTTTCGCGCCGGCTTCCATCACGCGAGCGCCCCTCTCATCTACACGCTCTGCCGGCTGGGCTGCGTCGCGGTAGGCTTCTTGGTGATGTACGTCCTGTTGTCGAAAGTATTGCCGCCGCGGGTACCCAGCTTCGTCGCTTTCGCTGGCGCTGGTCTGATCGGTCTCGGCTGCATCGTCATTCCGAGCATCATGCTCGACCGTTTCGAGAATACGCAGAAGCAGATCTATCGCCGGTCCTTTCCAGACTTCATGGACATGATGATCACCTGCGCCGATGCCGGCATGAGCCTGGAGGCGGCGGTCGAACGGGTCAGTCAGGAATTGGCCGGCACTCACAAATGGCTGGGCATTCAGCTCACGATCATGAATCTGCAACTACGGGCCGGCAAGCCGCTGCGCGACGCCTTGCGCGAGCTTGCTGATCGCATCGGCTTGGACGAAGCGAGGGCATTGGCGGTCCTGTTCCGGCAATCGGAAGAGCTGGGCACCAGCCTAACCGACGCCCTGCGCGTTTACAGCGCCGAGATGCGCGGCCAGCGCATCCTGCGGGCCGAAGAGCGGGCCAACGCCTTGCCGGTCAAGATGATGATCCCGCTGGGACTCTGTATCTTTCCCGTCGTGATGATGGTGATCATGCTGCCGGTAATCATTCGCATGAAGGGCATTTTCTTCTAGTTCGTCATATGATTAGGTTCTAAAATAGAGTCGGGGACTCGTGGGACATACAATGACAAAGCGCCTCGCAGTCGCGACCAGCCTGCTGCTGATCTTCCTGGCCGGTTGCCAGACGCAAGACTCCGCGAGCGGCGTCGTGCGTACCAATGAGCCGGCCAAGGGCGACTATACCGCCTTCGGCGATACGTTCGACGGGCTGAAGACGGTGAGCGACGTCGACTACTACGCTTCGGACCAGGCGGTCACAGAGGCCAAGACGCAGTTCCGTTCCGAAAACTACGGCAATGCCGGCGCTCTGTTCTACAAAGCGACGAGGCTTGCCCCAAATGACGGCGTTGCCTGGCTTGGGCTCGCCGCGTCCTGCGATCGCATCCGCCGTTTCGACCTTGCCGACATGGCCTACGGCCGCGCCCATCGGCTGCTCGGCGCGACGCCGGAATATTACAACAATCTCGGCTATTCCTATCTGCTTCGCGGCAAGCTGCAGGACGCGCGCAGCAACTTCCTGAAGGCCTATGAACTGGCGCCTAACGATCCGACGGTCGCCAACAATCTGAAGCTTCTGTCGTCCAGCGTAAGGAACGTCGAGCGGTCATGAGCCTTTTGCTGACCGCTTCGCTTGTCTTCCAGGGCTTGGCTATCCTGTTGCTGGGGCGTATTGCCTGGACCGATTTTTCCACGCAGCGTATCTCTAACCGGGATGTGCTGCTGCTGCTTTGCCTTGGCATAGGCGCTTTGCAATTCCAGGCCTTGCAAGCTCACTCATGGTTGGAAATGGGGCTTAGCGCGTTCGGCGGACTTGCTCTGTTTCTTGCGCTCTTTCCCTTCTGGCTCCTGCGCAAGATCGGTGCCGGCGACGTCAAGCTTATGAGCGTCACGCCGTTTCTGATCGGCGGAAGCAGTCTCGTCGTTTTCTCCATGTTGCTGTTGGTATTCGCGATCGCCACGGCCACCCTAGTCAAGAACCCCTTCCTGCTGCCGGCCGGAATGTTTCGCCACTATGTGCAGCATATGGATCGTAAGGGGGTTGTACCATTCGGCGTGCCGATCTCGGCGGCCGCCATCTGCACGACCGCTTTGCAAATGTATCACGCGATTCTCGTGGCAACGAGTTCTGGAATCTTGCAGCAGCTTAATTAGACCCAATTTGAAGGTCGAGGCCGCGTGATGAGCTCATATAGCCGATACTTGGTGATTATACTTGTCACCATCGGACTCGTCACGCTTTCGGACGCCATCCTATTGCAACGATCGGCTATTTATCTCGGAGCTGGAATCATGGCGGTTGCGGCTAAGGGCATTGCCATAGGGGCGATGTTTTTCGGCTTATCCAAACTGCTCTATCACGCCAAGCGCCGTGCAACCGGTGCAATTGGAGATACGCTGATGAGGGTATCGGAAGGGCTTCAGAGCATCGGTATCTTCCTGATGCTGTTGTTCATGTTTCAGCCCGCCAACGGCCTATACATGTTTCTCGCCGCCGCCACTCGACATCCGCTGATGGACGGGACTATGGCCGCAATGGATCGGTCGATTGGCTTCAACTGGCCAGCCATGGTCGAGACAGCAAATTCGTCGCCGATATTGGCCTCAATTCTTGTGGCCAGCTATGCCTCTGTTCTCTATCAGGTGCCGCTGGTGCTGATGTTCCACGCCTCGACCAGAGGCCAGGCACGGTTCTTTGAATTTGCGGCCACCTTGGTCGTGGCCTTGTTCATGACCACCACAATGTCAATGCTGGTCCCCGCTGCCGGAGCCTATTCCTATTACCAGCCGCAGGCGTCGTCTTATAGCCATTTCACGGGGGCTGGGGTTGTGCACTTGGAAACCCTTCATCAGCTTCGCTCGCTAAGCCCCTACGAATTCATCCCGAGCAAGCTGGTCGGGCTGATTTCCTTTCCGTCATTTCACACATCGCTCGGTATTCTGATCGTCTTTGCCGTTCGACGCACATTCCTTTTCTGGCCGGCCGTGCTGGTCAATGCTGCAATGATCGCTGCCACCATTCCAGAAGGCGGCCATCATTTCATGGATCTCATTGGTGGGGCTGTTGTGGCTGTCATCTCGATCGGCTTAATCCGCTGGGTCGGCAAGAAGCCGACACCTTCAGAGAGCTCAAATCAGCGTGATTTTGACAGCTCTCGCCCCCTCAAAACCCCGACGTTGACTTCTCCACCAGCTTCAGCTGCCCCTTTTCCACCTTAAAAAACGGCATCGACCTTTGGCTCGAGCCGTCGCTGCGGAAGCGGAACAGGCCGGTCGAGCCGCGGAAGCCCGTCGTGTTCTCCAGCACCTGCTTGTTGAAGCCGTCGGGCCCGGCCGAGCTCGCTATGCCCGCGCTCAGCGCCACCATGTCGTAGGCGTAGGCGACGTTGACGTCCGGCTGGTACTTGTAGGTCGCCTTGAAGCGATCGGCGATCGGCCCGGTCTCGCTTTCGTCGAGCGTCGCGATATAGGCGCCTTCGTAGAGCGGATCCATCGGCCGCTCGAGCCAGCGGTCGGTGCCGATCAGCGTCACGGCCTTGCCGCCTTTCGCCTTCAGCGCCGCCAGCACCGCCGTCGGGCTGCCGCCGCCGCTGGCGACGACCACGGCGTCGGGCGCCTCGACCAGCGAGCCCATGTCCGACACCACCTTGGCGCCGCCATCGGCCGCCGAATAGGGCAGCGTCACCGCAAGCGTCGCGCCATAGATGCTGAGCGCGTTGGCCACCCGCGATTCAATCGGGCTCGAGTCGGCGCCCGAAGGCACCATCAGCACGAATTTCCTGGCGCCCTTGCCGGCGATTGCCGCCGCGCCCGCCGCGGCACTGTCGGCTTCGCTGAGCCGCACGGAATAGACGCCCGGGCCGCCGGCGAAATTGTCGGCCAGCGCCAGCACCGGCGGCCGCTTCGAGCCGGATAGCTTGGCAAGGTGCTGCGCGGCCGCGGGCTCGGACGGCCCGATGACGACCTTCGCCGTGCCCGAGGTGATCGCCTTTACCGCGAGGTCCTTGGCATTGCCGCTGTCGCCGCGCGTATCCTCGATCGTCAGCGTCAGAAGCTTGTCGCCGAGATCGGCCATCGCCAGCCGCGCGCCGTCATACATTTTCCGGCCGTTCTCGCCCGTGCTGCCGGGCGCCGAAAGCGGCAGCAGCATGGTCACCTTGGTCGGCCCCGTGCCGAGCGTCAAATTGGCCTTTGCGTCAGCGACCGAGGTCGGGCCGCCCGAAGTCGCGCTGCTTGAGGTCTCGCCACTTGCCGGCTGGGCGGGTGCAGCGGCGGCGCCCGCCTGGCCGGCAGGTGCTGCAACCGCCGACGGATCGAGCACGTCCGACGCGCCGCTCTTGGACTGGCATCCGCCCAGCGCCGCGACCAGCCCGAGGGCGATCGCCCCCAATGCATGTCGCCCAAAGGTGGCCCCGGTTTTGGGAGAACGGCATGCATGAAACAAAGACCCAAGCCTCGCGCGGATCCGTTTCGACGCGGCGCGCTTCAGGCGCGGATCGTGTCGCTCAAGCTTCATGCTGCTTCCACCCATCTGCCGCCGGGTATTCGCCCCGGCCTGTCTTCAACTGATCTTACCGTCTTGCTTGCGCCGCCGTCCCGTGATTCTCGCGTCATGGCTCAGCCATCGAAGAGCCGCGCCCTGAGCGCCTGTATCACCCTTGCTTGCGTCGGGCTGCGATATTCGGCGCATTTCATGTAGCGCGGCCCGGGCACGAACGATCGGCGCACGCACACGCGTTTCTCCTGGCCGGTCACGGCGCCGTCCAGGGAATCGTCGAAGAAGCCGACCGTCGCCACCGGCAGCGGCCCGGCCACCTCGAGCCCCTCCCGCGCCAGGATCGCGCGAGCGCGCTGGCAGTAGTTGACCGAGCGGACCGAGAAGCGGGTTTCCCCGTGCCCGGCCCGGTATTTCATCACGGTGGTGCAGAGGTCGCCCGCGGCGAGCCTGTTTGCCTGCGCCAGATATTTGACGCCGAGCGCGATGTTGGTGGCGGGCTCGCCAAGCTCGTCGAGCGAGCCGCGAAAGCCGAGCATCCGCGCCGTTGCCGGCATCACCTGCATCAGGCCGACTTCGCCGTCGGCGCCGCGCACGCCGGGATCGAACCCGCTCTCGATCTCCATCACCGCATGCGCCAAAACGGCCTCGAGCCCGTAGAGCGACGCCTGGCAGGTGGCGAATACCTTGAATGTCTCGCGGCTCCGTTCCGGCGCCGCGGCGCAATGGGAGGGCCGCGCCCTCGGCGGCTGCGGCCGTTCCAGCCAGTTGGCGTGGACAGGTGTCGCATTCAGGCCGAGCAAGGCGACCGCCAGCGCGATCGCCTTCGGCAATTTTCCATCGGCCACCATCGCAGCCAAGCCGGTGCTCGATCGGCCGTCAGCTCAATGCATATATTCGACCATGCGGTCGTGGAAGCACTCGCATTTGTTGAGCGTGTCTTCGTCCTTGTAGTTCGTCTTCAGGTAGCCATAGGCCATGCCGCAGGCGACCTTGGCTTCCGAGGCCCAGACGAAGGCGGGACGCGACGAGTTGATCCATTCCGGGCTGTTGGCGACGGCGACCGATTCGTCCATCAGCTTCACCACATGGTCCTTGAGCTCGACCATGTTGTCGGTCAGCACCAGGTCCGATGTGCCGACGGTGCGGCAGTAATTCACCGCCGGCTCGCCGATGATATCGGCGGCGAAGCCCGTCGACCCGGCCAGCAGCAGCGCCGTGGCCGAAGCCAGCAATCTTGCGGAATGTTTCATGTAAGCCCCTCTTCAAATTGCGAATTCACGGTTCGCTAATGCATAGCATGGAAGCGTGGCCTTACGCCACGCCTCCGAGCCACCAAGTTTGCGTCATCCAAACGATCGCACCGTCAAGTCGCATTTTCCGTATGAGTGTGGGTGTGATCGTAGAGGATGCTGATCGTGGATCCGACACCCACATTCGTCAGCGTCGCCACCTCGACCATATTGCCGCCGGCGGCAGTACCGTTGTCGTCGACCATCACGTGGGCTGTTCCGTTCGAGGAGGTGACATTGACCACGTCGCCCGTCTGCGCGTCCGTGGTCGGCGCGTTGGCCCCGAGGGACTTGAGCAGATCGGACAGGTCGATGACGTCCTGGCCCTGCGTATAGTCTGCGATGACATCGGCCACATGGACCGTGAGCTTGGACGGATCGATCACGAATGTGTCGTTGCCCGCGCCGCCGGTCAGGTGGTTGAGCCCCGCGCCGCCGATAAGGATGTCGTTGCCGGCGCCACCGTCCAGGAAGTCGTTGCCGGCGCCGCCGATCAGCGTGTCGTTGCCGCCGGTGCCAGTCAAATTATCATCTCCGGAAGTCCCGGCGATGGACTCGACCGTCAGCTGACTACCGGTCGTGCCATCGATGTGGACATTGAAGGTCTGCGTCGCGGTATCGCCATCGTGATCCGTGATCGTGACATGGATGCCGTTGAAGTCGAGATCCGCAGGCGGCGTTTCGGAATGCGTACCAACCTCGACGCCATTCACTCGGAAGCCGCCTTTGTTGGTGCTGTCGCTGAGGATTTTCACCCCGTAGATGGCATTGCCGGCTACATAGTCGCCGTTACCCGCGGCTGCCGACCAGTCAAGATTGCTGATCTGGATAACGCTGCCTGATGTCGCGTTGTTGACCGTCACTTGGTCGTAATGCGTCATGCTGGCATCGAGATAGACCAGGACGGTAACTTTGGCCGTCGACATGCCACCCGTGTAGCCCTCGGTGGTGAACTTGAAGTCGTCGATACTGTGGCCAGTCGAATTGTTGCTATCGTCAACGAATTTGAACGTAATGGATTCACCGGCATCATTCGTCTGGCCCTGTCCTCCCTTAACGGCCCAGCCCTGTGAACTGGTATTCACCTCATCCTTTCCGCTTTGGTTGGCTGGCGCAACGCCGTCATCGCCGGTCACGAGAATATTGAAGTCGGCGGCCGTGCCCAAATCCACCAGCAGGGAACCTGTCGGGCCTCCAGCAGTCGCTGAAGTTGCCGCGATTGGATCGAACACGACGTCACCCGCACGGTGCACCACTTCCAGCGAGTCGGTGCCGTTGGCGTTGAGTGTCAGGACAGCAACGACATCGGTGCCTTCCATCAGGTTGAGCACGATCTGGGACGATGAGCTGGAGGCGACTTGTACATTCTGCCCTGTCGCCGAAATGCTGCCAAACCCGTCGGCGCCATACTGCCACTCGGCGAACTGGCCGTTGTAAGTGGTGGCCGTTGACGGATTGAGCGCCGACAGGCTGACGATGCCGTCGCCATTGCCGTCATTGACGAGGGTAAATGCCGGCACGTCGTCGATGACGTTGATGCCGACGGTGCCGGTCACGGTGTTGCCGTTGGCGTCCTTCGCCGTGTAGGTGAAGCTTTCCGCGCCCGTCAGCGTGTTGGCGCCTTGCGTTGCGCCGCTGTCGAAGGGCGACGTCAGGGTGTAGGTCCAGGCGCCGCCCGCCGTCAGCTGGAATATGCCGTG
>NZ_JAIUIM010000053.1:0-8193 GCF_020165615.1 Mesorhizobium sp. BH1-1-5
GAAGTCGCTTCGTTACGTTCCGGCGCAGCGTGCAGGCATCTGATTTTGTGCTGCGCTTTCGAAACCGTGCTGTGAGGGTGTGGCTTCCACGCATCTCCCGAACAATATCCACGCCCTCGAACTTGTCGGCGTTGACAACAGAAGGCGTTCCGCGACATTGCTATCCACTCGGTTGGTGACGTTGGGGCATTCATCCGACCTGAGCATGGCAACAAAGGGTATTCCCGTGAAACAGATTCTTCTTGCAACCGCTCTCGTCCTCGCGACCGGCACCGCCTACGCGGCTGACGTTTTGCAGGAGGCACCGGTTGCTGCTTCCTATGACTGGACCGGCGCATATATCGGCGTGAACGCTGGCGGTGGTTTCGGCACGTTTAAGCTTTCTCCTTCTGGCGGCGGCCCTGGCTCTATCGACCTCAGTGCGAGCGGGTTCCTGGGAGGCATTCAGGCCGGTTACAACTGGCAGGCTGGCCAATTCGTCTACGGCGTCGAAGCCGACTTCCAGGGTGCCGACATCAAGGGCGACCTATCGATCGGCGGCCCCTTTCTCGAAACAAAGATTGACTGGTTCGGCACGCTACGTGCTCGCATTGGTTATACGCCCGTCGACCGCTTCTTGGTCTATGGCACTGGCGGTTTGGCCTACGGTCACGAAAAGATCTCTGCCCCCGGCCTCGACTTGTCCAAGACCAAGGTCGGCTGGACCGTTGGTGCGGGCGCTGAATACGCCATCACCAACAATTGGTCGCTCAAGTCTGAGTATCTTTACACGGACCTGGGTAAAGCGACGTTCAACCCCGGTGGTGGTGGTGTTGGTGTTGACGTCAAAGTCCCCTTCCACACCGTTCGCGTTGGTCTGAACTACAAATTCTAGTTTATCGGCGGACCTTAACAGAAAGCCCCGGCAAAATTGTCCGGGGCTTTTTTGTTGCGCGGCAATCTGTAGCCGCAGCGGAGCAGGCGCCGGATTGGTCGCGTGCTTCGCGACTCCTGCGGCCTTGTTCCAACAAAAAAACCCGCCGGCAGAAGCCAGCGGGTGAAAATGGTTGGCTATGGTTTCGACCCCGCCAAGGGACGAGCCACTACAATGCGCGCATGTCGGCGCGTGCGCTTTCACAAATGATAAGGCGCCGGTCGCCCTTTTCGTCGAACCCAATCCGCATTATGTTCCGCGCCTATGTCGCGCAACACGGTCCTTCAGCTCATCGCCGCGGTGATCACCATCGCGGTCCTGGCCGTTTTGCACCAGGGGCTCGATTGGTTCCTCAGCAAAACGTCGATCGATTTCATGGTTGGCGTGTTCGTCGGTATGGCGCTGATCCTGCTGGTCTGGATTTATGAAGACCGAAAAGAACGACGCTCACGGCCGGTTGGCGGCGGTAGGGGCGCCGAGCAACAAAGCGCGCGCCACACGATCGACCTGTGACTGCTGCAGCCTGGAGCCGCGACCAGCCTTCATCAACGCGTCGAGCACCGCGCTTTGCTGAGGTCCAGCCGTCAGGGTCCGCGCCATATCCGATATCGCTTTCTCGTTGTCGCCGTTGCTCAATGCGTCGATCACCCGCTCCACAGCTTTCGTCCCGGCCGCGCGGGCTGCGCCACGTGCACCGCCTGCGATAAAGCCCTCGCGAACGCCAAAGCCTCGGCTACCGCCGCCGTCAATGGCGTCCTGAGCGGCGATGCGCGCGGCAGTTTCGGAATTGCGCGTCACGATGTTCGATGTGTCGGCAAAGAGTTTTTCGCGATCGAGCAGGTCGATGATAGCCTTGGCCTTGTCCTGGCCGAACAGCGTCGAGAGGCGCCCCGATAAGCCCGCCCTTCAGGGCCTCTTTTGTATCCCCACCTGACCGAACCGCTGCGTCGCCACCGCTGATCAGAGCCCCTGAGCCGATACTGGCGCTATAGCGCAAGGGTGCCGACGCTACGCCGATGCCGAATGCCTCGGGCGCGGCCGCCATTGCCGGCAGGGTGCCCTTCGCGCTGATGGAGCGCAAGCACGTCCTCGAAATCCGGGACGAAATCCGATCGACGGCCGGCGCTCAAAACGAGGTCGTCAAGGTGATATCGGCGATGTTCGGATGGGCGGTGGATGCAGGCGTTGCCGCGGTCAATCCGGCGCTGCGCATCAAGCGCCTCTATTCTGGCGACGGCTTCCATTCCTGGACGGTCGACGAGTTCGAGGCCTACAAGGCGAAGCACGCCAGCGGCACCAAGGCGCGCCTTGCGCTGTATCTCGCCATGTTCACCGGTCTCCGTCGCGAAGACCTTTCCATTGTCGGGAAGCAGCACGTCAAAGCTGGATGGTTGACCATCCGCCCGGGCAAGACCGAGAAGAAAACCGGTGTCATCGTCGAACTGCCTATCCTGCCTATTCTGCAGGCTGAGATCGACGCTGGCGCGGCCGGCGCCATGACGTTCCTCGAATCGGAATGGAAGCGACCGTTCACCGTCAACACGCTCGGCAACAAGATGCGCGACTGGTGCGATCAGGCTGGGCTGACTGAGTGCTCTCTTCACGGCTTGCGGAAACTCGGCGCCTCGATCGCGGCCGAGAACGGCGCGACCGACGAAGAGCTGATGGCAATCTACGGATGGGTCACAAAGGCGCAATCGACGCACTACACCAAGAAGGCTAGGCGCAAGCTGATTGCCGGCCGAGCCGCCCACAAACTGCTATTCACGCCGGAACAAAAAATGGACGAAGTTGTCCCACCGGATCAGGCGGTTGAAGAAAGTGGGGCAAAAACCGAAGAAAAACCCAATAAAATCAGCGCCTGATTTTAGTGGTGGTGCCCCTAGCCGGGATCGAACCAGCACTCCTTGCGGAACTCGATTTTGAGTCGAGCGCGTCTACCAATTCCGCCATAGGGGCTCAGGCCGGGCGGCCTGGATGGGCGCGGACTATACGGTTGGACGGCCTTTCGTCAACTGGGCTGTTGCGGATTTACCGGCGCCGCTTCGGCCAGACAGCGTCCTGCGGTTTTGTAAGGACCGCCGCCATTGTGCGCCGCGAAAAATCTTTCTAGAGAGGCAAGCGTTTTTGGTGCCCGGGTCGATAATGGCGGCTGCGGCGCTTTGGGTCCTTGTTTCGTGCGTTCCGGTGGCCGAAAACCGCTGCGCCGTTTGGGGTGACATGCATTAGGGCAATTCCGGGAAAAGTGCGCTGCGGTTTTCCGTCAGGAATTGCGTCAACTTGCATTAGGAGAGCCGATGCTTCGCGGACTTTACGACTGGACCCTGTCGCTGGCGGCGCGCAAATCCGCCGAATGGTGGCTGGCCTTCATCGCCTTCGTCGAAAGCTCGGTGTTCTTCATCCCGGCCGACGTGCTGTTCCTGCCCATGGCGCTGGCGCGGCCCGAACGCGCCTATCGCTACGCGCTGACCGCCACGGCTGCTTCCGTGCTGGGCGGCATAGCCGGCTGGCTGATCGGCTACTATGCCTACGACACGATAGCCCGGCCGATCCTGGAGCATTTCGGCGGCCTTGCCACGTTCGAGAAGTGGCAGTCGTCCGGCGCCGGACTGATGCTGGTGCTGCTCGTCACATCGGGCGCCGCGCACCTGCCACCGATCAAGGTGGTCACCATTCTGGCCGGCGCGCTTCACGTCAATCTTCTGGTCTTCATCGTCTCGGCCATCGTGGCGCGCGGCGCCCGCTTCCTGCTGCTTGCCTGGCTGCTGCGCCGCTATGGCGAAGAGATCAGGGAGTTCATCGAAAAGCGCTTGGGATTGATTGTCGGCGCCGGCGCCGCTGCCCTGATTTTGCTCTATATCCTCGTCAGATACGCCCACGGATAGCGACGCAACGACGGATTCCATCGATGACCGCGACCATGAATGCCGACACCGGACGCCAGCGCACGCGCGCGGCGCTCTTTCTTGCCGTCGCGATGGCAGCGACCGTCGGCTCGGCGTTGGCCTTCCAATATATCGGCGGCTACATCCCCTGCCATCTCTGCCTCGAGCAGCGCACGCCTTACTATATCGGCGTGCCGCTGATGGTGCTGGCGGGGATCGCCTCGATGCTGCGCGCGCCGGCTTGGGTAACGCGCGGCCTGCTGGCGATCGGCGGCCTTTTGATGCTCTACGGCCTCTATCTCGGCGTCTACCATTCCGGCGTCGAATGGGCGTGGTGGAAAGGTCCGGCCGACTGCACCGCCGGCGCCGGTCCGGTCGACACCGGCGGCAAGGGCGTGCTCGACGCGCTCGACAAGTTCGTGCCACCCTCCTGCGACAGGGCGGCGCTTCGCATCCTCGGCCTGTCGCTCGCCGGCTGGAACGCCATCGCCAGCCTCATCCTCGCCGCCGTCGCCTTCCGCAGCGCGCTGTCGCGCGACTGAACCAACTCGATTGAGTAGCACGACGCAGAGTTCGGACAAAAAATTCGGCAGGCTGAGTCGGCTGGCGCGGCTTTCGAGAACCGGAGCGGAGCGTACTGAAGTACGTGAGCACCGGAAGCGCAGAAAGCTGCGGCAGACGGCCGGGCTCGCGGATTTCTGCCGAACTCTAGGGTTCGAGTTCGACATCCCAGTAGAGATAATCCATCCAGCTTTCATGCAGATGGTTGGGCGGGAACAGGCGGCCATTGTTGTGCAGGTCGTGCACCGTCGGCTGGTAGGGTTTCTGCAGCGGCCACATCTTGGCCTGGGCCGGCATCATGCCGCCTTTGCGAAGATTGCAGGGCGAACAGGCGGCGACGACATTCTCCCAGGTCGTTGCCCCGCCGCGGTGGCGCGGGACGACATGGTCGAACGTCAGATCCTCCGGCGTGCCGCAATACTGGCACTGGAAACGGTCGCGCAGGAACACGTTGAAGCGGGTGAAGGCGGGATGCCGCGACGGCTTCACATAGGCCTTCAGGCTCACCACGCTCGGCAGTTTCATCGAGAAGGTCGGCGAGGAGACGGCGTGCTCGTATTCGGCGACGATGTTGACCCGGTCGAGGAAGACAGCCTTGATGGCGTCCTGCCACGACCAGAGCGACAGGGGGTAATAGCTGAGCGGACGGTAGTCCGCATTCAGCACCAGCGCGGGAAGCCCATCCGGAGATACGGCAACCGTCACGTCCTTCGCCTCCTTGCTTCTAGAACCGAACGGCGCGGATACTGTAAGCCCGACATGACAGGGATGTGAAGCGGATTGTCGTGCGACCAAATCCCCAAAAACGCATAATTTTCAGCGTTTTTCGGCCATTTCGACAGGCGGCGCCGCCTCCCTTCCCTTCAGTTCGCGGTAGTAGGCCCAAAAAAGCCGCGACGCGACACCCCGCCAGGGGCTCCATGATTCGGCCAGTCGGATAAGCACTTTCTCCGGCGGGCGCGGGTCGATGCCGAGCGCATGGCCGACCGCCGTCTGCAGCGCGACGTCGCGCGCGGGAAATACGTCGGGATGGCCGGCGGCAAACAGCAGGTAGCACTCGGCCGTCCATGGGCCGATGCCGGGCACGGCCGTCATCGCCGCGATCGCGTCGCCGGAGTCCAGCGTGCACAGGTGATCGAGATCGAGCCCGCCGGCCACGGCTTCGGCGACGGCGAGCAGCCCGCGCTGCTTCGGCCGCGACAGCCCGGCCTCGCGAAATATGTCCTCGCCGGCGGCAAGGATCCCCTGTGGCGTCAGAGGATCGACCAGCTTGACCAGCCGCCCAAAGATCGCGTCAGCGCTGGCGCGGGACACTTGCTGCGAAACGATGATCGAGGCGAGGCTTTGAAACCCTGGCTCCGACAGCCGAAGCGGCACTTCGCCCGCGTTGCCGCGCACGGTCTCCAGCCGCGGATCGATCCGGCAGAGCGCGTCGAGCCCTGCCGCAATGTCGTCGAGCGAGGCGATGCGTTGCACGTTGCTTGTTCCCAGGGCGACAAATGATGGCTAACTATCAACCGGCGGAAGCACCTGACAACCTGAATGCCGCCTGAAAGATGACGCTCCTGACATTCCGCTTCGCGCCGAGCCCCAATGGCGAGCTGCATCTCGGCCATGCTTACGCAGCCCTGCTCAACCAGGAGATGGCGGCGCAAGCGGACGGACGCCTGCTGCTGCGCATCGAGGATATCGACATCACGCGCTGCACGCCCGAGTTCGAAGCCGGCATCTTCCGCGACCTCGAATGGCTGGGATTGAGCTGGGAGCGGCCGGTGCGCCGCCAGTCCGAGCATTTTGCCGAATACCGGGCGGTGCTCGACCGGCTGATCGCCGAGGAGCTGGTCTATCCTGCTTTCATGAGCCGTGGCGAAATCCGCGCCTTCATCGCCGAGACCGGCGGCCGCGACTGGCCCCGCGATCCGGACGGCGTGCCGCTCTATCCGCCGCTCGACAAGGCACTGCCGGTGAAGGAACGCAAGCGGCGGATCGCAGACAACGTGCCGTTCGCCTGGCGGCTGGACGTCGAGGCGGCGATGGCGCGCCTCGCAGCCGACCTGTCATGGATAGAGTTCATGGACGAGACGATGTCGGCGACGCGAACTGTCGCGGCACAACCGCAGGATTGGGGCGACGTCATCGTCGCCCGCCGCGACATCCCGACCAGCTACCATCTCGCCGTCGTTCTCGACGACGCGCTGCAAGGCGTCAGCCATGTCGTGCGCGGCCAGGACCTCTATTCGGCGACCGGGGTGCAGCGCCTGCTGCAGGAACTGCTCGGCCATCCGCAGCCGCGCTATTTCCACCACCGCCTGATCCTTGGTCCGGATGGCCGCAAACTATCCAAGAGCTTCAGGGACACCGGTCTTGCCGCGCTTCGCGAGGCGGGCATGCCTGTTCGGGACGTCAAGCGTCTTCTCGAACTTGATTAAAGTCGCGCCATCCCGGCCTTGATCAGCGCCAGCACGCTGATGAAGGAAAAGGCGCCGCCGAGCCCCCAGGCGACCGCCAGCTTGAGATCGCTCAGGCTGATGCCATGCTTGTTGGCGACCGTCACGGCGGCGAAAAAGCCGAAGATGAACAGCAGCGTGTTGCCGGTCGGGCCGAAGCCGCTCTCCTTCATGATGGCGTCGAGCGCCGTGCCGAAGAAGAAGCCGAAGGCCGCGATGATGGCGAACGCGAACAGAAGCCAGGTCGTGTCGAGATGCAAAAACATGCCCCACCATGGCGCGGCGATGCGCCATGCCCCTCTTGGCACGGTTTGTTGAATTCAACTTAGCTTATGGATCAACCGTTTCGTTTTGCTTGCGGGATTGAACGGCATTAGAGCAATTGCCGTCATCAACCGTTCATCCCGGCAGCCTTCCCCCCATGCAGAGCATCAAGCGGTTCATTCCCGCCACCTTCGTCGTTCTGTGGGCGACCGGCTTCATCGGCGCGCGCTACGCCATGCCCTGGGCTGAGCCTTTCACCTTTCTTGCCATCCGCTTCGTGATAGCGGCGATCCTGTTTGCCGGTCTGACCGTTCTGCTCGGCTCGCGCAAGGCGACGCGCGACGAGGCGCTGCACGCGACGATGGCGGGCGTCCTCATGCACGGCGTCTATCTCGGCGCCGTCTTCTGGGCGATCCACAGGGGCATGCCGGCCGGCCTCTCCGCGCTGATCGTCGGCCTGCAGCCGCTGATCACAGCCGTGCTCGCCGGAAAATTCCTGGGCGAAGCGATTCTGCCGCGCCACTGGGCCGGCCTTGCGGTCGGGCTGCTCGGGGTGGTCATCGTGCTCTGGCCGAAGCTCGGCGCACTCGGCGGCGGCGTGACGCCGGCAACGCTGACCGCCTCGCTCGTCTCCGTGCTCGGCATGAGCGCCGGCACCATCTGGCAGAAGCGCTATGCCTCGGGCGGCGATTTGGTCTCGGCGACGATGTGGCAATATGTCGGCGGCTCCGCCGTGATGATCCTGGGCTCGCTCGCCTTCGAGACGCGCGCCGTCACCGTCAACGGTGAGCTGATCTTCGCCATGGCCTGGCTGGTTCTGGTGCTGTCGGTCGGCGCCATATTCCTGTTGATGGTGATGATCAGGGACGGCGAGATGTCGAAGGTCGCCTCGCTGTTCTACCTCGTGCCGGCCGTAACCGCGGTCATTGCCTGGGTGCTTTTCAACGAGCAGCTCAACCTGCTGCAGATCGCCGGCATGGCGATCGCCATGCTGGGCGTCGCCCTGGCGACGGCGCGGCAGGCCAAGGGAAGGGGAATTGGGGAATTGAGGAACTGAGGAACTGAGGAACTGAGGAACTGAGGAACTGAGGAACTGAGGAACTGAGGAACTGAGGAACTGAGG
>NZ_JAIUIM010000054.1:0-7965 GCF_020165615.1 Mesorhizobium sp. BH1-1-5
CAGCGGCTCGCAGCGCCAGCCGTCCCCGGTCCGGAACCAGCCCTTGTGATCTCCCGTCCACAGCGCGTTCGGTCCCTCCGGCTCCGGCCATGGGCCGTTGCCCGCCGCCCTCCAGCGCCGGCGCCGGCGTCCCACAAGACCATGCCGCTTCAGGATCTCGCCAGCTGTCGAGACTGCCGGCCAGCCGCAACTGGGCTCCGCCCGCTTCAGCCGGGCCATGATCTTTTTCGGCCCCCACAGCGGATGCGCTTCCTTCTCCGCCACGATCCGCTCCACCAGCTCGGCTGCCGTTGCCCGGCCATGATCGAGCGGCGCCCGCGGCCGGTCGTGCAGGCCTTCCAGGCCGGACTCCCGGTAACGTCCAAGCCATTTGTAGCCGGTCTTGCGCGAGATCTCGAAAGCCGCGCAAAGCTGCGTCATCGCCTCTTCGCCCGCCAGGCACTCGACAACAAAACGAAGCCGCTCATCCATGATGCCAGTCTCTCGCCAAACCATCGCCGGTCCTCCCGGCTGGCAAGAAAACTGTCACCCATCTAATCGGTCTATTCTGTTACCTATCTATCCGGTTCGGACATGATTGGGAACTCTCCCCCCTCGAGGGGGGAGAATAACCATCACTGCGTCAGCACCGTCTCCGAAGGGCGCTGGTTGTAGTCGCACTTGCCTTGCACGGTGTAGAAAAAGTCGGCGTTGGAGACCGGCGCCGGGACGGCGCTGCCGCCGTCCTCCCAGGCCTGGTAGCCGGTCTGGCCGCAGGGCACGGCGGTGAAGATGTCGACGGTCTGGCCGGTCGCCACCTCCGGCATGTTGGTCGGGCTGGTGCCGATATAGAGCCGGTTCGAGGTGGTCGGGTCGTTCGATTGCAGCGTCTGCGGATTGCCCGAGGGCACCTTCATCTCGAGATAAAGCTTGTCCATCTGGCTGACGTCGATCACCGCGCCCGCGCCATTGGCGGGGGTGAACGTATCGACGCAGTAGTAGCTCGTGCCGTAGCTGTCGGTCTGGATGGCCGTCCCGGACGGCACGCTCTTCTGCAGGCTCTTCAGCGTGCCGGTGGTGCACACCTGCTTCTGCACCGTCGTCGAGGTCGACCCGTCGACGGTGTCGACGACCGAGGTGCCGTAGCCTTTCGGGTCGCCATAGCCATTATAGGTGTAGGTGACCGTCATCAGCTTCTGGGCGGCGGTCTGGCCGAACTTGGTGCCCCACAGCGTCATCGTCTTTGCCCAGTAGCCCGACACCTTCGTCACCCGGAAGGTGGTCTGCACCAGCGCCGGCGTCTTGCGCACCGACGAGCCGACGCCGACCTGCACCGTGTTGATGCGGGCGATCTGCATGAAGCTGGTCGGCATCGGATAGCTCGCCGTGGCGGTGAAGGTCGCCGTGCCGTCGAAGGCGATCTTGACCCCGGTCAGCGTCGCCGTGCCCGTGCTCTGTTGGATGTTCGCCGCATAGGCCTGCTGCAGCGCCGCCTGCCGGTCGGTGAAGCTTGTCGTGGTCGGCAGCGTGGTGATCGAGATGATCGCGGCGTCCAGCGCGTTCTGCATGTCGCTTCGGGTCGTCACCGCCGAGGTGTAGTCGACGGAAAAGCCGATCGCCGCCACCAGCGGAATGCTCAGAATGGCCATCATCGGCATGATCGAGCCGTCGCGGCGCGCCAGCAATTGCCTCACCGTTCCGGCAATCGCGGCCGGGCTGAATTTTCGAAAGAAACGGGACATTCCAGGAGCCTTCGTCGTCGCGGCGTCGAGCCGGTTTACCATCCGGAGGCGCAGCATCCGCGAGAGCGGTGCATGAATGTTTAAGCGGTTTTGAATATTTCGTGAGCGGCGCGTGATGTACAGCCGATCTCCTCCCTTGCGGGGGAGATGCCCGGCAGGGCAGGAGGGGGTGCTGTCCCGCCGACATTGCAACCGGAGAGAGCATCATGCCCGAATCTTCGCCTGGGTTGAAAAGCCCGAGAAACATTGGATCAGCGCCGCGATCCGTCACCCCCCTCTCTGTCCTGCCGGACATCTCCCCCGCAAGGGGGGAGATCAGCTAACCCCCACCGCTTGCCCCTCAACCCTGCCCCTGCTAAAGCGCGCCGCATGACCACCCCGCTCGACCACATCCGCAATTTCTCCATCGTCGCCCATATCGACCATGGCAAATCCACGCTTGCCGACCGGCTGATCCAGCTCACCGGCGCGCTGGAGGAGCGCGACATGAAGGAGCAGGTGCTGGACTCGATGGATATCGAGCGCGAGCGCGGCATCACCATCAAGGCCCAGACCGTGAGGCTGAACTACCGCGCCAGGAACGGCGAGGACTATGTCCTGAACCTCATCGACACGCCCGGACATGTCGACTTCGCCTATGAGGTGTCGCGTTCGCTCGCCGCCTGCGAGGGCTCGCTCTTGGTGGTCGACGCCAGCCAGGGCGTCGAGGCGCAGACTTTGGCCAATGTCTACCAGGCCATCGACAACAATCACGAGATCGTCGTGGTGCTGAACAAGGTCGACCTGCCGGCGGCCGAGCCCGAGCGCATCCGCGAGCAAGTGGAGGAGGTGATCGGCCTCGACGCCTCCAACGCGGTCATGATCTCGGCCAAGACCGGCCTTGGCGTGCCGGATGTGCTGGAGGCGATCGTCCACCAGCTGCCGCCGCCGCGCGAGGGCGACATCGCCGCACCCTTGAAAGCGATGCTGGTCGACAGCTGGTACGACGCCTATCTCGGCGTCATCGTGCTGGTCCGCATCATCGACGGCGTGCTGAAGAAGGGCCAGACCATCCGCATGATGGGCACCGGCGCGAAATACCTCGTCGAGAGGACCGGCGTGTTCAAGCCGGCCCGCGTCAATGTCGACGAGCTCGGCCCCGGCGAGTTCGGCTTCTTCACCGGCTCGATCAAGGAAGTGGCCGACACCCGCGTCGGCGACACCATCACCGAGGATCGCCGCCAGACGGCAAAGGCGCTGCCCGGCTTCAAGCCGGCGCAGCCTGTGGTGTTCTGCGGCCTGTTCCCGGTCGACGCCGCCGATTTCGAGGATCTGCGCGCCGCCGTCGGCAAGCTGCGCCTCAACGACGCGAGCTTCTCCTACGAGATGGAAACCTCCGCCGCGCTCGGCTTCGGCTATCGCTGCGGCTTCCTCGGCCTGCTGCATCTGGAAATCATCCAGGAGCGGCTGGAGCGCGAGTTCAACCTCGACCTGATCGCCACGGCGCCTTCCGTCGTCTACCGGCTGCTGTTGAACGACGGCACGGTGAAGGAACTGCACAACCCGGCCGACATGCCCGACGTGGTGAAGATCCAGGCCATCGAGGAGCCGTGGATCCGCGCCACCATCCTGACGCCCGACGACTATCTCGGCGGCATCCTGAAGCTTTGCCAGGACAGGCGCGGCATCCAGGCCGATCTCTCCTATGTGGGAAAACGCGCCATGCTCACCTACGACCTGCCGCTCAACGAGGTCGTGTTCGATTTCTATGACCGGCTGAAGTCGATCTCCAAGGGCTATGCCTCGTTCGACTATCATCTGACCGACTATCGCGAGGGCGACCTGGTCAAGATGTCGATCCTGGTCAACGAGGAGCCGGTCGACGCGCTCTCCATGCTAGTGCACCGCACGGCGGCCGAAAAGCGCGGCCGCGCCATGTGCGAGAAGCTGAAGGAGCTGATCCCGCACCATCTGTTCAAGATCCCGATCCAGGCCGCGATCGGCGGCAAGGTCATCGCCCGCGAGACCATCTCGGCGCTGCGCAAGGACGTCACCGCCAAATGCTACGGCGGCGACGTGACCCGCAAGCGCAAGCTGCTCGACAAGCAGAAAGAGGGCAAGAAGCGGATGCGGCAGTTCGGCAAGGTGGATATTCCCCAGGAGGCGTTTATCCAGGCGCTGAAGATGGGGGATTGAGGAGGCGGTTGGCGCCTGCTGTGGGAATGGTTCCGAACCCGTTGGCTGATCGCCGCTGGTAGCCGTTTCTCCTATGCGCGTCTCGCCCTAGGCCCTAAGCCGCCTCCCAAGACGAAGTTGCGAACACTATGATGTTAGCTTTCGCCAGCAAGGTGCGCAGCGTGCGGCTTGCCGCCGGCGGCAAGGGCGCGGCGATGTTCAATTTCGAGCTCACCGAGGAGCCGCCCGACGCAATCCGGTATTCCTCCGCCAACGCCTTCGGCCTGATGCCCTTCGGCCGGACCACCGTGCACATGGAAATCTCCTCGCTCGGCGTGCGCGGCGAGGACCTGGTGGACGCGGTGAAGAAGTTCGCGCCGCATGTGGTGGTGAGGCGGTAGGCGCGCGCAAATCGCCGACGTTGCGGAACTGGCGAGGCGCCGAAAGCAGCTGGTCTCCCCCCTTGTGCGGAAGATGTCCGGCAGGACAGAGGGGGGCGCGAAGGAACGCCACTTTGCAGGATCGAGGTTCCTCGCCCCGCACAGCGGGGAGAGGTGGCTCGGCGAAGCCGAGACGGAGAGGGGAGCGCCCTACGAGGCCCCCGCTCCGACCGCTTCGCGGCCACCTCTCCCCCGCCTCTGGCGGGGGTGAGGAACCCAAGCATTGAGACGCCGGCGATCTCCTCTCCCCTCAGGGAGAGGTCGGATCGCCAACCGAATTGCCCTTTGCAATTCGGTTGGCAATCCGGGTGAGGGTGCTTCCAGATGCCACCCGTGCTCTACTCCACCGGGGGACCTCGCCATGATTCGCGCTCTGCTCGCCGCACTTCTCTTCACCTCGCCGGCCTTCGCCGCCGACATGTCGGTCTTCGTGCGCAACCAGCGCTCGGACGGCGTCGCGGTGGAACTGTTCAGCCGCGACAGCCAGAAAGTCTGGCCGGGCGACGACAAGGTTTTCCTCATCCGCCCGAAGGCGCGCAAATCCGTGCCGATCTCCTGCGAGCCGGGCGAGCACATCTGCTGGGGCGCCTGGGTCGCCGGCAACGACCAGGTCTCCGCCGGCGTCGGCCCCGACAACGACCAACCCTGCGACACCTGCTGCTTCATCTGCGCCGAGCATTCGACCGAGACGGTGGACCTGGCGGAGTAGCGCGGTCTTCCCTTCTCCCACAAGGGGAGAAGGTGGAGCTTGTCGCTTGACGCCCCTCACGCCCGCGCCCTAGCCTTGCCTCAACCCACCAGAGGAGAGCCCCATGGCAGGCACGGTCGAAGGCGAGAAGATCGACGTTTCTTTCAGCGGCAAGCGTTGCATCCATTCGCGCAATTGCGTGCTCGGCAACCCGCATGTCTTCGTGCCCAACGCGCCGGGCGAGTGGATCCACCCGGAAGCCGCTGATGTCGAGCAGGTCGTGGCGCTGGCGCAGAACTGCCCGTCGGGGGCCATCACCTACACCCGCAAGGATGGCGGGCCGCAGGAGAAGCCGCCGGTGGTCAACACCGTGCGCGTCCGCGAGAACGGCGCGCTGGCGGTGCATGCCGAGATCGTGCTCGGCGAGGACACCTTCTTGCGCGCCACGCTCTGCCGTTGCGGCCTGTCGCAGAACAAGCCGTTCTGCGACAACAGCCACATCAAGGCCGGCTTCACCGCCACCGGCGAGCCGCCGCTGAAGGAAGCGCAGGTGCTGGAGGCGCGGGACGGTCCGCTCACCGTGACGCCGACCAGCAACGGCCCGCTCAAGGTCGAAGGCAATCTCGAGATCGTCACCGGCACGGGGGCACACCATCGCGCGCACCACCAAGGTGTTCCTCTGCCGCTGCGGCCATTCGGCCAACAAGCCGTTTTGTGACGGGAGCCATAAGAGGGTGGGGTTTGAGGGGTAATTACGGAGGCCGGCGCGAGGCCCCCCTCTCTTAGCGCCAACGCCGCGCCCTTGGCCCATCCCTCCCTTCTTTATCCGCCAGCGTGTATCGGCTAAGGGCTTCGCAACAAAGCTCTCGACCCCGGAATGCCTGCAAAAATGACCGCCAAGCCAAAACCTCTCTTCCTCGGCATCGACACCGGCGGCACCTACACCGACGCGGTGCTGTGGTCCGAGGAGGGCGGGCCGAAGGGAAAGGTGCTGGCCAAGGCCAAGTCGCTGACCACGCGCCACGACCTCGCCGTCGGCATTTCCGGCGCGGTGGATGCGGTGCTGGAGAAATCCGCCACCAACCCGGCCGCCATCAAGCTCGTATCGATGTCGACGACCCTGGCCACCAACGCGCTGGTCGAGGGCCAGGGCGGGCGTGTGGCGCTGGTCATGATCGGCTTTTCCGAGGCCGATCTTGCCCGCGACGGGCTGAAGACGGCTTTAGGCACCGACCCCGTGGTGTTCTGCCCCGGTGGCCATGACGTGCATGGCAATGCGACGAAACTCGACCTGTCCGGCCTCGAGGCAGCGCTGCCCGAGTTGGGCGGCTCGGTGTCGGGCTTCGCCGTCTGCGCCTATTTCGCCACCCGCAATCCGGCGCATGAGCTTGCCGCCCGCGACCTGATCCGCGAGAAGACCGGCCTGCCGGTCACCGCCAGCCATGAATTGTCGGCCAAGCTCGGCGGCCCGCGCCGCGCGCTGACCACGCTGCTCAATGCAAGGCTGATCTCGATGATCGACCGGCTGGTCGCGGCGACCGAAGGGTTCCTGGCCAAGCGCGGCATCGCCGCCCCGCTGATGGTGGTGCGCGGCGACGGCGCGCTGGTGTCGGCGGCCTTTGCCCGCCAGCGGCCGATCGAGACGATCCTGTCCGGCCCCGCCGCCAGCCTTGTCGGCGCCCGCCACATGACCGGCCTCGACGACGCCATGGTCTCGGACATCGGCGGCACCACCACCGACGTCGCCGTGCTCGATGGCGGCCGCCCGCGCCTCGATCCGGAAGGCGCCACCGTCGGCGGCTTCCGCACCATGGTCGAGGCTGTCGCCATGCGCACCTTCGGCCTCGGCGGCGACTCGGAAGTCACGCTGGAAGACGGCGCGCTCGATCCGAAGATCCTGCTTGGCCCACGCCGGCTGGTGCCGCTGGCGCTGTCCGGCATGGTGCATGGCGAGGCGGTGACGTCGGAGCTCGAGCGCCAGCTGCGCGCGCCGAACCCCGGCCGCATGGACGGCCGCTTTACCTTGCGCACCGGCGTGCCGGACCGGCTCGCCGCCGGCCTGACCGGCCCGGAGGCAAAACTCTACGAGACCATCGGCGCCACGCCGCTGGCGCTGGACAGGCTGCTCGCTTCCAACGCGCAGAACGCCACGCTGAACCGGCTGGTCGCGCGCGGTCTCGTCCATATCTCAGGCTTCACGCCGTCCGACGCCGCCCATGTGCTCGGCAAGCAATCCAATTGGGACGCCGCCGCCGCCCGGCTTGGCGCCGAGCTGTTCGCCCGCCGCCGCGACGGCCGCGGCCAGACAATCGCGGCGACGCCGGAAGCCATCGCCGAGCGCGTGCTCGTCACGCTCACCCGCTGGTCGGCCGAGTACATCCTCGAAACCGCCTTCGCCGAGGACGGGCTGGACGGCGCCGCCACCGTCGCGCACGCGCTGGTGCAGCGCGCCGTCGACGCCCATCCCGGCATCGCCCGCTTCACCGTCGCGCTCGACCGTCCGGTCATCGGCCTCGGCGCCTCCGCGCCCCTGCATTATGCCGGCCTGCCGCCGCTCGTCGGCAATGGCTGCATCGTGCCGGAAGACACCGATGTCGCCAACGCGCTCGGCGCCGTGGTCGGCCAGGTGCGTGTCTCCGCCGAGGCCCGCGTCAGCCAGCCCAAGGAAGGCCTGTTCCGCCTCGCCTCCGGCCCGACGGTGCACGATTTCACCGAGGAGGAAAAGGCGATCGCCGCCGCCGAAGCCGATGTGCGGGCGATCGCGGCCGAGCGCGCCAAGGACGCCGGCACCGACAGCGCCGAGATCGCCGTCGCCACCGAGTTCAAGGTCTCGACCATCGAAGGCCAGCGCATGTTCATCGAGGCGCATGTGGTGGCGGTGGCGTCGGGAAGGCCGAGGATTGCGGTGTGAGGCGGATAATCTCCCCCTCGAGGGGGAGATGTCGCCGAAGGCGACAGAGGG
>NZ_JAIUIM010000055.1:0-6970 GCF_020165615.1 Mesorhizobium sp. BH1-1-5
TGCAGAGGGCAAACCTAGAAGCGAACTTCTCTGCCGCCAGCGGCGCACCGCCCTCGTTCGTGGGCCGTATATAGTCGGACCTCCCTCGACGCGTCAACACCGATTTCGAACTTTTTTGAATTTTTTGCGACGAATTTCTTGGTCGCCATTTTCAGTAGCCGACTGCCCTTGCGGCAGCCCCTGGGTCATCCACAGCGAGGCCCTATTGCCGCCGCATTGAGGCGTGAAACCGGCCCACATAAGGAAGGCGCGCGCGTGCATGTAAGGGCGCCCTCGCAGCTGACGGAACAGAGCGGTTCACGCCCAGCGTATGATTGGGGATATCGGCCCCGGCCTGCCGTTTCGTTGACTTCAACCGCCGTGACAGGCAAATGTCATGGCCACAACGAAAACGACAAGCCGTTCGCCCGGGGAAGAAGCAGCCTTTCTGGATGCCAGACACGGAAGATGTCATAGCCGAACTCGGCAACGAGCCGCCGCTGATCGCGGACGGCCGCAGCGGTCCGCCCGACCGCCGCGAGGTCTCGGCGCGCTGGCTGTCGGGCACATTCCTTACGGGCGTCACATCGAGTGTTTTGATGGGCGTGGCCTTGTTCGCCGCCCTTGATGGCCGTCAGCAATTGGCGACTCCGCCGGAAATTGCCGAGCTCATCAGCCTTGCCGGTGGCAGCGATGATTCCGGCGAGCAGGCAAAGACCACAAGGCTGGTCGCGCCGCGCCAGATCGCGCGTGCAAAGGACCGGCGGCGCATGGAAGTGTCGATGGTCACCAAGGTCGGCGACCGCGACGTTATCCACACCATGCCTTTCGTTCAGATCAAGATGGCGCTCGCCGCCGGCCACACCACCAACCGTCCCTACCCGCCATTCGACCCCATGCAGGTCTTCGGCGACGACGGCGACGACAATGCCCAGCCGGCAACGGCAGCCGCAGCGGCCGGACAGATCTACGGCGCCAAGGTCGAAAGCGAGATGAGCCTGAAGACGGTCGATTTTCCGATCGAGACGGCTTCCTTCGACGAAAAGAGCGACCTTTCCGCCGACGAAGTGGAAAAGGTGGTGCGCGACGCCGGCAGCGGCTTGAGCGACGGCGCCATCCAGGTGGCCGCTTTGCACTATATCGATCCGCAGCGGTTCGGCGACGCCTTCGCCGAATCGATGGCCGGCTCCTACGACGTGAAGATCACGCAGGAAAATGTTTCGGTCGCGGCGCGCGCCACGCCCGACGACCAGACGCCGGCCTTCGCCGAGGAAATCATCCCCTTCACCAAGGATACCGATATCGCCGAGGCCTACGCCGATTCGGGCTACACCGGCGATGACGCCACCGGCATGGCGGAGGCGATCAGCAAGCTCTTGAACGCCCCGGCGCTGAAGGCCGGAACGGTGCTGCGCGTCGGTCTCGAGGTGCGCGGCGACATCGCCAAGGTCGTGCGCACCAGCGTCTATGACAAGACCACCCACATCGTCACCATCGCGCTCGACGACCGCGGCCAGTATGTGCCGGCACAGGAGCCGGAGCCCAATCCCGAGCTTTTGACGGCGTTCGACGATTCGCAGCCGGTCGTGGTGCGCGGCAACCTGCCCAATGTCTATGACGGTATCTACCGCGCCGCTTATTCCTACGGCATGTCGAAAGCGATGACGCAGAAGCTGATCAAGCTTCTCGCCTCCGACGTCGATTTCCAGTCGCGGATCTCGCCGGCCGACCGGCTCGAGGTCCTGTTCTCGCAGCCCGACAACGACGACCAGACCTCCGACAATTCCGACCTCCTTTATGTCTCGGCGACCTTCGGCGGCCAGACGCGCAATTTCTACCGCTTCCAGATGCAGGACGGCAGCACCGATTATTTCGACGAAAATGGCTCGAGCGCCGAGCAGTTCCTGCTGCGCAATCCGCTGCCGGCCGGCAAGTTCCGCTCCGGCTTCGGCGCCCGCCGGCACCCGATCCTCGGCTATGTACGCATGCATACCGGCGTCGACTGGGCAGCACCCATCGGCACGCCGATCATCGCCGCCGGCAACGGCGTCATCGAAAAGGTCGGCTGGGCCGGCGGTTACGGCAAGCAGATCATCATCCGCCACGCCAATGGCTACGAGACCTCCTATAATCACCAGAGCGCCTTCGCCAAGGGCATCGAGCCCGGCATGCGCGTCCGCCAGGGCCAGACGATCGGCTATCTCGGCCAGACCGGCCTCGCCACCGGTCCGCACCTTCACTACGAGCTGATCGTCAACGGCACCAAGGTCGACCCGATGCGGGTGCGCCTGCCGGTCGGCAAGGTGCTGAAGGGCGACGATCTTGTCGCCTTCAAGCGCGAGCGCGAGCGCATAGACGATCTTTTGAAGCAGGAAGACGGCAACTCGCTGAAGGTTGCCAGCGCCAAGACTGATTCGCAGCTTCCGAACTAATCCTGCGAATCGTCTGCCGGCCGCGGCCAGGGCGATGCCTGTCCGGGAACCGTGAACCAGGCGGTGAGTGAGGCGAGCACGCAAAGCAGCGTCGTGATCGCCGCGACCGCGGCGAAAGCCGAATCGCTTGCCGCGACCCTGACCGCATCGATGTTGGCGGCAAGACCGGACGCGGGCGGCTCGCCGAAACCCGGCACCCCGGAAGCGTCACCGACGATGCGTGCGTAGACCCAGGCCGCCATCGAGCCCATCGCCGCCACGGCGATCAGGCCGCCGACGCGCGAGACCGCATTGTTGATGCCGGACGCTGCCCCGGTATCCTTGTCCTCGACGGACGTCATGACTGCGGTCGACAGCGGCGATACGACCTGCGCCATGCCAAGTCCCATCAGCGCCATCAGCGGAAAGGTTCCGATCCAGAAATCGTGGATGCCGAAGTGGGTGAGCAAGGCAAGGCCGGCGAAGGCGACAGCCACGACCATGCTGCCGCTGGCAATCGGGAAACGCGGACCGATCCTGTCCGACCACTGGCCGACCGGTCCGGACAAAAGCGCGATCGACGCCGACAGCGGCAGGAAGATGAAGCCGACCTCGGCCTCGCTCAGCCTCCAGCCGGCGATCAGCAGCATCGGCAGGTAGAACAAATTGGCCGACAGCGCGAAATAAAGGAAGAACGTCGCCAGATTGGCGCCGGCGAAGGCCCTGATCCGAAACAGGCCGAGATCGATCATCGGGTCGCGCCGCCTGCGCTCGTAAAAGATGAAGGCAAAAAGCAGCGCCACGCCGGTGACGATCGCCGGACCCGACATCGATCCTGCGCCTTCGGCATTCATCGCCGTCAACCCGTAGGCGAGCAAACCGAAGGCAAGCGTCGCCAACGCGGCGCCGCCGAGATCGAGGTTGCGCTTTTCGGTCGGTCTGTCGGCCGGAACCTTGGCCAAAAGCAGATAGATCGAGATCAGCCCAAGCGGCAGGTTGATGGCGAAGATCGCCCGCCAGACTCCATTGCCGAAAGCCGACAGGACAAAACCACCCAGCACAGGCCCAAGCGCCGTGGTCAGCGCCGACGCCGCGGCCCAGATGCCGATTGCCCGGCCGCGCTCCTTCTTCGGATAGGCTTTGGCGATGATGGCGAGGCTGCCCGGCACCATGATCGCCGCACTGATGCCTTGGATGGCGCGAAAGGCGATCAAAACAGCCGGATCGGGCGCCACCGCGCAGGCGAGCGAAGCCGCGACGAACAGCGCGATGCCGATGACGAAGGCGCGCCGCAGGCCAAACCGGTCGCCGGCAGCGCCCCCCGCCAGGATGAGCGCCGACAGCGTCAGCGCATAGGCATTGGAAATCCACTGCGCCTGCGCCAGGCTGGCGCCGAGATCCGCGCGCAGCGCCGGCATGGCGATCGCCAGG
Organism: Mesorhizobium sp. BH1-1-5; assembly: GCF_020165615.1. Taxonomy (NCBI): domain Bacteria; kingdom Pseudomonadati; phylum Pseudomonadota; class Alphaproteobacteria; order Hyphomicrobiales; family Phyllobacteriaceae; genus Mesorhizobium; species Mesorhizobium sp. BH1-1-5. The sequence continues at coordinate 3,822 of NZ_JAIUIM010000055.1, forward strand.
ATCGACCCATCGATGAAGCCGAGCGCCGAGGCGAGGATCGCAGCGACCAGCACGAATTTTCGCTGCGTCTGCGGACAGAACGTACCATTCGCCCGCGCGGGCGAATGCGAATCGGCATTGGTTTCGTTCGCGGATGACATGGACCCCTGCTTAGCCCCCTCGCATGGGCGCAACAACAAGCCAGAGCATCGCTGTTCTTGAAACCAGATGGCTAGGGCATGATGCCGAAAAGTGTGAAGCGGTTTTCGGGCGACATCATGCTCCACCTCTTCAATCCGGCCCTGGCCGGATGGCGAGGTCGGCCCAATCCTGATGCAAACCACCGGTGGCGTGCTAGGTTCCGCCATCATGCGTGGAGGGGAAGCCATGAAGCGGCCGCTCGAACCGTCGGCGGAGGGACGTGGACGCATCGTCGGCATAACCGACGGCGTCTTCGCCATCGCGCTGACCTTGATCGTGCTGGAGATCAGGGTGCCATCGCATGAGGCGGTGCATTCGGAAGGCGAATTGCTTGGAGCGATCCTGGCGCTGGCGCCGCGCTTCCTGACCTATGCGCTGAGCTTCCTGACGCTGACCATTTTCTGGTTCGGCCAGCAGGCGCAGCATGGCCTGATCGCGAAGTCGGACCGCAGGCTCGCGACATTGAACCTGTGCTTTCTCGCCTTCATCGCGCTGCTGCCCTTCTCGACCGACCTTCTTGCCGATTTTCTGGAGTTCAGGATCGCGATCGTCGTCTATTGGCTGAACCTGCTGATGCTGGGCGCAACGTTGTTCGCCAGTTGGTGGCATGCCGACAGGAACGGCATGGTCGCCGAGGACGTGGACGCTGAAACGCGGCGCACCGTCTACAATCGTATCGTCAAGGCACAGATTCTGTGGGCGGTCGGCGCAGCGCTGTGCCTGATCACGCCGCTGCTCAGCATAGGCTTCATCCTGCTGGTGCAGCTCATCTATGCCGCCGCGCCGCGCGCCTCACTGCTGCGTAAACTCATCGGCTGAGGTCCCGCCGACATCCGCGATTGTTGATCCGCCGACAAATTCCACCGTGACGCCCGGCGACACCAGCTTGGCGAGTTCGCGCGCATCCCAATTGGTCAGGCGCACACAACCATGGCTTTCGGTCTTGCCGATCTTGGAGGGTTCGGGCGTGCCGTGGATGCCGTAGGTCGGCTTATCGAGCGCGATCCACACCGAGCCGACCGGCCCGTTCGGACCCGGCGGGACGGTCAGGATCTTGTCGTTCTGGCCCTGTTTGAAATTGATGTTCGGATTGTAGGTGTAGTTCGGATCGAGCGCGATGCGCGAGACGGCATGAATGCCGGTTGGCGATGGCGTGTCGGCCGATCCGATCGTGGCCGGATAGGCCGCGACCAGCTTGCCGCTGCCGTCGTAAGCGTAGACTTCCTTCTTGGTCTTGTCCGCGACGATGCGCGCCACCGGCGTCGACACCAGCTTGCCGAAATTGGCGACCTTGATCATCGTGCCGGGGCGATTGAAGTCGACGCCTTTGTTGATCGACTTCAGATAGGTCTCGTCCATGTGGAAGCGTTCGGCCAGCGCCTCGGTGACGGAGGTATAGCACATGCAGTCGAGCTTGGCCTTCTGGCTGTAGTCTTCCGGGATCGAGGCGACGTAAGGGCCGGCGACATCTTCCGGCGTGATCGTGTAGGAGGCGAAGGGATCGCCGCCCGACTGGGCGAGCGCCGCCTGGATGCCGACCGCATCGGTCGATTTCAAATTGGTGCCGTTTATTTCGTTATAGGCGGCCAGCGCCTTGTCGACATTCGAGCCGAAGCGTCCGTCGATCACGCCCGGCGAAGCGCCGCCGCGATCGAGCAGCACCTGCAGCGCCGCAACGTCCTGGCGCACCCCGAGCGACAGCGATGGATCGACCGTGGCCTTGCCGCCTGTGCTCGGCAAGGACGGCTGGGCGTCCGGATTGGTCTGCAGCACTTCGCCTTGGCCCGGCTGCTCCGGATCGATCGACGCCTCGTTCAGCGGCTGGCGCTTGATGGTGTTGGACTTCGGCGCCTCCGGATAGGTGCTGGCAGAGCCCTCATCATTGTTCGGCGCCGGCGGATAGGCATCGACGGAATTATCGCCGTTGGGGTCATATTCGTCGACCGGCGGCGGGATGACCCGGCCGTTCTCTTCCAGCTGCCGGCGGCGGAAGCGCGCCATATCTTCGGAATTGTCGAGATAATAGCGGTCGTCGTCCTCAGGCTGCGCGCGGCCGAGCTCCTGCATGCGCATCTGTCGGCGAAGCGCGCGGCGATCGAGCCTGCTCCCCGGCGGTTGGATGGCGATCACCTTGCCGGTGTCGGCATCGACCAGCACGCGGTTGCCCCTGGCATCGTAATAGATGTCGATATTGCCTTCCTGGGCCAGCACCAGCGCGCCGCGCTCAGTCGGGCGGGCGCTCTGCGTGCCATCCACGCTCGGCGTGGCGAACGCACTTGATGACACCAGCCCGGCCGCGAGTGCCGAAAGGGAAAAGATCAAGCGCAGCATGGGGGTCTAGCTCTCCGGTCGACTGGGCTTCTGGCGGGCGAACCCTTCGCCAGCAAACCAGTCACCCAAGTTAAGGTTCCAATATGAACCGGGCATGAAGATGGCGGTTTTCCGTGCTTTGAGGAATATCGGCCAATGCATGTCGTGCAAAAGTATGCTGCGGTTTTACGAGAGCGACATGCGTAGGATCCTTAGGTCGCGGCAAACCCCAATTCCTTGCGTGCCTGTTTGGTCAGCTTGAGGACGACCAGTCGATGGCTCTCGCGCAGATAGTCCTCGAGCGCCGCATCATCCATGCTTTGGCTTGTCTGACGCTGGATCCATTTCATGCCCCGCGAGGCAAGATAGGGCGCTGGCCGGCAGCCCGGCTGATCCTTTAGAACGTCGAAAGCCATCTCCGAACATTTGAAGGTGACGAAAAGCTGTCCGCCCTCGTTCCAGCCGCCAATGGCGAACACCTTGCCGCCGACCTTCCAGACATGGGCGCCGCCCCATTGGACGACATGCGTCGTCGCCGGGAGCCAAGCGCAAAAGCCGTTATAATCGTCGAGCGTCAACGAGCCCCTCCTCAGCCATTTCGAATCGGCGGCTGATTATGCGCGGTCGCCATAAATAACAAAGCGCGCCGCATCTCCAGA
>NZ_JAIUIM010000056.1:2500-6150 GCF_020165615.1 Mesorhizobium sp. BH1-1-5
AGATTTGTTCGAACTTCATGGCTGTAAAGCCGTGATTTGTCGCAAGGGACGCTCAATCCCTTGCATATGATGGGTTTGCCTAACCGCGCCCTCGAACCGATCTCGAGAAGCTGGTCTTTTTGTGCCAATTCCATTCGGCGGCGCCCCGCACAGGGTGTTGCGGATGCGACGATCTCTTCGAGATCGCGCGATGGGTATTGGCAATGAGAACGATCAAGTGTCTTAAGGGCAATTGGTGGATGCCTTGGCATGCACAGGCGATGAAGGACGTGATACGCTGCGATAAGCTACGGGGAGGTGCGAATACCCTTTGATCCGTAGATTTCCGAATGGGGAAACCCACCTAAGGTACTTGGAAAATCAGAGCTGCAGGGCGACCTGCTGCTGTGGTTTCCAAGTATCGCTAATAGGTAACTTATCCTGAATACATAGGGATAAAGTGGCGAACGCGGGGAACTGAAACATCTAAGTACCCGTAGGAAAGGACATCAACCGAGACTCCGGAAGTAGTGGCGAGCGAACCCGGACCAGGCCAGTGGCGATTGAGAGACAAGCGGAACCTTCTGGAAAGTAGGGCCATAGCGGGTGACAGCCCCGTACGCGTAATGCGATCAATCGTCCTCGAGTAAGGCGGGACACGTGAAATCCTGTCTGAAATTGGGAGGACCACCTTCCAAGCCTAAGTACTCGTGCATGACCGATAGCGAACTAGTACCGTGAGGGAAAGGTGAAAAGCACCCCGACAAGGGGAGTGAAAGAGTACCTGAAACCGATTGCCTACAAACAGTGGGAGCCCGCAAGGGTGACCACGTACCTTTTGTATAATGGGTCAGCGACTTAGTGTGACGAGCAAGCTTAAACCGATAGGTGTAGGCGCAGCGAAAGCGAGTCTGAACAGGGCGTTCAGTTCGTCGCATTAGACCCGAAACCGAGTGATCTAGCCATGAGCAGGTTGAAGGTAAGGTAACACTTACTGGAGGACCGAACCCATAACTGTTGCAATAGTTCGGGATGACTTGTGGCTAGGGGTGAAAGGCCAATCAAACTCGGAAATAGCTGGTTCTCCGCGAAATCTATTTAGGTAGAGCGTCGACCGAATACCCCAGGGGGTAGAGCACTGGATGGGCTAGGGGTCCTCACCGGATTACCAAACCTAACCAAACTCCGAATACCTGGGAGTACTAGTCGGCAGACACACGGCGGGTGCTAACGTCCGTCGTGAAAAGGGAAACAACCCTGACCTACAGCTAAGGTCCCCAAGTTATGGCTAAGTGGGAAAGGATGTGAGGATCCCAAAACAACCAGGATGTTGGCTTAGAAGCAGCCATCATTTAAAGAAAGCGTAACAGCTCACTGGTCTAAATAAGGGTCTTTGCGCCGAAAATGTAACGGGGCTAAAGCCATACACCGAAGCTTAGGGTTCGTGAGCAATCACGAGCGGTAGCGGAGCGTTCTGTAAGCTGATGAAGCCGTACCCGTGAGGGGCGGTGGAGGTATCAGAAGTGCGAATGCTGACATGAGTAACGTAAGGGGAGTGAGAGACTCCCCCGCCGAAAGACCAAGGGTTCCTGCTTAAAGTTAATCTGAGCAGGGTTAGCCGGCCCCTAAGACGAGGCGGAAACGCGTAGTCGATGGGAACCACGTTAATATTCGTGGGCCTGGAGGTAGTGACGGATCACACAAGTTGTCCAATCTTATCGGATTGAACGGGCAGCGGAGTGGTTCCAGGAAATAGCTCCTCCTTATAGACCGTACCCGAAACCGACACTGGTGGTCAGGTAGAGTATACCAAGGCGCTTGAGAGAACTATGCTGAAGGAACTCGGCAAATTGCACGCGTAACTTCGGAAGAAGCGTGACCCTTTTTAGCGCAAGCTAAGGAGGGTGGCACAGACCAGGGGGTAGCGACTGTTTATCAAAAACACAGGGCTCTGCGAAGCCGCAAGGCGACGTATAGGGTCTGACGCCTGCCCGGTGCTGGAAGGTTAAGAGGAGGGGTGCAAGCTCTGAATCGAAGCCCCAGTAAACGGCGGCCGTAACTATAACGGTCCTAAGGTAGCGAAATTCCTTGTCGGGTAAGTTCCGACCTGCACGAATGGCGTAACGACTTCCCCGCTGTCTCCAGCATAGACTCAGTGAAATTGAATTCCCCGTGAAGATGCGGGGTTCCTGCGGTTAGACGGAAAGACCCCGTGCACCTTTACTATAGCTTTACATTGGCATTCGTAGTGGCATGTGTAGGATAGGTGGTAGGCTTTGAAACCTGGGCGCCAGCTCAGGTGGAGCCACCCTTGAAATACCACCCTTATTACTATGGATGTCTAACCGCGGCCCGTTATCCGGGTCCGGGACAATGTATGGTGGGTAGTTTGACTGGGGCGGTCGCCTCCTAAAGAGTAACGGAGGCGCGCGATGGTGGGCTCAGAACGGTCGGAAATCGTTCGCTGAGTGCAATGGCATAAGCCTGCCTGACTGCGAGACTGACAAGTCGAGCAGAGACGAAAGTCGGTCATAGTGATCCGGTGGTCCCGCGTGGAAGGGCCATCGCTCAACGGATAAAAGGTACGCCGGGGATAACAGGCTGATGACCCCCAAGAGTCCATATCGACGGGGTTGTTTGGCACCTCGATGTCGACTCATCGCATCCTGGGGCTGGAGCAGGTCCCAAGGGTATGGCTGTTCGCCATTTAAAGCGGTACGTGAGTTGGGTTCAGAACGTCGTGAGACAGTTCGGTCCCTATCTGCCGTGGGTGTAGGAATATTGAAAGGATCTGTCCCTAGTACGAGAGGACCGGGATGGACGGATCTCTGGTGGACCTGTTGTGGCGCCAGCCGCATCGCAGGGTAGCTATATCCGGACGGGATAACCGCTGAAGGCATCTAAGCGGGAAACCCACCTTGAAACGAGTATTCCCTGAGAACCGTGGAAGACGACCACGTTGATAGGCCGGGTGTGGAAGAGCGGCAACGCTTGAAGCTTACCGGTACTAATAGTTCGATAGGCTTGATCGTTCTCATTCCTTATATCCATCTTGTTCTCACTCACGCTTGTTGCGCCCTCTCGGGCGGCGCTACGTGGGTGCGGCGCATCGGCGCCGACGGTCGGTCGACCTTGCGAAGCTTCGCTTCGAAAGGCGCCAGGCCAAAATGAACATCCAAGGCACAACAAAGACCAGCGAACAGCTCCGAGAAAGCAGAAACTAGGTACCCCCTATTGGCTGCTCGCTCATCGCTATTCGCTCAAAAAGCTTCTCGATTTGAACGTGCGTTTTGCCGACCTGGTGGTTATGGCGGAGCGGCTGCACCCGATCCCATTCCGAACTCGGCCGTGAAACGCTCCAGCGCTGATGGTACTTCGTCTCAAGACGCGGGAGAGTAGGTCGCTGCCAGGTCTGCCAAACGCACGTTCAGCTCAAAGCCGGGTCAAAAACCCGGATCGAGACAAATCTTCTCTCTACGATAAAGGCCCGCCAAACGGGATCCCGGGCCGCGCAAGCGGCCCTTTCATTTGGTGAGCCACCTACCTACTTGTAGGCCATCCTGTCTTCAGGCGCGGCTTACGTCCAAAGGTGACGCGGGGTGGAGCAGCCCGGTAGCTCGTCAGGCTCATAACCTGAAGGTCACAGGTTCAAATCCTGTCCCCGCAACCAA
>NZ_JAIUIM010000057.1:0-2966 GCF_020165615.1 Mesorhizobium sp. BH1-1-5
ACGGCGAAACGCCCTATCTCTTTGTTTTTACGCAACTCCGGACGGAAAACCGCTCACGCTTTTCCTGGAATTGCTCTAGCCGGCCGCTTGCTGAGGCTGCAGCCTCGGCAGCGCGATCCTCAGCGCGGCGATGCATCCCAGGACGGCCAGAGGCACGAAAGCGAGGAACAGCCAGCCGGCAACGCCTGCGGCCGCTTCACGGTTGAGGCCCTCCGAGAAGCCGCTGGCGTTGGCGACGATGCCGGCAAGCGCCGCGCCCACCGCATAGCCGATGCGCTGCATGGTCGGCACGGCGGCTGAGGCGATCGTCTGCTCGCCGTCGCGCGCCGAAGCGACGATGACGCGCGTGAGGAAAGGCCAGCAAATGCCGAAGCCGCCGCCCTGCAGCAGGGCGCAGAGCAGGATCAGCGGGATCGAGCCTGCCGGGATGGTGTAGGCGAAGCCGGCGAGGCCGGAGGCGATCATCAATGCGCCGACGACGATGATCAGTCTCTCGCGCTCCAGCGGGGCATTGGCGATGAGGATCGACAGGACCGACCAAGCGATCGATTCGGCGGCGATGATGTAGCCGGTGGTCAGGATCGGAATGCCGTGCAGCGTGGTCAGAAGCAGCGGCCCGTAAATGGTGAAGGTGCAGGTCGCCACGGAGAATGCCGCAACCATGGTCATGCCGCTGCCGAGCGGCGAGCGCCATGAAAACAAAGGCGACGGAAAGAGCCGCGATTGTGGCCTGAGGGCATCGATGCGGAAAAACAGCGCCAGACCGATCAGGCCGAGGAGGAGGAGCAGCGACGAGCGCAACAGGGCGATATCGATGCCGGCGGCGGCGATCAGCACGACGCTGAGGGCGAGACAGGCGAGCGCCGGATAGGGGAAGGGTGGTGCCTTGCCGCTGCTCTCCCGTGGCTTCCTCGCCTCGGGCGTGTCGAGCACGATGAAGCTTGCCAGCGCCATCGCCGCGCCGCCGAAGGTGAAGATGCCGAAAGCCCAGCGCCACGACAGGAACTCCGTCATGAGCGCGCCGAGCATCGGGCCGCTGAAGGCGGCAACGCCCCAGACCGCGGACATGATGCCGAAGAGCTGCGGCCAGATGTTGCGAGGAAACAGGCGCTCGACCGAGACGAAGGCGAGCGACACGAGGGCGCCGCCGCCAAGCCCTTCGACAAGGCGCCCGATGAGGAACAACGGCATGGAAGGCGCCGTGGCGCAGATCAGCGCGCCGACCGCGTAGAGCAGCGCGGCGACCATCATGTTGGAGCGCAGGGCGACATAGCTGACCAGCCGGCCGGCCGCGGCACCGGCGACGATCGCGCCGAGCTCATAGATCGCCAGCGACCAACCGACCAGCTGTACGCCCGCGAGCTCGCCGACCATGGCCGGCATCACCGTCGCCACCATCGTCTCGTTGGTGGCATGCAGCAGGATGCCGAGGCTGACGAAGCAGAAGCGCGCCAGGTCGCCGCTCGCCCACAGCGCCCGCCAGTCCACTCTGTTGTCCGATTCCCTGCTCAAGGCGCTCTCCCGATGCTTAGAGCAGTTCAGCAATTCGATGGAATCGCCGATCTGCTCCAACTCTCTGTTTTCACGCAATTCCGGACGGAAAACCGCTGCGCAGTTTTCCTGGAATTGCTCTATCGGGCACGTCTCTAGAACCTCAAGCGGACTTGAGCTCAAGCGAATTCTTTCCGCAGCGAGGCAGTCAATTTGCCGTGCTGCGCAGCTGGAACTGGCTGACGCCGATGGCGATGTTGAGACCGGTCTGCGTCTGGACGCTGAGCGGCTGCAGGGTGAAGGCGTTGCCGGTGCCGCCGACCAGAAGATTGGCGCCGGCTCCGATCGCGGCGGTCACTTCGGCGCTGGCGCCGACATAGTCGCCGGCGAGCGCGCCCGGGGCATAGATGTTGTTCATGGGCGTCAGCACCAGCCAGCGCATCACGCTCTGGGTGGTGGTGCCGATATCGAGACCGTATTTGTTGATGGCGCCGAAATAGGCTTCCGGCGCGAAGGTCTTGTCGGCCGGCGTGAAGGTGCAGCTCAGATCCTTGCTGGAACCGAAGACGAAGCTGGTGCCGCCGCCGATGGCGCAATCCAAAACGCCGAGCTCGACGCCGCCGGTCTCCGCTTGAGCTTTCCCTGCCAGCGCGGCGATCGCGATCGCGGCTGCGACGATGATCCTCGACATGGTGCTCCCCCTCTTGTTTTGACGCAATTCCGGACGGAAAACCGTGTCACACTTTTCCTGGAATTGCTCAAAGGAACGCGGCCCGGAACGGCTACAATGTCCTGTTCCGGGCCGCGCGTATAGGGAGCCGATGTCGTCGCCCGCTGGTGCTTACTTGTAGGAGTGGACGAGATCCAGCGATGCCACAGCGACGGCCAGGTTGACGCCGGTCTGTGCCTGGACGCTGAGCGGCTCCAGCATGAAGGCTCCGTCGAGGCCGCCGACCAGGAGGTTGGCGCCGCCGCCGGTCACCACGGAAGCCTCGGCGTTGACGCCGTAATAGCTGCCGGCGAGGTCGCCCGCCTCATGATGACGCGTGGCGGCAAGCACTGCCCAAACGAGTTGGCCCTGATGCGTCTGGCCGAGGTCGACACCGAGCTTGGAGATCATGCCGGTATACTGCTCGGCCGGCCCGTGATGATACGGGCGGAAGGTGCAGGAGACGCCCTTGTTCGACGTGATGACGTAGCCGACGCCGCCGTCGATCGTGCAATCGAGCGTGCCGAGCTGGAGCGTGCCGGCGCTTACCGGATAAGCGAGGACCGTGGCGGCAAGCGCGGCAGCGGCACAGGCAAGAGTTTTGATCATTGGAAAGGTCCTTTCGCGAAAATTTTGGCCCCGGCTTAAACGATCGAGGTGCGTCGAGCGTTCCGCCGAAAACTTGGCGCGAACATGGCAAAGGTTAACGCATCGCCTTGGGCGGTTAATGGATCGCTATCGGCGTTCCCGCGGCGCAACACTGCGC
>NZ_JAIUIM010000058.1:0-1422 GCF_020165615.1 Mesorhizobium sp. BH1-1-5
CGCCCGCAGCCAGGCGAAGCCCACGCCCCCGAAAAACAAGCCAAATCCTCCCCCCAAAACCATTCACAAACAACACCTCCCGTGAGCGCGGGCGTTTTTGCTTCGGAAGATCGCAGACCGCGTGCAAGGGCCACAGGATCTCGCCAAGACCGACTCATTCCCTCCACATTGCCGCCTTGTGCTCGCTTTGATCTGCGGCTGATGAGGACGTAGAGGTGCGAGAGACGCATTAGAGATCAGCACCCCACTAGGTGCGAAATAATATTAGCCGGTTGAGTTTAAACTCAGCCGGCTTTTGTGTCTCAGGCGCCTCGCAAATGGAGGAGCAGAGATCGTAAAATCGGCCGCCCTGCGATCCTCGATCGGGCGCCGGCGTCTCGACCCGGCATTTTGATCGCCGCCGATTCGGATGCGGATGGATATTTCACCGAATCGCAGCGAGGTGAATTCGAATCGAATCAACCAAATTGCTATCTATTGCTATCTATTGCTATATCTGTCGCTCGGCTCCATATTTCCCGAGGAGGTCTTCCATGCCCAACTTTGCTTTGAACGACCATTATGAGCGCTTCATCAGGAAGCAGCTCGAATCGGGCCGCTACAACAATGCCAGCGAAGTTGTCCGTGCCGGCCTGCGCATGCTCGAGGATTTTGAGGCGGAGCGAGAGAAGTGGCTGCGCGAGGAAATCCCGTCGCGCATGGCCGAGATCCAGCAGGATCCGGCAAAGGGAATTCCAGCCGAAACGGTGTTTTCCCGGCTGGAGGCTCGTCACCGCACCCGGCAGGCGAAAGCCAAGTAGGGATGGAATACCGGATTGTCTTCCACGCGAAAGCGGAAGCCGAATTCGAACAGCTCTATGATGACATAGCCGAGCGTGCGTCACCCGCGGTTGCGTGGAATTTTGTCGTGGGCATCCGCGATCATTGCCTGGGCTTGTCGACATTTCCACAGCGCGGCACCGAGCGGGCGGAGATCATGCCGGGGCTGCGGATTATCGGCTATCGCCGCGCGGTCAGCATCGTTTTCGCTGTCGATGGCAAGCGTGTGATGATCCTGGGCATCTTCTACGCTGGCCGGAACATCACGCCTGAATTACTCGAAGAACGGCTCTGAAGCGCAAATCGTAGGGGCGCGGCTGTCGACAATCGGCTAAATGCTGCCGGCGATTTCGAGTTGAGCGCATCCGCCTGGCAGAGTGGCTTGTGACGAGCGTTGCCGGAATGGCCGGCGACGAGTTGCCGGCCAGAATTCAACGAAGCCAGCTTACAATTTTTCCCTCCGTGGATATCTCCACGAGAAATCGAAAAAAGAGCGATCTTGGCTGTTGACAGTTCGATCGGGTGGCGACTATATACGGCCCACGAACGAGGGCGGTGCGCCGCTGGCGGCAGAGAAGTTCGCTTCTAGGTTTGCCCTCTGCA
>NZ_JAIUIM010000059.1:0-1368 GCF_020165615.1 Mesorhizobium sp. BH1-1-5
TGGAGTGCACCCCAAAACTGAGACAAGGATATAAGGGACAGTCCTGAGAGAGGGACTGATGCCTCAAAGACGGAAATTTAGCCGAGAGATGAAGCTGGCAGCCGTTGAGCAGCTGCTGGCGGGAGAGAAGGTGGCGGCCCTAGCCAAAGAGCTGGGGGTGGGCACCAAGATGCTCTACCACTGGCGGGCCAAGTATCTGAGCGGCGGCGCAGCGGCGTTGCGATCACCTGGACAGCACCCCAGAACAGCCGCGGTTGGGCCGCCCCGCGAGCGTGCCGATCTTGCGCAGGCGCAGGCCCGCATAGTCGAACTGGAGCGCAAGGTCGGCCGGCAGGAGCTGGAGCTCGATTTTTTTCGCAAAGCCTTGCGGCAAGTCAGGGAAAAGCGCCAGCCGAGCGACGGGCCTGGCGCGAGCTCGTCTACGCGTCAATCACGGCGATGACGACCCCTCGGCCACAAGGCGGACTCAGCGTCGAAAGGATGTGCGCGCTGGCCGGCGTCAGCCGGGCCGGCTACTATCGGCACTTTCAGGCCTCGGCGCCGCGCCAGGAGGAGACTTGCGTGCGCGACGCCATCCAGCGCGTTGCCCTGGCCAACAGCCTCTCGTACGGCTATCGGCGCATCACTTGGCAGTTGCGGCGCGAAGGCGTTGTGGTGAACCACAAGCGGGTGCTGCGCATCATGGGTGAGGACAACCTCTTGTGCCTGAGGAAGAAGCCGTTCGTGCCGGTCACGACCGCATCCCGGCACGGCTGGCAGGTGGTGCCGAACCTGGCGCGCGGCCTCCTTGTGAGCGGTCTCGACCAGTTGTGGGTGGCCGACATCACCTATGTGCGGCTGCGCGAGGAGTTCGCCTACCTCGCCGTCGTGCTTGATGCCTTCAGCCGCCGTGTCATCGGCTGGGCTCTGGACGACCATCTGGAGGCCAGCCTGGCCGTGGCGGCGCTGACCATGGCGCTGGAGGCACGCCGTCCGCAGCCCGGAAGCCTCATCCATCACTCCGATCGCGGCGTCCAATATGCCTGTGCCGAATACAGTGCCGTGCTCGCGCGACACGACATCCAAGCTTCCATGAGCCGGGTCGGCAACCCCTACGACAATGCCAAGGCAGAGAGCTTCATGAAGACACTCAAGCAGGAGGAAGTCGACGGCCGCGATTATCGCGACATCGACGAGGCGCGCCAGCAGATCGGCGCCTTCATCGAGCAAATTTACAACCGCCAACGGCTGCATTCGGCGCTCGGCTATCGACCGCCCGTGGAGTTCGAGGCAAACTGGACGCCGCACGGGGCTGCTGCGCAGCAGCCCCGTGCGGCCTAACGCTAACGCTGTCACCTATTCCCTGTCTCACAACAGGGGTGCAGTCCA
>NZ_JAIUIM010000006.1:0-310675 GCF_020165615.1 Mesorhizobium sp. BH1-1-5
CTGCTGCGCAGCAGCCCCGTGCGGCCTAACGCTAACGCTGTCACCTATTCCCTGTCTCACAACAGGGGTGCAGTCCAACTGCCTACTGCCTACTGCCTACTGCCTCACCCCGTGATATCGATGACGCCGCAATCGCCGGCGGCGCTGCCGAAGACGATGCGGCGCTCTTCCTTGTCCCACATCATGGCGGTGATGGCGCCCTTGCCGGGGCGGCGCAGCAAGACTTCCTTGGCGTCGGCGAAGCGCGCCGCGATCACCATGCCGTCCTCATAGCCGATCGCCACGACATCCTGGCTCGGATGGCAGGCGACGCAGGTCACCATCGTGTTGCCGCGTGTGCCGAGTTCCAGCGGCGCCTTGCCCATTGGGCCATCCTTGGCTGAGAACGGCCAGACGATCGCCGCCGGCGCGCCGGAGCTTGCCAGCCATTTGCCCTTCACGCTCCAGGACAGGCTCTTCACCTTGCCGGGATAGCCGCTCATGCGCATGTGCTTGCCGTCGGCGAGCTTCCAGCCATGCAGGGCATTCTCCTGCATGGTGGTGACGAGGAAGGCGCCGTCGGGCGAAAAGGTGATGCCGGTATGGGCGCCGGCCCATTCGAGCTCCACCGGCTTGCCCTCGGCCGCCGGGAAATGCAGCGTCGCGCCATTGTAGCGGGCGACGCCGAAACGCATGCCCTTGGGCGAGAACGCCAGCCCCTCCACCGAGCGCGGATGGGCGAATTCCTTGATCTTGCCGTCGGCGAAACGCACGAAGGCGGTCTTGCCCGAGGCATAGGCGATCGCGCCTTGCGGTCCGGCGGTGACGCTGGTGACCCACTTTTTGCCGGCGCTGGCCAGCTCGCTCACCGCGCCACCAGCCTTGACGGCAAACACCTTGCCGTCCTCGCCGCCGGTGATCAGCCGGTCGTTGGCCGCGTCATGGAAGGCGGCGAGCAACCCGTCATTGGCTTGCACCGTCTTTTGCCCGTTGTCCAAGCGGTGGATCGCGCCGTCGGCCAAAGCAAAATGCGGCACGTCGTTCAGGAAAACGGCGGCGAGGCAATGGCCTTCGAGATCAAGCGGGGCGACTGTGGGCATGTGGGGCGGTCCATTCGAGATCAATGCCCTTCCCATAAGGGGTCGAGCGGCAGGTCTCAACCCATGCTTGGAATAGCTATAGGGAAAGGGGCCCCGGCGTTGGGGCTCTTCCTTCTCCCCTTGTGGGAGAAGGTGTCGCCGAAGGCGACGGATGAGGGGTGCTCCAGGGAAAGCCAGCGTCTCACTCCGCTGGAACACCCCTCAACCGTCTCGGCGCTGCGCGCCGATCCACCTTCTCCCACAAGGGGAGAAGGAAGAAGGGCGCTAAAATCAAGCCGCCTGGCAGGCCTCAAAGCTCTTGCGCAAGCGCTCGGCGTCAAGATCGCGGCCGATGAAGACCAGTCGGCTCTCGTGCTTTTCACCATCCTTCCAGGCGCGCTGGTGGTCGCCCTCGAGGATCATGTGCACGCCTTGCAGCACATAGCGGTCCTCGTCGCCTTTGAGCGCGATGATGCCCTTCAGCCGCAGGATGTTCGGCCCTTCCATCTGGGTCACTTTCTCGATCCAGGGGAAGAACTTCTTCGGGTCCATCTCGCCGCCGCGCAGCGACACCGACTTCACCGTCACGTCATGGATGTCGGAAGCATGGTGGTGATGATGATGATCGTGGCCGTCGTGATCGTGATGATGGTGGTCGTGATCGTGATCATGCGCCTCGAGGAAGTGCGGATCGTTCTCCAGCGCGCGCGACAGGTCGAAGGCGCCGCGGTCGAGCACTTCGTTGAGCGCCACGCCGGACCGCTGCGTGCGGTGGATCTTTGCCGCAGGGTTGATGGCGCGGATCGTCGCCTCGACTTTTTCCAGCTCTTCCGGCGTCACGAGGTCGGTCTTGTTCAGCACCACCACGTCGGCGAAGGCGATCTGGTCCTCGGCTTCCTTGGAATCCTTCAAGCGCAGCGGCAGGTGCTTTGCATCGACCAGCGCCACGACGGCGTCGAGCTTGGTCTTGCTGCGCACGTCGTCATCCATGAAGAAGGTCTGCGCCACCGGCACTGGGTCGGCGAGGCCGGTGGTCTCGACGACGATGGCGTCGAAGCGGCCGGGGCGTTTCATCAGGCCCTCGACGACGCGGATCAGGTCGCCGCGCACCGTGCAGCACACGCACCCATTGTTCATTTCGTAGATTTCCTCGTCGGATTCGACGATCAGGTCGTTGTCGATGCCGATCTCGCCGAACTCGTTGACGATGACGGCGTAGCGCTTGCCGTGGTTTTCCGACAGGATGCGGTTGAGTAGCGTCGTCTTGCCCGCGCCGAGATAGCCGGTGAGAACGGTTACGGGGATTTGCGTCTGTGCATCGCTCATGGCTTGCCTCGAAAATCTGGATTTGTCGCCTCATATAGGATGGGTGCCGCGCTTTTGCACGCGCCAAACCAATGGAACCAGGCGGCTCCTCCGGCCGGGACGGCGCCGAGGACGGATCGGCGGCGACCGAGGCGGGTCAAACGGAGGTTCCGGATGAGCGCCCACTGGCTCCCGCCGGCTTCCGTCGTGAATCTCGTCGCCGCAAAAGTCGTTTGTCATCTAACTGAAATAAACATCTGGCATCACCTGCGCGGGCACCGCAATGCTTGCCGGCAAAGCGTTCTGCAAGCCGGTCTCTTGAAATCGTCATTTGCCAGCCGTCGGACAGCCTCTATGCTTGCCTGCGCCGGTTCGGCCGAAGAGGGAACGACCATGGCCAAGGCGGACAAGACAGCGAC
The DNA here is from genome assembly GCF_020165615.1 of Mesorhizobium sp. BH1-1-5. NCBI lineage: Bacteria > Pseudomonadati > Pseudomonadota > Alphaproteobacteria > Hyphomicrobiales > Phyllobacteriaceae > Mesorhizobium > Mesorhizobium sp. BH1-1-5. Next base: position 2,783 of record NZ_JAIUIM010000006.1, read on the forward strand.
AATGAGCCGGCTGCATTCGGCGGCGAGATTGGCGCGCACGGCGCTCGCCGCGCGGCTTCTGGCGCACGGCTTCTACGCCGGCCAGGACCAGATCATGCTGGCGCTCGACCGCGAGGACGGCCAGACCCCCGGCAACCTCGCCGGCCGGCTCGGCGTGCGCCCGCCGACCATCACCAAGACCATCAACCGGCTGCAGGCGCAGGGCTTCCTCGAAAAACGCGCCTCCAACGCCGATGCCCGCCAGGCCCACATCTTCCTCACCGAGTCCGGCCGCGAAACCATCCGCGCCATCGAGAAGTCGGTCAAGAAGACCGAGAAGCAGGCGCTGAGGGGCCTCGACAAGAAGGACCAGAAGGCGCTGTTCAAGCTGCTCGCCCGCATCGAGGCCAATTTGTCGAACGAAGACCTGGTCCTGATGGACGACGACGCGGAGTTGGATGAAGCGTAAGCGCGATGCGCAGCATCGTCGCTCAACCGCGAGGCGTTGGTGACATGCGCGCGACGCGCAGCGTCGTCGCTCCACGCACCCACGTTGGCGTTGTGCTGTAAGCGCGACGCGCAGCGTCGTCGCCCTTCCCGCTAGGCCGCCACCCGGGATCCCTTCACCAGCGCCGCCCAGCGTCCCGGCGTCAATCCGAACGTCTTCTTGAAATGCCGGTTGAAATGGCTCTGGTCGCTGAAGCCGGCGGCGGCGGCGATTTCCGCCAGCGGTTCGCCCTCGGCAATCATGCGGCGCGCGCGCTGCAGCCTCCGCATCAGCAGGAAGCGATGCGGGCTGGTCGAATAGGTGGCGCGGAAATGGCGCGATAGCGCATAGCGGTCGAGGCCGGTAACGGCTTCCAGCTCATCCGAGCGCACCGGCCGCTCGGCATTTTCCTCAAGATAGTCGCGGGCAAGTGCGGCGGCGCGCCATGCGGTCTTGCCCGCCGACTTTGCCGGCTTTCCGGCGTGGCGCCGAAGATGCCGCGCCAGCTGCGCAACGAAATCAGCCACGAACAGCTCGCCGAGTTCTTCGTCCAGCGGCGCCAGCGCCGACAATAGCGTGTCGCGCAAGCGGGGATCGTCGACCACGGCGTCACGGACGAAAGGCAGCGGCTCGCCGTCGAGGCAGTCGAGCAGCAGGGACGGCTCCAGGTAGAGGATCCGGTAGCGCAGCCCGTCTTCCGTTCCGGCGCCGCCATCATGCAATTCGTCCGGGTGCAGCACGATCGCCTGGCCGGGCAGGCTGTGTTGCAGCGCGCCGCGATAATGGAAGCGCTGCACCCCCTGCAACGTCACGCCGATCGCGTAGGTGTCGTGCCGGTGCAGCTCGAAGGCGTTGCCGTGGAAGCGCGCCTCGATGCGTTCGAGGCCCGAGCCGCCCGGCGCCGAAACGATGCGGTCGCCGTTGACCGCATCCGCGCACGAACGTTCAAGACCTTCTTTCGCTTCTGCGCCTAGAGCCTGCGCCATCGCCCTTTCCCGCCCATCATGGGCCCTCTCGGAGTCTCCATCTTGGTGTTCGATACGAAAATTGCAATTGTCCTGAGAGAGGATCTGCCGGTGTGGCAGAAACTCAACGTCACCGCGTTCCTGACCAGCGGCATCGTTGCGCAGTTCCCCGAAATCATCGGCGAGCCCTATCGCGACCGTGCCGGCAACCTCTACAACCCGATGTCGATCCAGCCGGTCATCGTCCTGTCGGCCGATGCGGCGACGCTGGGCACGATCCATCGACGTGCCTTGGAGCGCGGCGTGACGATGTCCGCTTATATCGAGGAGATGTTTTCGACCGGCCACGACCTCGCCAACCGCGCCGTCTTCGCCGAATTCGCGCCGGACGACGCCAAGGTCGTCGGCATTGCCTTGCGCGGCGACAAAAAGCTCGTCGACAAGATCACCAAGGGCGCCCGCATGCATGGCTGAAATGGGTGTCATGCTCCTTCGCCCGAAGGGCCATTGCGAACGTTTGGGGTTGGCCTGAACGCCCATCACGTCGTCATACTATGGCGGAGCACGGAGCGAAGCGACGCGGCGCAGAACCATAGAATCCATTCCCTGACTTCAAAGCCTTGCCACGATGCAGAATTCTGCTTCGCTGCACTCCACGCGGAAGGTCACGGAATGGATCCTCGGGTCTTCGCTCCGCTTCGCGTCGCTCCGCTCGTGGATGACGACGTCGCGGAGGCTTCGGCCAATCCCTCGAGGATTAGCCTGAACGCCTATGACGTCGAGGGGCGCTCAGGCCAATCGCCGACGGCTGTGCATCCCTAAGCCTGTCCAAAGCGCTTGTTGGGCCAGTCGCTTTTGGCTTGCTGGCAAGCGGCGATTGCCGCAGAAGGGTAGTGTCTATTTTCCTTCGGCCCGACCTTGAGCATTCCCAAAAACAACGACGACAGCGCAACGCCGCCCGCGGCGATGCTTCTGATGCTTTGCGTCTATGTCTGCTTCACCTTTCTCGACACCTCCAGCAAATATCTGGTGCTGGCCGGCGTCTCGGCGCTGATCGTCGCCTGGACCCGCTTCACCGTGCACGTGCTGCTGGTCGGCCTCTTCCTGCGCGGCTGGCGCGAGCCGGCGCGTTTTCGCGCCAACAATCTGCCGGCGCATATTTTGCGCGGCTGCATGCTTTTCGGCTCGACCATGTTCAACATCCTGGCGCTGAAGACGCTGCAGCTGGCCGAGACCACGTCGATCTATTTCTTCGGCCCGATGGTCATCACCGCCCTTGCCGGCCCGCTGCTCGGCGAATGGGCCGGCTGGCGGCGGTGGCTGGCGATCCTCACCGGCTTTGTCGGTGTCCTGATCATCACCCGGCCCGGCGTCGGCGTGTTCGGCATCGGCCATCTCTTCGCGCTCTGCTCGATGCTGTCGAACAGCTTTTACGTCATCATGACGCGGCGCATGTCGGCGACCGAAACCTCCGAGAGTCTGATATTGTTCTCGGCGCTGGCGCCGTCGGTGCTGCTGGCCCCAATGCTCGCCTTCTCGCACACCCTGCCGCAGGGCGGCTTTCAATGGTTCGTCGTGCTGATGCTGGGTGTCTTCGGCGCCGGCGGCCACTATTTGCTGGTCCGGGCCTATCGTCTGGCTACCACGACGCAGTTGGCGCCCTATCCCTATTCGCAGATGGTGTGGATGATCATCTCCGGCTGGCTGGTCTTCCACCAGTTCCCGGATCGCTGGACCTTGCTCGGAGCCGCCATCATCGTCGGCAGCGGCCTCTACATCATCCACCGCGAGCACCGGCTTCGCGTGCGCAACTCCGCCTCGCTCGATACCGAGGCCGAGGCGCTGGCAAAAAAACTTTGATTTGCTCCCGATCGATGGCATAAGGCCGAATTTAAACAATTTAAAGACCCTGGGGAGCGAAGGGCACTGGCACAGAAGATCAAGCTTTCGACGATCGCGGATGCGCTCGGCGTCTCCACGGCAACGGTATCGCTGGCGCTCCGCGACAGCCCGCTGGTCGCAGGCTCCACGCGCGAGCGTATCAAGGAGCATGCCCGCGCCATCGGCTATATCTACAACCGCCGCGCCGCCTCGCTGCGCACCTCGCGCTCCGGCATTGTCGGCGTCGTCGTGCACGACATCATGAACCCGTTCTTCGCCGAGATCCTGCGCTCGATCGAAAGCGAGCTCGACCGCAGCCGCCAGACCTTCATCCTGTCCAATCATTACGACCAGCTGGAAAAGCAGCGCACCTTCATCGACACGCTGCTGCAGCTCGGTGCCGACGGCGTCATCATGTCGCCGGCCATCGGCACGCCGGCCGAGGACATCATCATGGCCGAGGAAAACGGCCTGCCGGCGGTGCTGATCGCGCGCACCGTCGCCGGCGCCGACGTGCCGGTGTTCCGCGGCGACGATGCCTATGGCACCGCGCTTGCCACCAATCACCTGATCTCGCTCGGCCACAAGCGCATCGCCATGGTCGGCGGCACCGACCAGACTTCGACCGGCCGCGACCGCTACCAGGGCTATCTCAACGCCATGGAGGCGGCTGGCCTGGAGGTGAAGCCGTCCTGGCGCATTCCCGGGCCGCGCACCAAGCAGGCGGGGTTCGAGGCCGCGGGGCAGTTTCTGGCGCTGAAGGACAAGCCCACCGCCGCTTGCTGCTGGAACGACCTGGTCGCGATCGGGCTGATGAACGGCATCGCGCGCGCCGGCCTCGTGCCGGGCGTCGATATCTCGGTCACCGGCTACGACGATCTCGAGGAGGCGGCAATCGCGACACCGGCCCTGACCACGGTCTGGAACGGTCAGCGCGAGGTCGGCCGCCGCGCGGCGAGCGCCTTGCTCGACAAATTGAACGGTCAGGCGGTGCGGCCCTCGCAGGAGCTGATCAAGCCGGAGCTGCATGTGCGGCAGTCGACCGGCAAGCCGGTGGAGCGTGCATGACCAGCGCCGGAGGAAATTTGCCGGTCGCCATCCTGGTGCCCGCCGATTTCAACGATCATGCCGTCGGCCGCATCGACAAGGCGTTCAAGCTTGTACGGATCGAACGCGCCGACCCGGCGCTGGTGACGGATGAGATGCGCGCCACGGTGCGTGGCATCGCCTCCTACGCAGGCATCAGCGCGGCGATGATCGATGCGCTGCCCAACCTCGAGATCATCGCCAGCTTCGGTGTCGGTTACGATTCCGTCGACGCCAATCACGCGGCGAAGCGCGGCGTCATGGTCACCAACACGCCGGACGTCCTGACCGAGGAGGTCGCCGACACCGCCATCGGCCTTTTGATCAACACCGTGCGCGAGCTCTACGCCGCCGAGAAATGGCTGCGCGACGGCGACTGGGTGGAAAAGGGCAATTATCGTTTGAGCCGGCTCACCTTGCGCGGCCGTAGCGTCGGCATTTTCGGCATGGGCCGCATCGGCCGTGCCGTCGCCCGTCGCCTCGAAGCCTTCGGCCTGCCGATCGCCTATCACAACCGCCGCAAGGTCGAAGGCCTGGCTTACGACTATCATGCCACGCTGAAAGGCCTAGCCGAAGCTGTCGACACGCTGATCTGCATTGCCCCGGGCGGCGCTGCCACGGAGAAGGCGATCAATGCCGGGATCCTGTCGGCGCTGGGGTCGAACGGCGTCTTGGTCAACATCGGCCGCGGCTCGACGGTGGACGAGGCAGCCCTTGCCGGCGCCCTCGAGAGCGGCGCCATCGCGGCCGCCGGGCTCGATGTCTTTGCCGACGAGCCGAACGTGCCGCAGGCCCTGCTCGACGCGCCCAACACCTCGCTTCTGCCGCATGTCGGTTCGGCGTCGGACCACACCCGCCGCGCCATGGCCGATCTCTGCGTCGACAATCTCGTCGCCTGGTTCACCGAGCGCCGGCCGCTGACGCCCGTGCCGGAGACCATCAACGTCAAGGCGCGCGGCTAGAGCAGTCCCAGGGAAGCGGCTTTCCGCCCAGGATGTCGGATCGCATCCGACGCCTTCGCCACATTTGTTAATGCTTTCGTATCGCCATTAACGCCCGCTTAACGCTTTGAAATCATTTTCCACACTGGTTGAGTTGTGGAGACGCGGCGTGAAGCTCGTTGCCGGGTTGGTTGTGTCGGTTGCGTTGTTCGGGGGCGCGCATGTCCTGTATGACGGCAAGAGCCCAAGCACGGCTGTCGAGACCGCCTCCTCGAGCACCTATCGATTGACGGCCAATGGCGACGAAGCCGCTTGCGCGGTGCAGCGGGGAGCCCCGGTCTCCGACGGCCTGTCGCGGCTCGAAATTGCTCCGGATTGCCGCAAGCTGATGCCAGGCATCGAGCGGGTGAGATTCTGGCGCGAGCAGGCGGACGGCTCGGTCGCGTTCAGCGAGAACGGCGTCGACCCGATCGTCACCTTCGGCATTGCCGATGGCGATGGCTACGAATCCTATGCACCGGCCGCGCCGCTTCTGGCGCTGAACAGCGACAGTCAGTAAACCGTCAAGGCGTGGTCTTTTTGCAACTTCGGATAGGAAAACATCTCTGATGTGCTCGCCTGTCTTTGCAACGCAACCAAAGCCGAATAAATTTGGCTTAACTTTGGGGTGCTTAAATGAAGTCCTTGCTTCTTGCTTCAACCATTCTCGCCTTGTTTCCGGCCGGCGCGTTCGCCGCCGACGCGCTCTCTGCTGCTGCTCCGGCGACTTATGAGTGGAGTGGCTTCTATGCCGGTGCCCAGCTCGGCTACGGTTGGGGAAAAGTCGACAGTCACGATTCTGAGATAGGCAGTGGCGCTTCCGACTGGGCCGATTCTTGGAACAGCGATGGAGTTCTTGGCGGTATTCATATCGGCTACAACCAGGCTTACGATCAATTCGTCCTTGGTGCCGAAGCCGACATTGAAGCCTCGGGGATGAGCGGTTCAGTGGATTCGGCATTTGCCGGGAACATCAAGACCAAGATCGACGTGCAGGGTTCGCTGCGGGCGCGCCTTGGTTATACGATGGGGCCGGCCCTCCTTTACGCCACGGGCGGTCTGGCGGTTGCTCATTTCGACACCAAGTACGATAATGGCGTAACGACTGATAGCTCATCCAACACTAAGGCCGGGTGGACGGTGGGCGCAGGTATCGAATATGCGTTCGCGCCGAACTGGACGACGCGCGTCGAGTATCGCTACAGCGACTTCGGCAAATTCACCGACAATCCGGCGACCGATAGCGGCTACCTATACCCGACGCATGTGACTACAAACGCCGTGCGCGTCGGCTTCAGCTACAAGTTCTGATCTGAGTGGCGAAAGGCGGCGCTTGAAGCGCCGCTATTTCTATTCCGCCGCTGCGCGGGCGCCGGTCTTCGCCGCCGCGTGCAGGCGCACGGCATCGCCGAAAGCCCTGAAGATCTTGGCGGAATTGTTGTCCGACTTCACCCAGTATTCGGGGTGCCATTGCACGCCGACCGCGAAGGCGCGGGCGTCCTTGACGGAGACCGCCTCGACCGTGCCGTCGGTGGCCAGAGCCTCGACCTGAAGCTTGGAGCCCAGCCGGTCGATCGCCTGGCGATGCAGCGAATTCACCTTCATCTCGCCGGCGCCGAACACGCCGGCGAGGCAGCTTCCGGGCTTGATCGAAATCGTCTGGTGGATGCCGAAGCGCTCGTCCTGATTGTCGCTCACCGGCGCGCGGTGGTCGAGCGAGCCCTCGCGCTCCTGGATTTCGGTGCCCAGCGTGCCGCCGAGCGCAACGTTCAGTTCCTGGATGCCGCGGCAGATGGCAAGCAGCGGCACGCCGCGCTCGATCGCCTTGCGGATCAGCGGCAGCGTGGTGGCATCGCGTGCCGGATCGTAAGGGCCGTTGGCCTCGCTCGGATCGCCGCCATAGAGCGAAGGATGTACATTGGACTTCGACCCGGTGACCATCACGCCATCGACCGACGACAGCAATTCGTCGAGATCGAGCCGGTCGCCGAAGGACGGCACCAGCAGCGGGAACACGCCGGCGCCGGCGACCGCGGCTTCCAGATATTGCTGGGGCGCTGCGTGCCAGGTGTAGTTGTCGAACTGGCGGACGTCGGACGAGACTGCGACGAGCGGCTGCTGCATTTTGGGTTTGGTTTCCATCAGGCCAAGGAACTGTTCTGCCTATAAAATAAGCGATCCGCCGCGGCTTTTCCATGGCAAGTTTCGCCGCCTCGCATAGGCCAGACAAGAGAATGTTAGACTATAGTTGCAGCGGGCCGCTGAATGGCCGCAAGCTTGGCCGCGGCGCTGGACTCGACTTCTTGCCTGTGTATGTTTCTCACCCAACCGGTCCGGACACCGAGGATGTCCCGGCTTCGGTCAGCTGATCCGCAAGGGAGGAAACTTAATGGATCGTCGTTCATTCATCCGCAAGGCCGGAGCGTCCGGCGTGGGCGCCGCGGCAGCGGCCGCCGCGCTTGCCACGCCGGCGATAGCCCAGTCCAATCCGAAAGTGACCTGGCGGCTTGCGTCATCCTTCCCTAAGTCACTCGACACGATCTATGGCGGCGCCGAAGTCTTCTCCAAGATGCTGTCGGAAGCGACCGACGGCAATTTCCAGATCCAGGTCTTCGCGTCGGGCGAGCTGGTGCCCGGCCTGCAGGCGGCCGATGCCACCGCCGCCGGCACCGTCGAAGCGGCCCACACCGTGGCTTATTATTACTGGGGCAAGGATCCCACCTGGGCGCTGGGCGCCGCCGTGCCGTTCTCGCTCAACGCGCGCGGCATGAACGCCTGGCACTATCATGGCGGCGGCATCGACCTGTTCAACGAATTCCTTGGGGCGCAAGGGTTGTTCGGCCTGCCGGGCGGTAACACCGGCGTCCAGATGGGCGGCTGGTTCCGCAAGGAAATCAACAGTGCCGCCGACCTGTCGGGCCTCAAGATGCGCATCGGCGGCTTTGCCGGCAAGGTCGTCGAGAAGCTCGGTGTGGTGCCGCAGCAGATCGCCGGCGGCGACATTTACCCGGCGCTGGAAAAGGGCACCATCGACGCCGCCGAATGGGTCGGCCCCTATGACGACGAGAAGCTCGGCTTCTACAAGGTCGCGCCCTATTACTATTATCCCGGCTGGTGGGAAGGCGGCCCGACCGTGCATCTCCTGTTCAACAAGGCGAAATACGAAGAACTTTCGCCGACTTACAAATCGCTGCTGCGCACCGCGGCGCAGGCGGCGGACGCCAACATGCTGCAGAAATACGACTATGTGAATCCACCGGCGGTGCGGCGGCTGGTGGCCGGCGGCGCCAAGCTCAGGCCGTTCAGCCAGGAGATCATGGCGGCCTGTTTCGAGAAGGCCAACGAGGTCTATGCCGAGATGGAATCCAACAACGCGCCGTTCAAGAAGATCTGGGAATCGATCAAGGCCTTCCGCAAGGAGCACTATCTCTGGGCCCAGGTCGCCGAATACAATTACGACACCTTCATGATGGTGCAGCAGCGCAACGGCAAGCTGTAGGCCGTCCATCACAAGTTCGTTCAAGGACCTCGGTCTGCGTCCGAGGTCCTTTTTCTTATCTGTCCTACGACCCCGGCCGGCATGGGACGCTATGGCGATAAGCTGCTACATCAAGATCATTGGCGACGACCCCAGGGTGGGAGCTGGCGTGCTGCCTGTGTTCCCTTTGGTGAAGTGCCGAGGGCGGGTGAATTTATTGGTTTTTCACGCGACGGCAAGCGCGACGACCGGGGCGTATTGAGTCAGGATTTGTACCGCGTGAAGCGCGTGATCCATACTGCTGCCACCGAGCTCAACCCCGCGATGATCATTCTCGACGTTGTCTTGGAGCAGCCTGTCGACTAGTGCATCATCGATGCCATCCGCGCCTAGCCTCTGCCCGGCACCACCAGCACCTTGACCTCGCCCGGCGCTGGCGGGTTGGCGATCACGCCCGATGCTTCTTCCAGGCTGACCTGTTTCGAAATCAGCTTGTCGATCACGATCGCGCCGGAGGCGATCAACTGCGCCGCCCTTCCATGCGTGTACGGGTTGAGGAAGGAACCGAGCACCTTCAACTCCCGGAACAATAGATCGAACGGCTCGATCTCCACCTTCATGCCTTGCGGCACCACGCCGACGATGACGATCGTGCCGCCTGCCTTTGCCACCCGCAGCGACTGCTCGACCGTGTCGCGCACGCCGGCGCATTCCAGCACCACGTCGACGCCGCCGGGCACCAGGCCGTTTGGCCCGGCGATGGCCGCGATTGGGTCGCCGGCGCTCGGGTCGATCGTCGCGGTCGCGCCGAGCTCCTCGGCAAGCGCGCGGCGCGAGGCCTGCCGGGTCGACAGGATGATGGTCGCCGCGCCCGCGAGCTTCGCCAGTTGCACCACGAGCAGGCCGATGACGCCGCCGCCGAGCACCACGACCGACGCGCCCGGCCGGATCGCGGCAAGGTCGACGCCGTGCAGGCAGCAGGCGAGCGGCTCGCAGAAGGCGCCTTGCGTCGGCTTGAGCTCCGCCGGCAGCCGAAAGGCCTGCTTGTGCGGCATCAGCACATAGTCGGCGAAGCCGCCGTCGCGGTGGATGCCGATGGCCCTGAGATTGCTGCACAGATTGACGCGGCCGGCATGGCAGTGGGCGCAGCGCCCGCAGGCGATGTTGGGATCGCCGGTGACGCGGTCGCCGATGGCAATGCCGGACACCGCTTCGCCCACGGCCTCCACGATGCCGGAGAATTCATGGCCGAGCGTCACCGCCGGCGTGCACGGAAACTCGCCATGGAAAAGGTGCCGGTCGGTGCCGCAGACGCCGCAGGCCTCGATCTTGACCAGAACATCCCCAGGCCCGGGAACGGGTTTGGGGACCTCGCACAACCCGATCTTGCCCACCTCTTCCAACCGCACGGCTCTCATGGCTTTCACCTCAGTTGAATTTGGGCGGCTGCGAGAGATCAGGCGCGGGGGCCGGCTTGGCCGGCGCATCGCCGAAATTCGGTGGCTGCGACAGGTCGGGCGTGCCGGGCGCCGCCGGCGCGCCGCCATTGGCCGGGGCCGCGCCATTGTCCGCCGGCGGCGTGCCGAGCGGCGACAGCGAAGGCATGTCCGGCAGCTTGATGTCGATGGTGCTGGGCTCCACCGCCGGACCCTTGTAGCGCATGACCATCTGCGGGAAGGCGATGGTGAGCCCGATCATGATCACCTGGATCAGGACGAACGGCACGGCGCCCCAATAGATCTGGCCCGTGCTGACCGGCGCGATCTGCTTGCCGGTGATCCTGTCGAGGTAAGGCACGCGGGCCGCGACCGAACGCAGGTAGAACAGCGCGAAGCCGAAGGGCGGATGCATGAAGCTCGTCTGCATGTTGACGCCGAGCAGCACGCCGAACCAGATCAGGTCGATGCCGAGCTTGTCCGCGGCCGGCGCCAAGAGCGGCACGATGATGAAGGCGAGCTCGAAGAAATCGAGGAAGAAGGCGAGCACGAAGACCAGGATGTTGACGCCGATCAGGAAGCCGGTCTCGCCGCCGGGCAGCGAGATCAGCAGGTGCTCGACCCAGATATGGCCGTTGACGCCGTAGAAGGTGAGCGAAAAGACGCGCGCGCCGATCAGGATGAACAGCACGAAGGAGGAAAGCCTGGTCGTCGAGGCCAGCGCCTGGTTGACGACGTCCCTCGTCAGGCGGCCTTTCATCGCAGCCATGATGAGCGCGCCGACGGCGCCCATGGCGCCGCCTTCGGTCGGCGTGGCGATGCCGAGGAAGATCGTGCCCAGCACCAGGAAGATCAGCGCCAGCGGCGGGATCAGCACGATCACCACCTGCTGCGCCAGCTTCGACATCATGTTGATGCGCAGGCGCTGGTCGAGCACCGCGACCACATAGATGACGATGACGCCGACGGCGAAGCCGAGGATGTCGGCATTGTCGCCCTGCGTCGGCGCAAGATAGCGATAGGCGCCGTAGGCGATGGCGCCGGTGACCAGCAGCGCCACGATCAGCGACAGCACGCCATGGCCGAGTGTACGCGCCTCGGGCGGCAGCGCCGGCATCGAGTTCGGCCGGACGATCGACATGATCAGGATGTAGAGCATGTAGAGGCCGGTCAGCACGAGACCGGGGATCAAGGCGCCGGCATACATGTCGCCGACCGAACGTCCGAGCTGGTCGGCAAGCACGATCAGCACCAGCGACGGCGGAATGATCTGGGCGAGCGTGCCGGAGGCGGCAATGACGCCGGAGGCAACCCTGCGGTCATAGCCGTAGCGCAGCATGATCGGCAGCGAGATCAGGCCCATGGCGATGACTGAGGCCGCGACCACGCCGGTCGTTGCCGCAAGCAGCGCGCCGACGAAGATCACCGCATAGGCAAGGCCGCCGCGGATCGGCCCGAACAGCTGCCCGATCGTGTCGAGCAGGTCCTCGGCCATGCCGGAGCGTTCGAGCACGATGCCCATGAAGGTGAAGAAGGGTATCGCCAGGAGCGTGTCGTTGGACATCACCCTGGTGCCGTAGAAATTGTCCGGCAGCGCGTGCAGCAGCGGCCACGCAAGGTTGATCGACCCCCCGGAATAAGGCGACAGCACCACGCCGATGAAGAAGAACAGCAGGCCGTTGGCAGCGAGCGAGAAGGCGACGGGATAGCCGATCAACAGGAAGACGATCAGCGAGGCGAACATGATCGGCGCCATGTTCTGCGCGATGAATTCGATCACGGGCGCACCTCGCCCGCGATCGACTTGGCCTCTTCGGCCAGCGCCTCGGCCTCGAGCTTGGCCTGGTCATGCGCCGAGACGAAGGGATTGGGGTCCTCCATGTCGCCACGTATGATGGCGATCTTCTTGATGATCTCGGAAACCCCTTGCAGCGCGAGCAGGAAGAAACCGACGAGCAGGATGGCCTTGGCCGGCCACACGATCAGCCCGCCGGCATTGGTCGACATCTCGCCGCTGCGGACGGAGAGCGACACATAGGGCACGAAATAGATCACCATCAGCACCACGAAGGGCATCAGGAAGAACAGGTGGCCGAGCAGGTCGATCCAGTGCTGCACGCGCCGCGAGAACATGCCGTAGACGATGTCGATGCGGATATGGTCGTTCTGCTTCAGCGTGTAGGCGGCGGCGAGCATGAAGGCGGCGCCGAACAGATACCACTGCAGCTCGAGCCACGCGTTGGAGGAGGTGTCGAACACCTTGCGGATGACGGCATTGCCGGCGCTCACCAGGATCGCGAGCAGGATCAGCCAGGACACCCAGCGGCCGATGAACTCGTTGATGCGGTCGATTGTCCTGGATAGAGCGAGCAGCCCTGCCATGCATATCCTCCCTCGCGCATCGACCCGAAAACCATGTTCGATTTTCGGAAAGCACGATGCGTAGACTCAAAAGTGCCAGCGGCGCGCCCGATTCCCCCTCCGGTGTCGCGTCGCTTGGCCCAACGATATGCAGTGCGTGGTCCGGCAGGTCAACATGACAAAGCCGCGGCAAACGGATCGGCAAGCCGCGCAGGGCCGGAATGCCGCCGCATGACGGTACGTCATGCAACGAAAGTCTGGGAGCTTAGGCGATCTTGGCCTGGTCTCGCCCGGCGCCGATCAGCACCAGCATGGCGACGAGGAAGAGATAGATCCAGGCGTCGCGCCATTCGAGCGGGAAATAGCCGGCCCAGAGCGATTCCGCCATGCCGAAGGCCGCGGCGCCAAGCGCCGCCTTGAGCGGCGACAGATAGCCGCCGACCGCCGTCACGAACAGGATCTTGAGGCCGTAGATCAGCCCGGTGCCGAAGGAGACATTGCCGTAATAGAGGCCGGCAAGCACGCCGGCCAAGGCGGCGCAGAAGCCGCCGAACAGCACGGCGCGGCGGAACACGGCGGTGACGTCGATGCCGCACATCGCCGCCGCCTTCGGGTCGTCGGAGACGGCGCGCCAGGCGCGGCCGAAGCGCGAATGCGAAAACAGCCAGGCCGCCAGCGCCACCACCGCGATGACACAAGCGCAGTCGAGCAGCTGGATGACGGTGAGCGTGACCTTGAAGCCGTCACCCTCAGCGAAGATGACCGGGGTGGCGAGCATTGGCGGCAGCCAAAGATCATGCGTGTCGGCGGCAATGCGGCTCGCCTCCGACAGGAAGAGCAGGATGCCGAGCGTCGTCACCACGATGGCGTTGGGCGAGCGGTCGGCGAGCCTCTCGAAAACGCTGCGCGATAGCACGTGGCTGATCAGCGCCGCGTAGAGAATGGCCGCGACCACGCCGAGGGCCACCGCGGCGGCGAGCGTCAGCCACAGCGCCTGGTAGCCGAAGGCGGCGGTCAGGATCATCGTCTGGCCGCAGAAGGCGAACAGCGCGCCGTAAGCCAGGTTCGTGCGGTGCAGGATGCCGTTGGTCAGCACATAGCCGAAGGCGAGCAGCGCATAGAGCGCCCCCGAATGCAGCCCGTTCAGCACCTGCTGGAAGAAATAGAGCATGCGGCATCCCTAGGCCGTCGCGTCCCCTTGGCCGCACTCGAAGCGTTGCACTCGGAATCTAACTTGTCAAATACGTTTTATCGGTTAGATTTCTCTCATGACGGTATCCTGGACCCCGCACCGCTTCACCGGCGGCATCCTTGCGCTCGACACGGCGAACACCGTCGTGCTGCGCAACGATCCGCAAAAGTCCTTCGACCGTTTCGACGATCCGGCCGAGATCGCCCGCTTCGCCGAGGCGGCGAGCGGCTTTCGCGCCACCGAGCTCGGCGGCCGGCGGCTGAGGGCGCCGGAGCCGGGCGAGATAAAACCAACCGTCGTCTCTATTCGCGAGGCGACCGATCGCCTGTTTCGCCATGCCGTATCGAACGGCGCGGTCGCGACCAGCCACCTGCCGGGCTTCCTTACGGCCTGCGCTGACGGGTTGGCGGGCAGCGCGACCGAGATCGGGACGCCGGGCCAGCCTTTCGGCGATCCACAGACACCGATTGCCTTCGAAGCGGCCTTGGCCGTTTCGGCGCTGTCGCTGCTGCGCGACGAGACGGTGGCGAGGCTGAGGATCTGTCCCAACTGCAGCTGGCTGTTCGTCGACCGCAGCCGCAACGCCAGCCGCTTGTGGTGCGATATGGCCGTCTGCGGCAATCGCCAGAAGGCAAACCGCTATTACCGCCGCCGTACAGCGGCGAGGGAGGTCAGCAATGCTTAGGAAATTGTCGCGCTCGGCTTTGGTCGGCGCCGCCTTGATCGCCGCGATCGCGCTCGGCGCCTGCCGCGATACCGGCAAGGACCAGCTCTTCGCCATCTCCGGCAAGCTGTTCGAGTTCAACTACCGGCTCGCCATCGCCACCTATGTCATCACGCTGAAGCCGCTGCGCCCGATGGTCGACGGCCAGGTGGCGGTCGTGAGCTTCCAGAACCCGGCCGGCGGCGATCCGCTCATCGTCAACCAGAAGATCTGGCCGAAGCTGCCCCACATCACGCTCACCAGTCCGCCGCTCACTTGCGTGGTCAAGGACAAACCCTATTCCGTCTCGATCCGCATCGAGGACGCGAGCGGCGCGTTGCTGCAAGCTATCGACACCACCATGACGTCGTCCGAGGATCAGACGATGCTGCCGGATCGGCCGCTGGTGATCGGGCCGAACTACGAGCTCAATGCCGATCTGGCCGGCCATCCCGACGGCAAGCTGCCGGGCGAACCGAAGCCGGATTGCTCGAAAGCGACCTGAAACGGAGGGGCTCGCGCGAAATTTTTGTTCCTCACGAAGCGGTTAGCATGATCTTGTATGCGCCGTCGGCCACTCGCCAGACCGATTGTTGCGTGTTATTTGGCCTCTGCGATTTTGTTTGACCTCTCCCGCAAGGGAAGAAAGACTGCGGCGTCCCACTCCGACGTTGGCTGCCTGATTTGGGGCTGCCTCCGCAGAGGAAATACCTGATGACGCTGCACGACGTCGCGCTCGACGACAAGTTCGACCTTGGCAAGGAGCGCATCTTCCTGTCCGGGGCACAGGCGGTCGTGCGCATGCTTCTCATGCAGCGCGAGCGCGACCGCCGTGCCGGCCTCAACACGGCGGGCTTCGTCTCCGGCTATCGCGGCTCGCCGCTGGGCGGCCTCGACATGCAGCTGTGGCGGGCCAAGAAGCAGCTCGCGCAAGCCGATATCGTCTTCCAGCCCGGCCTCAACGAGGAACTCGCCGCGACCGCCTGCTGGGGCTCGCAGCAGACCGAATTGCTGGGCGAGGGCACGCATGACGGCGTCTTTTCCGTCTGGTACGGCAAGGGGCCGGGCGTCGACCGTTCCGGCGATGTCTTCCGTCACGCCAACCTTGCCGGCTCGTCGAAGCATGGCGGCGTGCTCGCCTTGATGGGCGACGACCATATGGCCGAATCCTCGACCAATGCGCATGCCACCGAATTCCTCTTCGTAGACACCATGGTGCCGATCCTCAATCCGGCCGGCGTCCAGGAAATCATCGATTACGGCCTCTATGGCTTTGCCATGTCGCGCTTCGCCGGCACCTGGGCGGCGATCAAATGCGTCAAGGACAACATCGAATCGACGGCTTCGGTCGACGCCTCGATCGAGCGTCTGGGCATCGTCATTCCCGAATTCGACATGCCGCCGGGCGGCCTGAACATCCGCCACGAGATCGACATGCTCGGTCAGGAAGAGCGGCTGCATGAGCATAAACGCGCCGCGGCGTCGGCCTTCATTCACGCCAACGGCCTGAACCGCATCGTGTATTCCGGCGGCCGCAATCCCAAGCTCGGCGTCATCACCATCGGCAAGAGCTATCTCGACGTCCGCCAGGCGCTGGAGGATATCGGCGTCGACGAGGAGGCCGCCAACCGCATCGGCATCCGCCTGTTCAAGGTCGGCTGCCCATGGCCGCTCGACTTGCAGCACATCGCCGAGTTCGCGCGCGGCCTCGACACCATCGTCGTCGTCGAGGAAAAGCGCTCGCTGATCGAGGTGCAGCTGCGCGAGAACCTCTACGGCACCGCCACGCAGCCGGTGATCGTCGGCAAGAAGGACGAGCGCGGCGACTGGCTGTTTCCGGCCAAGGGCGCGCTCGACCCGAACGAGATCGCCATCGCGCTCGGCGAAAGGATCCTGCGCACCATCGGCCCGTCTGAAGAGATCGCCGCGCGGGTGGCGAAGCTGCGCCAGTTCCAGGCGATGCTCGCCGACACCGTCGATATCGGCTCGCGCACGCCCTTCTTTTGCTCCGGCTGCCCGCACAACTCCTCGACCAAGGTGCCGGACGGCTCGTTGGCCGCCGCCGGCATAGGCTGCCATTTCATGGCGCTGTGGATGGACAGGAACACCGTCGGCTTCACCGCCATGGGCGGCGAGGGTGCGCAATGGGTCGGCCAGGCGCCGTTCTCGAAGCGCGACCATATCTTCCAGAATCTCGGCGATGGCACCTACAACCATTCCGGCGCGCTGGCGATCCGCTTCGCGCTGTCCTCCGGTGCCAACATCACCTACAAGATCCTCTACAACGACGCGGTGGCGATGACCGGCGGCCAGCCGCATGAGGGCGGCCTGACCGTCGACATGATCGCGAGACAGGTTCGCGCCGAGGGCGTCGACCGCATCGCCGTCGTCACCGACGAGCCGGACAAATATGCCGGCAAGGCCGATTTCCCGGCCGGCATCAGCATCCATCACCGTGACGACCTCGATCTCGTCCAGCGCGAATTGCGCGATGTGAAGGGCGTCTCGGTGCTGATCTACGACCAGACCTGCGCCGCCGAGAAGCGCCGGCGCCGCAAGCGCGGCACCTTCCCCGATCCGGACAAGCGCGTCTTCATCAACGAACTGGTCTGCGAAGGCTGCGGCGATTGCGGCGTGCAGTCCAACTGCGTCTCCATTCAGCCGGTCGAGACCGAATTCGGCCGCAAGCGCCGGATCGACCAGTCGAGCTGCAACAAGGATTTTTCCTGCGTCAACGGTTTCTGCCCGTCCTTCGTCACCGTGCATGGCGGCAAGATCAGGAAGGCCGAAGGCATTGCCGGCAGGGCCGATCCTCTCGACGGCGTGCCGGCGCCGGCGGAATTCCGCATGGGCAGCCAGGGCTGGGCGGCGATCATCGACGGGGTCGGCGGTACCGGCGTCGTCACCGTCGGCGCCATGCTGGGCATGGCGGCGCATCTGGAAGGCAAGGGCTGCGGCATGATCGACATGGCCGGCCTCGCCCAGAAGGGCGGCTCGGTTTTCACCCATGTCCGCATCGCCCCGACGCCCGAGGACATCCACGCCATTCGCGTTTCGGCCGGCAAGGCCGACCTCGTGCTCGGCTGCGATCTCGTCGTCTCCGGCGCCAAGAAGGTGCTGGGCGCGGTGCGCGAGGGCCACACGATCTTCCTCGCCAACACCGCCGAGATCATGCCCGGCGAATTCACCCGTTCCGCCGATTTCTCGCTTCCGGTCGAGCGGCTGAAGAAGGCGATCCGGGCGGCTGCCGGCGACGACAAGGCCCACTTCTTCGACGCCACCCGCACGGCGACCGCTCTGTTCGGCAATTCGCTCGGCGCCAACATGTTCATGCTCGGCTTCGCTTTCCAGCACGGCGGCCTGCCGCTTTCGGCCGAAGCCGTTGAAAAGGCGATAGAATTGAACGGCGAAGCGGTGGCGATGAATGTCGCCGCCTTCCGCTGGGGCCGTCGTGCCGCGCATCAGCCCGAATTCGTGCGCGGCCTGGTCGCCCAAACCGGCAAGCCGGCGTCAAAACCCGCCGAGACGCTGGACGATGTCATCGCCCGACGCGTCGCCTTCCTCACCGCCTATCAGAACGCCGCCTACGCCAGGCGCTACGCCGACCGCGTGGCGACGCTGCGCGCCGCCGAAGCCAAGGCTGTGCCCGGCTCGACCGCGGTGACCGAGGCCGCCGCCAGGAACCTCTTCAAGCTGATGGCGATCAAGGACGAGTACGAGGTGGCGCGGCTCTACACCGACGGCACCTTCGCCGCCGACCTCGCCAAGCAGTTCCAGAGCTACGAGAAGCTCGAATTCCACCTCGCGCCGCCGATCCTCGGCCGGCGCGGCAATGACGGCAAGCCCCGGAAATCGAGCTTCGGCCCGTGGATGATGAAGGGTTTTCGGCTGCTGGCGGCGATGAAGGGCCTGCGCGGAACCGCCTTCGACCTTTTCGGCTACACCGCCGAGCGGCGCATCGAGCGGCAGTCGTTGAGGGCGTACGAAGCCGATCTCGACTTGATTGCCGGCGCGCTGGCGCCGGGCAGGGTGGAGGCCGCGACGGCCCTGGCCTCCGTGCCGGCGCTTATCCGCGGCTACGGCCATGTCCGGCAGGCCAGCGCCGAGAAGGCGGCGGGCGAGCGGACGCGCTTGGTCGAGCGTTTGGCGCAGGCTCCCGCGGAGCTGGCCCTTCGGGCAGCGGAATGATCGCGCCGGCGCGCTGACGCTGCGCCAAGCCTCCTTAATTTCCCGGTCTGTTCCGCGTGTCGCAACCCTCTGCAACCGTGGCCGAGTGCCGTTCTAAGCCTTTTTTAAGGCGGGTGTGGCATGACAAGGCGTAGTGTTGGGCCAACGGCATGGGTAGAACAAAGACCGAGAACATCCCGGCGGATGTTTATATCCAGTTTGTGCGGTCGTTGTTCGACAACGCCCACATGCTGGTGATCGGTGGCGTTTGCTACTGGATCCTCGGATTCATGATCTATTGGCGGACGCACAATCCGCTGTTTCTGGCCTTTTCCTTCGGTCTGCTCTCCATCAGCCTTTTCCGTTACTTCGGCATTCGCACCTTCCTGAAGACAGGCGGCACCATAGCCAATGTCGAAGAGGCGAGGCGGTGGGAGCGCAACTATATCCTCAAGGGCAGCCTGCAGGGCCTGGGCCTGGGTTCGCTCTGCTTCATATCGATCTACGTCTATCCCGATCCCTTCGCCGAGCTGGCCGCGACGTCGCTGACGATCGCGACCCTGGTCACGGTTGTCGGCCGCAACTACGGTTCCCCGCAGATGGTGCGGATTTTCTCCGTCACCTTCATCGGTCCGGCGGCGCTGGGACTCCTGCTGCGCATGGATTTCCCGTCGGTCCTGCTCGGCCTGATGATCATCCCGCTGACCTTCATCACCATCAACAGCGCCGACCACGTCCGCAACGTGCTCTTCTCCGCCGTCATCGGCCACAAGCAGGCCAGGAACCTGACGCGCCGGTTCGATCGCGCGCTCAACACCATGTCGCACGGCCTGGTCATGCTGGGGCCGGACGGCCGCGTCGCGGTGGCCAATGCCGAAGCCGCCCGCCTGATGTCGCTGAGATCGGGCGATGCCTTGCTTGGACGTTCGATCCACGGTCTTTTGATGCGCGGCGTCGCCGGCGGCATGCTGGCGCCGAAAGACTGCCGCTACATCGAAGCGCAGCTGACACGCGCCTTGCGCGAAGGCCGCGACCGCAAGGTGCTGGTCTCCTTAGCCAACGGCCAGCACTATGAATTCTCCGCCCGCGAAGGCAGCCAGGAGTTGGGCGTCATCACCTTCGAGGATGTGACGGCGCGCGTCGAGGCGGAGGAAAAGATCCGCTTCATGGCGCGTTACGACAACCTGACCGGACTGCCGAACCGCGCCTATTTCCACGAGCTGGTCGGCGAGGCTATGGCCTCCGGCGACCAGGACCGGCTCTGCGGCCTCGCGGTGCTCGATCTCGACGACTTCAAGAGCGTCAACGACACGCTCGGCCATCCGGTCGGCGACGGGCTGATCTATGCCGTGGCCGAGCGCCTCGCGGCGATCGCCGGGCCGGGCATCACCGTCAGCCGCTTCGGCGGCGACGAGTTCATGATCTTCTTCGACCGTGTCGAGGACGAAAGCCACCTCAGCACGCTGCTCGACCAGATTTTCGCGGACCTGCAGGGCGAGGTGGACGTCGCCGGCCACGGCCTGCGCATCCAGACCAGCGGCGGCGCCGTGCTTTCCAAGGTCAAGGACACCGACGCGGACGCCATGATCGTCAAGGCCGATCTTGCCCTCTACAAGGCCAAGGAGCTCGGCAAGAACAGCTGGCGGCTGTTCGAGGCTGCCATGGATGCCGCCTTCCGCAATCGCCAGCTGATGAAGGCCGACCTGCGCAATGCCGTGCAGGCCAGGGAGTTGCGCGTCGTCTACCAGCCGATCGTGGCCGTCAGCACCATGCGCATCGCCAGCTGCGAGGCGCTCTGCCGCTGGGACCATCCCGATCTCGGCCCGATCTCGCCCAGCGTCTTCATCCCGCTCGCCGAGGAGATGGGCATCGTTTCCGACATCAGCACGTTCGTGCTGGAGGCCGCCTGCACCGAATGCGCCAAATGGCCGGCCCAGACCAGCGTGTCGGTCAACCTCTCGGCCAAGGATTTCCGCAATCGCGATATCGTCCAGAAGGTCAGGGACGCCCTGGCCAAGTCGGGCCTGGCGGCGCACCGGCTCGAAATCGAGGTCACCGAGACCGCGCTGCTGGACGACAAGTCGCTGACGCGCGAGTCGATCGAGGAACTGAAGGCGCTCGGCGCGCGCATCGCGCTTGACGATTTCGGCACCGGCTACTCCAGCCTGAGCTATCTCCACAAGCTGCCGCTCGACAAGATCAAGATCGACCGCTCCTTCCTGGTCGACGTCAACCAGAACCGGCAGTCGCTCGATCTTCTCAAGGGCATCGTCAGCCTGTCCCGGACGCTGGGTCTTTCCGTCACCATCGAAGGGGTCGAGACCTTCGAGCAGCTGAAGACGCTAGTCCATCTGGTCAAGCCGGACTTCGTGCAGGGCTTCCTCTTCGGCGCCGCGCTCAGCGCGTCGGGCATCGAGA
Organism: Mesorhizobium sp. BH1-1-5; assembly: GCF_020165615.1. Lineage (NCBI taxonomy): Bacteria > Pseudomonadati > Pseudomonadota > Alphaproteobacteria > Hyphomicrobiales > Phyllobacteriaceae > Mesorhizobium > Mesorhizobium sp. BH1-1-5. The sequence continues at coordinate 23,916 of NZ_JAIUIM010000006.1, forward strand.
CGATGTCGAGCGTCACATGGCCATTTGCAGCGGACCTGCATATCGCCGGCAAACGGACAGCCAGCTGACCGGGTTTCGGGGCAACGCTCTCGCTTCGAGAGTGGCATGATCCGGACTTCCAGCTCACGGAAAATGACGCTTGCCCTGGCGCAAGTTTAAACCCGCCGCGCCTTGCCGCTTTTCAAGCTCTGAATTTGAAATGATCTCGGTGATCGCCGGTAGGTCGCGTCCGACAGCCGTCGGCGCCGAGTTTTGCTTTTTCCTGTGCAGGATCGACGAAAATCTGCCCGGCCATTAACGTTAACAAGCGGTAAATCAGCAATATCGAATTTTCAGCTTGTGTCTCATTTCAACTCGAATAGCCTAATTGCAGGCGGAATTCGAGGACTGACAATGGATGCTGCGAGGAAGAGTGCGTCGGCTAGCGCCAGCGCGAGGATGGACTCCGCGCTCAACCGATCCATGATGCAATTACTGGACCACGTCGAATATCGTCTCATCACCGGGGGTGAAGATCTGGAGGCGATCTACCGGCTTCGCTACAATTCCTATCTGCGCTCAGGTATGTGTGGCCCGATCGCCAGCGGCATGTTCGAGGACCGTTGGGATAATCTGCCCAATTCCTACCGGTTCGGCGTCTATTGTTACGGTGAATTGGTCAGCACGCTGCGCTTCCACTATATTTCCAGCGAGCAGCCATACTCGCCTTCCATCGATGCCTATCCCGAAGTCTTGCTTCCCCGGCTCGCCCGCGGCGAAACCTTCATCGACGGAACCCGCTTCGCAACCGATCCCGACTGCGCGCCGGCGCCCGGAGTGCTGCCTTTCCTGACGCTCAGGATCGCCATGGTCGCCTCCTGTTACTTCGGCCAGGACTCGGTGCTCACGCCCGTCAAGCTCGAGCATTCCGCCTTCTACGCGCGCTTCTTCAATGCCGTGCAGCGGAGCGAGGCCAAGCAGTTCCCGGGCGTTCTTGCCCCGATCGCGCTGTTCGAAATTCCTGCCGGCGAAAACATGCGCCTGACGCTCGAACGGCTGCCATTCTTCAAGTCGACGGCGATGGAGCAGCGGCTGATGTTCGGCAATCCGGCCATCAACCGGCTGACGCCCCTCTCCATCGTGCCGACGGCGAAGTACTATCGCGCCGCTGCCTGAACGCTGGCCCTGAACCTTTCGTCGGCTGCGGCGTTGTCAGAGCAATTCCAGGAAAAGTGTGAGCGGTTTTCCGTCCGGAATTGCGTCAACAAGCTCCAATCCGCAGCCCGTGTGACGGGCGATCGCCTGTCAAAGGAAAGGATTCCGCCATGACCATCCATTCGCTTGCGCTGACGCCGCTGATCTCGCTGATTGCCGGCGTGCTGATCCTGGTGATGCCGCGGCTCCTCAACTACATCGTCGCGCTTTACCTGATCGTGGTCGGCCTGCTTGGCCTGTTCCCGCATCTCGCCAGCTGAAGGAACCGCCTCGGCCGCGCGGACGCAGCCACGCCGTTCAATTTCAACTTTCCTTTGACGCTGTTGTCACAGGTTGTGCGGCAATAGCGCCATTGCTCTTGGTGCGGCTTTTCGCTATGTGCCTCAAAGGCATTTTCGAAGGGGTACTTCCATGGCTGATCACTCGCCCGCAGGTCCTGTCGAGCTTGGCGCGCAGATGGACTATGCCGAGCACGACCGTACCTACAAGGGCTTCCTCGGTCTTGCCAAATACGGCTCGTTGTTCTGTGCCGCCATCCTTATCGCTATGGCCTTCGGCTTCTTCGTCGGCGGCTTCTTTTCGGCGACGATCCTGTTCATCCTGATCATGGCCGTCGGCACCCTCATTCTGCGGTAGCTTTCCCAAGCCAATTGCACTCGACGTCACCGGACGTCCCGGCCGACGCCTTGCGCAATCAAGGTTCCAGCCGAAAGGATCATCCGGTGGGACAAATAGTATTCATACCTCGTGAGGTTGACCCGAACGAGCCGCGCGTCGCGGCCTCGCCGGATACGGTCAAGCGCCTGGTGGGTCTTGGCTTCGACGTGATCGTCGAGAAGGGCGCTGGCCTCGGCTCGCGCATCCCTGACCAGGATTTCGCTGCTACCGGCGGCGCGATCGGCACGGCGGCCGACGCCAAGAAGGCCGATGTCGTGCTGAAAGTGCGCCGGCCGACGGATGCGGAGCTGAAGGGCTACAAGTCGGGCGCCGCCGTCATCGCCATCATGGATCCCTATGGCAACGATGCCGCGGTGGCCGCGATGGCCAAGGCCGGCATCACCGCCTTCTCCATGGAGTTCATGCCGCGCATCACTCGCGCGCAGGTCATGGACGTGCTCTCCTCGCAGGCCAATCTTGCCGGCTACCAGGCGGTGATCGACGCGGCCGCCGAATATGACCGCGCGCTGCCGATGATGATGACGGCGGCCGGCACCGTGCCGGCGGCGAAAACCTTCATCATGGGCGTCGGCGTCGCCGGCCTGCAAGCCATCGCCACCGCGCGCCGTCTCGGCGCCGTTGTCACCGCCACCGACGTGCGTCCGGCGGTGAAGGAGCAGGTGCAGTCGCTCGGCGCCAAGTTCCTGGCGGTCGAGGACGAGGAGTTCAAGGCGGCCGAAACGGCCGGCGGCTACGCCAAGGAAATGTCGAAGGAATACCAGGCCAAGCAGGCGGCGCTGACCGCCGAGCACATCGCCAAGCAGGACATCGTCATCACCACGGCGCTGATCCCCGGACGCCCGGCGCCCAAGCTGGTGTCGGCGGCCATGGTCGCCTCGATGAAGCCGGGTTCGGTGATCGTCGATCTTGCGGTCGAGCGCGGCGGCAATGTCGAGGGTGCGGTGCCGGGCAAGGTCGTGACGACCGAGAACGGCGTCAAGATCGTCGGCCACCTCAACGTGCCGGGCCGTGTCGCGGCGTCGGCCTCGCTGCTCTACGCCAAGAACCTCTACGCCTTCCTCGAGACGATGGTCGACAAGGCGGCGAAACAGCTTGCCATCAAGCGCGACGACGAGCTGGTCAAGGCGACCATGCTGACCGACGGCGGCAAGGTGGTGCATCCGAACTTCGCCAAGGCGGCGCAAGAGCCGCGCACCGAGCCGGCGGCCATTCCGGCGACGACCATGGTTGCCGATGCCGCCGACGCAAAGCCGGCGGCAAAGAAGAAGTCCGCAGCCAAGCCTAAGGGGACCGCGTGATGGACGCCTTGCAGAAAGCTCTCGATCAGCTCGATCAGGCGAGCGCCGCCGTAAGGCTGGCGGTGCAGGATCTCGCCAACGCGCCCGCCGGCGAGGCGGCCGGCAATGCCGCGCACGCGTTTTCGGGTGGCGCCATCGATCCTTTCGTCTTCCGCTTCGCCATCTTCGTGCTGGCGATCTTCGTCGGCTACTATGTCGTCTGGTCCGTCACTCCGGCGCTGCACACGCCGCTGATGGCCGTCACCAACGCCATCTCTTCCGTGATCGTCGTCGGCGCTTTGCTCGCCGTAGGCATCGCTGCTTCCGGCCTCGCCGCGGGCTTCGGCTTCGTCGCCCTGGTGCTGGTCTCGGTCAATATCTTCGGCGGCTTCCTGGTCACCCAACGCATGCTGGCCATGTACAAGAAGAAGGACAAGTGAAGTGAACGCCAACTTCGCCTCTTTCCTATACCTTGTTTCCGGCATCCTGTTCATCCTGGCGCTGCGCGGCCTGTCGCATCCGACCACCAGCCGTCAGGGCAATCTCTACGGCATGATCGGCATGGGCATCGCCATCGCCACCACCCTGGCGCTGGCAGTCCCTTCGGCCGGCGGCTTCGGCCTGATCGTGCTCGGCCTCGCCATCGGTGGCTCGGTCGGGGCCGTCACCGCGCGCCGCATCGCCATGACCTCGATGCCGCAGCTGGTCGCCGCTTTCCACTCGCTCGTCGGCTTCGCCGCCGTCATGGTGGCCGCTGCCGCCATCTATGCGCCTGAAAGCTTCGGCATCGGCACGGCGGGCGACATCCATGCCCAGGCGCTGGTCGAGATGAGCCTGGGCGTCGCCATCGGCGCCATCACCTTCACCGGCTCGGTCATCGCCTTCCTGAAGCTCGACGGCCGCATGTCCGGCAAGCCGATCATGATCGGCGGCCGCCACCTCATCAACATCGCCCTCGGCATCGCCCTGGTGGTGCTGATCGTGCTTCTGGTCACCACCGAGTCCAAGCTCGTCTTCTGGCTGATCGTGGCGGCCTCGCTGGTGCTCGGCGTGCTCCTGATCATCCCGATCGGCGGCGCCGACATGCCGGTCGTGGTGTCGATGCTGAATTCCTATTCCGGCTGGGCGGCGGCGGCGCTCGGCTTCACGCTCGGCAATCTGGCGCTGATCATCACCGGCGCGCTGGTCGGCTCTAGCGGTGCGATCCTGTCCTACATCATGTGCAAGGGCATGAACCGCTCCTTCATCTCCGTCATCCTCGGCGGTTTCGGCGGCGAGACGGCCGCGGCCGCCGACGACGGCATCGAGCGCACGGTCAAGCAGGGCTCGGCCGAGGATGCCGCCTACCTGATGATGAACGCGCAGAAGGTGATCATCGTGCCCGGCTACGGAATGGCGGTCGCCCAGGCCCAGCACGCGTTGCGCGAAATGGCCGACAAGCTCAAGGCCAATGGCGTCGACGTCAAATACGCCATCCACCCGGTCGCCGGCCGCATGCCCGGCCACATGAACGTGCTGCTCGCCGAAGCCAACGTGCCCTATGACGAGGTGTTCGAGCTCGAGGACATCAACTCCGAGTTCGCGCAGGCCGACGTCGCCTATGTCATCGGCGCCAACGACGTCACCAACCCGTCCGCGCGCGACGACAAGTCCTCGCCGATCTACGGCATGCCGATCCTCGACGTCGACAAGGCCCGCACCTGCCTGTTCGTCAAGCGCTCCCTCGGCTCCGGCTATGCCGGCATCGACAACACGCTGTTCTACAAGGACGGCACCATGATGCTGCTCGGCGACGCCAAGAAGATGACCGAGGAAATCGTCAAGGCCATGGATCACTGACAAGCCGCAACCTTCCGCAGGAAGGTTGTCGGCCTGGCCAGCCATCGGATTCCAGAAAGCCCGGCTTCGCGCCGGGCTTTTGCTTTTGAACGGCAGCCCAGGGAGTTCAACAAATCGTCAACAAGGCCGCTTCCGCTGCCCGCATCAATTCCTTGGAAGCGCCATTTTTCCTTGCCGGGTTGGACGGACAAAATCGTTCTGAAGGAAAGTCTCGGAGATGCGGAAAGCCGTAGCCATCGGCCTAATCATGCTCTCGGGCTTGTTCGCCCAGGGCGAGAGCCTGGCCGCGAATGTTCCGCAAACCGGTGCGACGTCGACCAGTGTGGCGACCAGGGATAATGCCGGTCTTTCCCCGGTAGGCTTTGAAGTCGTTCATATTCCCAACGGCGGCGAACCGCCGCTGATTGCCGGTGTCTGGTATCCGACCACCGGCGAGCCGCATGAGGTGCCCCTGGAGGGCTTCAAACAACGCGTTGCGCCATCCGGCCCGGTCGCGGCCATGCGCTGCCGCTCATCGTGATCTCGCACGGCGGCGGCGGATCCTACGCTGCGCATTATGATACGGCGCTCGCATTGGCGAGAGCCGGCTTCATTGTCGCCGCGGTCAGCCACGCCGGCGATACTTACGATGATCAGAGCAAGGTGCTGATGCTGTGGCGCCGGCCCGCCCAGTTGAGCCGGCTGATCGATTTCATGCTGGGAGACTGGCGAGGTCGCGGCGAAATCGATCCGCAGCGCATCGGGGCCTTCGGATTCTCGAATGGCGGCTTCACCGTGCTCGTCGAAGCGGGCGGAATACCGCACCTCGACAGGATCGACCCATATTGCGCGGCAAACCCCGGGCACGATCTTTGTACCGCGTTGGCGGCGGCGGGCATCCATTCGGTAGCGCAGGCGCCCCAGCCACCGCCGGAGGCCTGGAAGCCCGATCGACGTATACGCGCCATCGCGGCCGCCGCGCCAGCGTTCGGCTTCGTCTTCGACCGCACGGACCTCGCTTCGGTGCAGATACCGGTGCTGCTGTGGCGCGCGGCCGACGACCGGCATCAACCCGACCCCTGGTACGAGGAGCACGTCCGTCCAGCGCTGCCGCATCCGCCGGAATATCGTGTCGAACCCGTGGCGGGCCACTATGGGTTCCTGCCGCCATGCGGCGCCCGGTTACGCGCCATCGCGCCCCGGCAGATCCATCTACGCGCCCGGCTTCGACCGGGCGGCGTTTCACCAGCGCCTGAACACGGCGCTGGCGAGTTTCTTCGAACGAACGCTCAAATATCCAGGTTGGCCACCGACAGCGCGTTGTCCTGGATGAACTCGCGCCGCGGCTCCACTTCGTCGCCCATCAGGCGGGAGAACAGCGAGTCGGCATCGGTTGCGTCGTTGACCTTGACCTGCAGCAGCGAGCGCACATTCGGGTCGAGCGTGGTTTCCCAGAGCTGCTCGGCATTCATCTCGCCAAGGCCCTTGTAGCGCTGCATGGTGAGCCCCTTGCGGCCGGTCGCAAACACCGCGTTGAGCAGCGCCAGCGGGCCAGAAATGGTCTCGGAGGTCTCCTTGCGCCGCAGCACCGGCGGCTCGCCATAAATCTCGGCAAGGCGCGGGGCATAGCGGTCGAGCTGACGGGCATCGGCCGAGTGGATCAGTCCGGCATCGAGCTGGGCAACATCCTTGACGCCGCGCACGGTGCGCTCGAAGACATAGCCGCCCGAGCCGTCATTGGAGGTCGAGAGCCGGCCGGTCCAGCCGCGTTCGGTCTCCTCGGCGATGATGTCGAGCCGCCGGGCGACGCGCTCGGCCATGGCGTTGGCGCGGCCGAGATCGGCAAGCACGTCGGCGTTGAGCGCGCCGGCGATCGCCGCCTGCTCGACGACGCTGCGGTTGTAACGCGTGTGCAGGCCGTTGATCAGCTGGCGCACCGCCAGCGCGTCGTCAATGGCGCCACGCAGATCCTGGCCGGTCCGCACCTCACCCGAGGCGAGCGTCAGCAACGCCTCGTCGAGGCCGGATTCGATCAGATATTCCTCATAGGCGCTTTCGTCCTTGAGATATTGCGAGCTCTTGCCCCGCGTCACTTTGTAGAGCGGGGGCTGGGCGATGTAGAGATGGCCGCGCTCGATCAGCTCCGGCATCTGCCGGAAGAAGAAGGTGAGCAGCAGTGTGCGGATGTGGGCGCCGTCGACGTCGGCGTCCGTCATCAGGATGATCTTGTGGTAGCGCAGCTTGTCGGCGTTGAACTCGTCCTTGCCGATCGAGGTGCCGAGCGCGGTGATCAGCGTGCCGATCATGTCGGAGGAGAGCATGCGGTCGAAGCGCGCGCGCTCGACATTGAGGATCTTGCCGCGCAGCGGCAGGATCGCCTGGTTCTGCCGCGAGCGCCCGCCCTTGGCCGAGCCGCCGGCCGAGTCGCCCTCGACGATGAAGATTTCGGACTTGGCCGGATCGCGTTCCTGGCAGTCGGCGAGCTTGCCCGGCAGCGAGGTGACGCCGAGCGTGCTCTTGCGCGTGATGTCGCGCGCCTTGCGCGCGGCTTCGCGCGCCGCGGCCGCCTGGATCACCTTCTCGACCACCACCCTGCCTTCGCTCGGATGCTCTTCCAGCCAGGTGCCGAGCGCCTCGTTGACCAGGCTCTCCACCACCGGGCGAACCTCGGACGAGACCAGCTTGTCTTTGGTCTGCGAGGAGAATTTCGGGTCCGGCACCTTGACCGAAAGCACCGCGGTCAGGCCCTCGCGGCAATCGTCGCCGGTGAGCGAGACCTTTTCCTTCTTGGTCTGGCCGGACGATTCGCCATAGCCGGTGATCTGCCGGGTCAGCGCCGCGCGGAAGCCCGCCAGATGCGTGCCGCCGTCGCGCTGCGGGATGTTGTTGGTGAAGGCCAGCACATTCTCGTGGTAGCTGTCGTTCCACCACATCGCGACCTCGACGGTGATGCCGTCGCGTTCGGCGCGGATGGCGATCGGCGCCTCGATCAGCGGCTTCTTCACCCGGTCGAGATATCTGACGAACTCTTCCAGGCCGCCGTCATAATGCAGCTCATGGCGAACCAGGTCGGCATGCCGCGCATCGGTCAGGATGATGCGCACGCCGGAATTGAGGAAGGCAAGCTCGCGCAGGCGGTGCTCCAGCGTGCCGAAATCGAACTCGACCATGGTGAAGGTCTCGGACGAGGGGAAGAAGGAGATTTCGCTGCCGCTGCGGCCTTCATTGGTGCCAGGCTGCTTGTCCTGCACATAGCTGCCGGTGACTTTCAGCGGTGCGTCGGCATTGCCATGCGTGAAGCCCATCTCGAAGATTTCGCCGTTGCGGCGGATCTTGAGCTTGAGCCAGGCCGAAAGCGCGTTGACCACCGAGACGCCGACGCCATGCAGGCCGCCGGAAACCTTGTAGGAGTTCTGGTCGAACTTGCCGCCGGCATGCAGCTGCGTCATGATCACTTCGGCCGCTGAAACGCCCTCCGAAGGGTGGATATCGGTCGGAATGCCACGACCGTTGTCGATCACCGTCACCGAACCGTCGGGGTTGAGCGTCACCGAGACGAGGTCGGCGTGGCCGGCCAGCGCCTCGTCGATGGCGTTGTCCACCACCTCGTAGACCATGTGATGCAGGCCCGAGCCGTCATCGGTGTCGCCGATATACATGCCCGGCCGCTTGCGCACGGCATCCAACCCCTTCAAAACCTTGATGGAATCGGCGCCGTACTCGGCTTCCGCGCCATTGGCGCTTTCGGTCTGATCGCTCATGAAAACCTGTCTGATTGATGTCGATGGTCAGGCGCGGAAAAATGGCCCCGAATCGCGCCGTTTTGATGTCCTAGATATAGGCGCAAACGGCTGCTTTTCCAAGGTTTGCGGGCATTTTGCCGGCTTGGCGGGCGCCCTCTTCACGTCCGCGCGATATGACGGTCCGCGGCATGGGGGCGTCCGGCTGGGGAAGCTGCGCCGAAGCGCGGCCTCGCAACCTGCCTTCGTGGGGGAGTTTCGCGCCTATCCGGCGGCGCGCAGCGTCTTCAGCGCCTCGCTCCAGCGCGACAGTTCGTTGAGCATCGTCTTCGCGCCACCCAGCACCTGCTCGCTCGGATGAAAGGCGCGCTCCTGGTCGAGCAGCGTCGCATAGGCCGGCAGCGCCACGCCTTCCGGGATCGGCATGACGCCGACGGAGGTGAGCAGCGGCTTCAAGGCCTGCGCCGCGCGCAGGCCGCCGGACACGCCGCCATAGCTGAAGATCGCAGCCGGCTTGTAGCGCCATTCATGGACCAGGTAGTCGATGGCGTTCACGATCGCCGGCGCGACGAAATAGTTATACTCCGGCGCGACGAACACGAAGGCGTCGGCGGCATCGATCGCCTTCGACCAGGCCTTGGTGTGGTCGTTCTCGTATTTGCGCAAGCGCGGATGGTGCGGTTCGTCGAGCATCGGCAGGTTGAACGCGGCGATATCGGTCAGCACCGGCTCGAACTTGCCATGTTGGCGCGCGAAGCCCTCCAGCCACTCGCCGAAGATCGGGCCGGCGCGTCCCGGCCGCGTGCTGCCGATGATGATGTCCAGACGGTGCTTCATTTGCGGCTCCTGGCTTGACGGTATCCGTTGGTGACTAACGTAAGCTTCCCCCTGCAACAAGCCGGCATTCGCAGGTTCCGGTCACATTCTGGCGAGGCGTAGTATGCGGAAAGCAAAACTCCCGGTCCGCCGCCCGGCCACATGGACGCCCGCTTCGTCCGACACTACATTCGGCACTGTCAGCGGAGCATGCTTCATGGACACCAAGCCCGCCCCCTTCGTGCCACCGGCGCCGACGCCGCGCACAAAGCCGCCTTCGACGCTGGAGATGATGCGCATCATCTACCGCAACCCGCTCGAATTGTGGGGCGAGCACACCTACAACGAGCCCTGGGTTTCGGTGACCGGCGTGGGCGGGCCGCTGGTGGTCGCCAACGATCCGGGCCTCATCCGCCACGTGCTGATCGACAATGCCAAGAACTACAAGATGGCGACCGTGCGCCAGCTGGTGCTGCGGCCGATCCTGCGCGACGGGCTGCTGACCGCCGAGGGTGAGGTCTGGAAGCGTTCCCGCAAGGCCATGGCGCCGGTCTTCACGCCACGCCACATCTTCGGTTTCGCCGGGCCGATGCTGAAGCGCACGCTTGAGTTCGTAACCCGCTACGAGGCCGGCGGGGAGACCGATGTCGCCCACGACATGACGCTGCTCACCTATGACATCCTGGCCGAGACGCTGTTTTCCGGCGAGATCGCTGGCGAGCCGGGCAGCTTCGCCAGGGAGATCGATCGCCTGTTCGAGACCATGGGCCGCGTCGATCCGCTCGACCTGCTGCGCGCGCCGGAATGGCTGCCGCGCTTCACACGCATCCGCGGCCGCAAGACCATGGCCTATTTCCGCAACATCGTCGCCGGCACGGTGAGGATGCGCGAGGAGCGGATGAAGCGCGATCCCGGCGGCGTGCCGCAGGATTTCCTCACGCTTCTGCTTCGGGCCGAAGGGCCGGATGGGCTGACGCGCGCCGAAGTCGAGGACAACATCATCACCTTCATCGGCGCCGGCCATGAGACGACCGCGCGGGCGCTCGGCTGGACGATCTATTGCCTCGCCGAGGCGCCCTGGGAACGCGACAAGGTGGAACAGGAGATCGACGCGGTGCTGGCGCGCGAGCCCGATCCGACCAAGTGGCTGGATGCCATGCCGCTCACCCGCGCCGCTTTCGAGGAGGCGCTGAGGCTCTATCCGCCGGCGCCCTCGATCAACCGCGAGCCGATCGAGCCGGAGACCTGGAATGGCCTCTATATCCCGAAATACGCCGCTGTGCTGGTGATGCCTTGGGTCGTGCACCGCCACCGCAAGCTGTGGGACAGGCCGGACGCCTTCATGCCGGAGCGTTTCCACCCGGAAAACCGCGACCGGATCGACCGCTTCCAGTACCTGCCCTTCGGCGCCGGCCCGCGCGTCTGCATCGGCGCCAGCTTTGCCATGCAGGAGGCGATCATCGCGCTGGCGATCCTGTTGTCGCGTTTCCGCTTCGACGCGACGCCCGAGACGCGGCCATGGCCGGTGCAGAAGCTGACCACGCAGCCGCAGGGTGGCCTGCCGATGCAGGTCTCGCGTCGCTAAAGCAATTCCAGGGAAAGTGTGAAGCGGTTTTCCGTCCGGAATTGCGTAAAGCAAATAGTGGTTTCTTGATTACCGGTCGGCGACCGGCCGGCGCTGCTGAAACTGGCCGGCGGCGCGGAAGCGCCAGAGATAGCTGGGCAGGATGGTGGCGATCGCCTGCGGCTGGATGCCGAGGCCTGTCAGCGTCCTGGCGGCCTTGGCGGCTTCGTCCGAGACGATGTTGTGCTCGCGCAGCTGCATGACCTGGTCCTTGGTCAACAGCGGGTTGGGCAGCAGCTGGAGGATCGAGGCTTGGATGTTCGCCACCCAGAACGGCACCGGCACCAGGAGGCGGCGGCGCTCGATGACCATCAGCAGCTCTTCCATGCATTGCTTGAAGGTCAGCACCTGCGGGCCACCGAGCTCATAGGTCTGGCCGCCCTTGATCTTGCCGTCGACCGAGCGCGCGACCGCTTCGGCGACGTCGCCGACATAGACCGGCTGGAACTTGTTCTGCCCGCCGCCGATCAGCGGCAGCACCGGCGAATAGCGCGCCATGTTGGCGAAGCGGTTGAAGAAGCCGTCTTCCGGCCCGAAATTGATCGACGGCCGCAAGATGACGGCATCGCTGATCGTGTCGAACACGGCTTTCTCGCCGAGCGCCTTGGTGCGGGCATAGTCGGATGGGGAATTCAGATCGGCGCCGAGCGCCGAGATGTGGGTGAGGCCGGCGCCGACCGAGCGCGCGGCCTCGGCGACGGCGCGCGCCCCGAAATCATGCACGGCGCCGAATTTCTGTCGGCCGGTCTCATGCAGGATGGCGACGAGGTTGACGACATGGTCGGCGCCCTGCACGGCGCGGTCGACCGACCAGCGCACGCGCACATTGGCCTGCACCGGCTGGATCTGGCCGACATTGCCGAGCGGCTGCACATGGCCGGCAAGGTCGGGCCGCCGGCAGGCGACCCGGATGCGGTAGCCGCGCTTGGCCAGCGCCCGCACGACATGGCGACCGACGAAACCCGAACCGCCGAAGACGACGACGAGCTTGGGGGTCTGCAGGATTTCGGTCATGACTGGCTCCGCGCGAGTGCTTGGCTGAAGCCGTTTCTTAATCCGTTTCTCGCCAAAGGCAAAGAGCGACCGGAGGTCGCCATTGCCGGAATTGCGTCCAGGCAAGAACCGCTCAGAAAGCCTTGCCGATGCGCGCGTCGACCGACTGCCGGTTGCCGCCGCGGATGACGAAGAAGGCGAGGATCGCGGCCCACAGCAGCGACTTTTCCGCGCCCGAAAACCCTTGGCCCATCGTTACCCAGTGGAACCACACGGTGACCAGAAGCACGATCAGGCCGGCGAAGGCGGCCGGGCGGGTGAAGAGGCCGAAGGCGATCAGGATGCCGCCGAAGAATTCGGTGCAGGCAAGCAGCGGCGACCAGAAGACGCCGGGATAAAAGCCCAGCCCCTCGACCATTTCCGTGGCCCCGAACGGATTGACGATCTTTTGCGAGCCATGGATGGCCAGGAAACCGCCGGCCACAATGCGCAGCAGGGTTTCGCCGGCATCATGCAGCGAGGAATACAGCCGGCCAAGCGCCGGGATGATCAGCTTTGCGCGGGAGGGGTCGGTGGTGGCGGACATCGTAGCTCCTGTTTTGTGACGATACCCGCAAACCGCCCGACGCTCCCGCCCAAGTCAAGTTAACAAAAGTTAACTTCCATAATCATGTTTTGTGCGTGGCGACGGAAAACAGAAAACCCCGCCGAAGCGGGGTTTTCCGGGCAGTGTCCGCGCCGAAACAGGGTCCAATGAGGCGGCCTGACCTGAGACGGTATCAAGGTGGCGTGAAGCAAGCACGCCCGCCCGCCCTGAACGCCCGGCGCGGCGCCGCCAACCGCGAGCCGGACGAAGCCAACCAAGGCGGCTCGCGGCGTGGGGTGCCGCGGATGTGTCGTGTCAGGTCAGGAAAAGGTTCAGGCAGCGCAGGAAAAATCAGGCCGAATAGCGCTCGGCGAATTCCGAAATGCGCTGCACGACCGCCCTGGACGTGGTGATGCCGCGCGCCTTGGCCTTCTCCGCTGCTTCGGCGCGGGAGCGGCCGGGAATATGCACGCCATAGCGCCGCCGCAGCCGGTCGAGCTGGTCCCTCATACGCTGCTCGAAATCCGGGTCGAGCAGTTTTGGCGCGATGGCGAGAACGAAGAGACCGGTGCCGGGGCTGTCCGGCCCGCCGGTGAACCAGGGCGCGTCGAGCGACCAGTTGGCGCCGGAAATGCCGGCGGCCAGCACCTCGACCATCAACGCGATGTTGGCGCCGCGCTGGCCGCCAAAGGCAAGCATCGCCCCCTTCATCGCCGCCGCCGGATCGGTGGTCGGATTGCCGCTGGCGTCCAGCGCCCAGCCTTCGGGGATTTTCTTGCCGTCCTCGGCCGCTTTTCGGATGTTGACGAAGGCGGTGGCGCTCGACGACTGGTCGATCACCAGCGGCGGCCCGTCGGCGGCGGGCGACGCAAAGGACATCGGATTGGTGCAATAGACCGGCTTGACCGAACCTGAGCCGGCCAGCACCGCCGGCCCGTTGGTGGCGGCGAAGGAAACCAGCCCTTGTTCCGCCAGCCGCCCGGTGAAATAGCCGAGCGCGCCGCATGTATAGGCGTTCTTTTGCGAGAAGATAGCGACGCCGAACAGCTTTGCCGCCTTGACCAAATCGTCGATCGTTCGGTCGAAGCCGGTATGGGCAAGCCCGCCGCGCGCATCCGAAAGATAGACGGCGAGCGCCGGCCGGGTGATTGCCGGATCGGCATTGCCGTCGATGCGGCCGGCTTCGAACGCTTCCAGATAGTCGATGAAATGCGACAGCCCCACCGTCGACAGGCCTTCGGCCTCCGCGGCGATGATCGAGGCGGTGAGCGACTGCGCCGCTTCCTCATTGGCGCCTGCGCCGAGCGCCGCCATCCGGCATAGGCCTGTTGCCTGATCGAGACTGAGTTGCATCAGGGCTGCTCCTGAGTGAGTTGGAAAGTAGGGAGTAGTCAGTAGGGGAAAACCAGCAAGCAGCACACTGCTCACCACTCACTATTCACTACTCACTTACCCGATCTTGACCGGGATCCGAGCCTCGATCCGGCTGAAGACGAAGACCAGGATGCCGGTGATCGTCATATAGATCAGCGCCAGCAGCAGCAAAGGCTCGTAGGTCAGGTAAGTGTCCTGGCGCACCTTGGAGGAGACGGCGAAGATATCGATGACGCTGATCGTCGCCACCAGCGGGGTCGACTTCAACTGCAGGACGGTTTCGCCGGTCAAGGTCGGCAGCGCCCGGTAGAAGGCCTGCGGCAGCCAGATGCGGCGGAAGATTTTCCAGCGGCTCATGCCGAAGGCGCGGGCGGCCTCCAACTGTCCGCGCGGCACGCCGGCAAAGGCGCCGCGCATCACCTCGCCTTCGTAGCCGGCGAAGGAAAAGGTCAGCGCCACCACAGCGTATGGCCAGGCCTGCCTGAGATACGGCCACAGCCAGGATTCGCGGATCCACGGATATTGCGGGAAGATCGAGCCGAGGCCGTAATAGAGCAGCCAGAGCTGCAGGAGCAGCGGCGTTCCCCGGATGATGGTGCAGAAGATTTTCGCGGGCACAGCGAACCAGAACGGCCCGCCGGCCTGGGCAAGCCCTAGCGGCACCGCCAGCGCAAAGCCCAGCGCGCAGGTGACGGCGAGGATCCAGAGCGCCCGCCATATGCCCATCAGGCCCATTTCCCAATACTGCGGCAGCCAGTCCCAGCGCATGAAGAAGGCGGCGCAGAAGACCAGCGCCAGCGCGATCAGGATCAGCACGATGCGGTGCGGCTTGAGCCAGATCGAGGCGCGCGCCGCCAGATTGATCGCGCTCGCTTCCGCCGACATCAGCGCGCCTCCTTGACGGAAGGCATGCCGCGCCGCGACCAGGCCTCGACACGGCCGATGATCACGTTGGAGAACAGCGACAGCGTGAGATAGAGCGCGCCCGCCGCGAGATAGAACAGAAGATAGGCCTTGGTGACGCCGGCCGCCTGGCGCGTCGCCAGCGTCAATTCGAAGAAGCCGACGACGGCAAGCAGCGCGGTGTCCTTGGTGGCGATCAGCCACAGATTGGCAAGGCCGGGAATGGCGAAGGGCAGCATCGCCGGCAACGTGATGCGCCGCAGCATCAGGCCCGGCGACATGCCGTAGGCGCGTGCGGCCTCGATCTGGCCTTGCGGGATGGCGAGGATGGCGCCGCGGATGACTTCTGTCGAATAGGCGCCCTGGACGAACCCCAGCACGAAGATGCCGGCCGCGAGCCCGCTGATGTCGACACGGCTGTAGCCCATCCCCGTCAGCACCTGGTTGATGAGGTCGGTGCCGGCATAATAGAGCAGCAGGATCAGCACCAGTTCCGGCACCGCGCGGACCACAGTAGTGTAGACCGCGAGCAGGTCGCGCGTCACCGGGCCGCCATAGAGCTTGCCGAAGGCGCCGGCGGTGCCGATCATGAGGCCGAGGCAGGTCGCGCCCAAGGCGATCTCGATCGAATGCAGCAGCCCGACCAGCAGCGTGCCGCCCCAGCCGGGCGCCACGGGTGACAGGAGTTCCATGATGCCGGCCGCGGAGGCCGGAAGAAAGGCGTCGATCAGCTTCGCCCCCGGATTGCTGGCAAGCCGCCGACGGCAAGGTCGGCGGCAGGCATGCGTGGCAAGGTTGGGCATGGCGCGGACACCATGCCCTCACTCATGTGCGAGAGGGCTCAGTTCGACTGCGTGGCGCCGCCATAGATGTCGAAGTCGAAATACTTCTTCGAGATCTCGTCATATTTGCCGTTGGCGCGGATCGCCTTGATGCCGGCGTTGAACTTTTCCTTGAGCGCGGTGTCTTCCTTGCGGATGCCGGCGCCGACGCCCGGTCCAAGCACTTCGTCGTCCGGAGCCACCATGCCCTTCAGGTCGCAGCAGGCCTTGCCCTGGTCGGTTTTCAGGAATTCGCCGAGTGCGATCGAGTCGGCCTGCACCGCGTCGATGCGGCCGGCGGCCAGATCGTTGTTGGCTTCGTCCTGCGTCTGGTATTCCTTGATTTCCTGCGCGCCGGTGAAGTGCTTCTTGGCGTAGACGGCATGCACGGTCGAGACCTGGACGCCGATCACCTTGCCCTTGAGATCGTCCGGCGTGGCGCCGAACTTCTGGTCCTTCGGTCCGATGATGGCGGTCGGGGTGTTATAGTACTTGTCGGAGAAGTCGATCGTCTTCTCGCGCTCGGCGGTGATCGACATCGAGGAGACGATGGCGTCGATCTTCTTCGTCGTCAGCGCCGGGATGATGCCGTCCCAGGCGACGGGGGTGACCACGCAATCGAGCTTCTCCTCGGCGCAGACGGCGTCGACGAAGTCGATCTCCCAGCCCACCCATTTGCCGCTGGCATCGGGCGAGGTGAAGGGCGGGTATGGCTCGGCGGCGACGCCGATCTTGACCTGCTCGGCCTTGGCCACGCCACCCATCGCCGCGACACCGAGAAGCAGCGCGGCGGCGAATGTCTTGAGAACAGTCTTCATTTCAGGACTCCCAGTTTGTTGTTGTTCCCGGTTTTTCGCTCCGCTTGATGCCGGCTCCTAGCCGACATTGCGGAGGAATTGCTTGAGCCTTTCGGATTTGGGCGCGCCGAACAATTGCTCCGGCGAACCTTCTTCCTCGACCAGCCCGTTGTAGAGATAGACGACATGCGTCGCGACCTCGCGGGCGAACTTCATTTCATGCGTCACCAGCACCATGGTGCGCCCCTCGCGCGCCAGGTCGCCGATCACCTTCAGCACTTCGCCGACCAGTTCCGGATCGAGCGCCGACGTCGGCTCGTCGAACAGCATGACGCGCGGATTGATCGCCAGCGCCCGGGCGATCGCGGCGCGCTGCTGCTGGCCGCCGGACAGGAAGGCCGGATAGACGTCGCGCTTCTCCGCCAGCCCGACGCGGGCGAGCAGCTTCTCGGCCTGGGCGATCGCTTCGTCGCGCTTGACGCCGAGCACGTGCACCGGAACCTCGATGACGTTCTCGATCAGCGTCATGTGGCTCCACAGGTTGAAATTCTGGAACACCATTCCGAGCCTCGAGCGGATGCGCTCGATCTGCCTGCGGTCGGCCGGAACGGTGTGGCCGTGGCTGTCGGCCTTGAGCTTGATCTCCTCGCCATTGACCCGGATGATGCCGCTGGTCGGGTTTTCCAGGCAGTTGATGCAGCGCAACAGCGTCGACTTGCCGGAGCCGGAGCCGCCTATGATGGCGACCACCTCGCCGTCGCGCGCCGACAGCGAAACGCCCTTCAGCACGTGCAGCTGGCCGAATTTCTTATGCAGGTTTTCGACATGGATGGCTTCGGCGGCGCCGCTTTGCGCCTTGCCGGATTGGACTGCGGCAGCTTCCGCCGCGCTCACCGGGCGACCTCGAAGGGAGGTCGTCGAACGTCTATCCGGCTAATCAACATACGCTGTGATGCCCACTCCAGACTTCAGCATGGACCCGACAGCGCGAGCCCGTCAATCCCGCTCATTACGGCACTTGCGGCGTTGTTGTGCAAGTGTATAAATAGCCTCTCATGAAATTTTTTCGATTTTTTTCAGCATAAAAGGGCATCGATGAGCGCTTTCGGATCACAGTCCATGGCGGCGCCGCTGCGGCGTGTGCTGATGCGTTCGGCGGTCAATGCCATGCGTGGCGCCGACAGGGCTGCCTGGCACTATGGCGCCGGCTTCAACCCGGCGAAAGCAGCCGAGCAGCATGCGGTCCTTGCCGAACTGGTGGCGGCCTCCGGCGCCGAAATCGAATGGATCGAGGACACGGCCGACGGTCTCGCGGATTCGGTGTTCACGCATGACCCGTCGCTGATGACCGGTCGCGGCGCGCTGATCCTGTCCATGGGCAAGCCCTTGCGCGCCGGCGAGCCCTCGCTGCATGAGGAAACCTATAAGAGGCTGGGCATTCCGATCCTCGGCCGTGTCGAAGCCCCCGGCCAGGTCGAAGGCGGCGATTGCGTGTGGCTGGATGCCCGCACGCTGGCGATCGGGCGCGGTGTGCGCTCCAACCAGGAAGGCATCCAGCAGCTTTCAAACCTGCTGGCGCCGCTGGGCATTTCCGTCTACGGCTTCGACCTGCCGCTGTGGCAGGGCGAAGAAGCATGCCTGCATCTGATGTCGGTGATCAGCCCGCTGGCCGACGACCTCGCGCTGGTCTATTCGCCGCTTCTGCCGGCCCCGTTCTATCAGATGCTGAAGGCGCGCGGCATCCGGCTGGTCGAAGGCGACCCGCAAGAGTTCGCCGCTTCCAACGGCCTCAGCCTTAACGTGCTTCCGACCAGCCCGCTCAAGGTCATTGCCGTGGCGGGCTTTCCCAAGACCAAGGCCGCGATGGAAGCCGCCGGTTGCACGGTCGAGATTTTCGAGGCGGATGCGCTCTGCATCGCTTGTGAGGGCGGGCCGACATGCCTGACGCGGCCGATCCTGCGCCAATGAATGCGCGCCGCAAGTTCCGCCGTGAGGGCGAGGAGCGGCGGCGGCAGGATCTGATCGATGCGACCCTGGACAGCGTGGCCGAGCATGGCCTCGAGGGCGCCACTGTCCGCACCATCGCCTTGCGAGCCGGCGTCACCGCCGGGCTGATCCGCCACTATTTCCCCGGCAAGGAAGATTTGCTGCAGGAAGCCTATGCGGCGTTGATGGGCCGCATGACCGAGCAGGCGAAAGCGGCCTTGGTCATGGAAGACGCCTCGCCGCGCCAACGGCTTGCGGCTTTCGTCACGGCCAACCTCAACGCGCCGATCATCGACCAGCGGGTGTTTTCGCTCTGGGCGACTTTCATAGGCCGCGCCGGCGCGGATCCGTCGCTCGCCCGCGCCCATCGCGAAGGCTATCTCGGCTTCCGCAACGAGGTGGAAGCAGTCGTAGCCGAAGTGCTCGCCGCCGAACGGCGCAAGCCGGACGCAGCCGAGCTGCGCCGCCATGCCATCGCGATCAACGCGATCATCGACGGGCTCTGGATCGAAGGCTGCCTGGCCGGCGAGATGTTCTCGCCCGGCGAACTGGCGGCAATTGGCATCAAGACTGTCGAGGCCGAACTCGGCCTCGTGCCGCCAGAGCAATTCCAGGAAAAGTGAGAAGCGGTTAGGTTCGGCCACTTCGCCGTAACTTTCCGTCCGGAATTGCGTAAGAAACAAAGCTCTAAGGGGAAAAAACCAATGACCACCATCGGCGAAGCGCTGATCACCCTGCTCGAAGCGCATGGCGTCGACACAGTCTTCGGCATTCCGGGCGTGCATACGGTCGAGCTCTATCGCGGCCTGGCGCGCTCGAAGATCCGCCATGTCACGCCGCGCCACGAACAGGGCGCCGGCTTCATGGCCGACGGCTATGCGCGCGCCGGCGGGCGGCCGGGCGTCGCCTTCGTCATCACCGGGCCGGGGCTGACCAACACCATCACCGCCATGGGCCAGGCGCGCGCCGATTCGGTGCCGATGCTGGTCATCTCCGGCGTCAATGCCACCGACACGCTGGGCAAGGGGCTGGGCTTCCTGCATGAACTGCCCGACCAGCGCGGCATGATGGAAAAGGTCGCGCTGTCTTCCGAACGTGTCACCGAGGCCCATGAATTGCCGGGCGCGCTTGCCCGCGCCTTCGCCGTTTTCTCCTCCTCGCGCCCGGGTCCGGTCCATATCGAGATCCCCACCGACGTCATGGTGAAGCCCGCCGATGATATCGCGGCCGCGCTGAGCAATGCCGCGCCACCCGCTCCGGACCCTGCGGCGATTGCCGAAGCGGCAAAGCTCATCAAGGCCGCGCGCCGGCCGCTGATCCTCGCCGGTGGCGGCGCAAGGAAGGCCGACGCTGCGCTGCGCCGACTGGCCAAGACGCTTGGCGCGCCCGTCGTCGAGACCGCCAATGCGCGCGGCCTGCTGCATGGCCATCCGCTGTGCGTGCCGGCCAGCCCAAGTCTGAAGGCAGTGCGCGCGCTGATGGCGGATGCCGATCTGGTGATCGCGGCCGGCACCGAGTTCGGCCCGACCGACTATGACGGCTATGGCGACGGCGGTTTCGTGCTGCCCAAGAACCTGATCCGCATCGATATCGGCGCCGACCAGATCGCGCGCCGGCCGGTGACGGTCGGCATCCAGGCGGATTGCGCCGAAGGCATCGAGGCTCTGTTCGCGGCGATCGGACCTGGTCACCCCGCGGCAGCCAACGGCGAGGCTCGCGCGGCCGTCGCGCGGAAGGCAGCGCAGGCCGAACTGAAGCCTGAGTACCTGGCGCAGGTGCGCGCCGTGGAAACAATCCGCGACGCGCTGCCGGGCGCCATCATCGTCGGCGATTCGACCCAGCCGATCTACGCCGCCAACCTCTATTACGACCACGACCGTCCCGGCGGCTGGTTCAACGCCGCGACTGGTTTCGGCGCGCTGGGCTACGGTCCGCCGGCGGCGATCGGCGCAGCGCTTGCCGTTCCGCAAGCGCCCGTGGTGTGCCTCACCGGCGATGGCGGCTTCCAGTTCACCTTGCCGGAAATCGGCGCCGCGCTCGACGCCGAAACGCCGGTGATCTTCGTCGTCTGGAACAACCGCGGCTATCGCGAGATCGAGACCTCGATGCTCGATGTCGGCGTCGAGCCGGTCGGCGTGTCGCCGGCGCCGCCGGATTTCTGCAAGCTTGCCGAGGCCTATGGCATCGAGGCCGAGCGGCTGGCCGGGGTCGGCGGTCTTGCCGAGGCACTGAAGCGCGCGCGGGCGGCCGGCAGCCCGCGCGTCATCGAAATCACCGTCGACTGAAGACTGTCGCGTCTGCCGGTCGGGCCATCGCGGCGCCGGCAGTTCGATGCCGCCGGCCGCGGTCCGACACATGCAAAGACGCTGCGCCTGCCATGTCGATATTTCAATTGAGTGACGACGTGAAAGGCGCGACGTTCCAATCTGAGGCGGCATAACCAAAAGAAATAATCATAAAAAATGACAGGAGCGGTCTAAGTATGACGGAAACGCTGAATGGCAGGCATATCGTGGTGACGGGCGGCACTGGGGCGCTCGGCGGCGCGGTTGTCGGCAGGTTGCTGGAGCAAGGCGCGATCTGCCACGTGCCGAACGCCCACGCGGCGGCCCCGCCGCATTTTCCCTACGCAGCCCATGCCAGCGTGCACCTAGCGCACAATGTCGACCTGTCGGATTCGGCCAAGGTCGAAGCCTTCTACCATCAGGTGCCCGCGCTCTGGGCCTCGATCCACCTTGCCGGCGGTTTCACCATGGCGCCGGTTGAAAAGATCGAGTCGGCCTCGTTCGCCGAGATGATGGACACCAACGCCCGCACGGCCTTCCTATGCAGCCGCGCCGCGGTGCGCTCGATGCTGGCGTCCAATACGGCAGGCCGCATCGTCAATGTCACCGCGCGCGCCGGCCTCGATCCCAGGCGCGGCTCCGGCATGGTCGCCTATACGGCCAGCAAGGCGGCGGTCGCGGCGATGACGATGGCCATGGCCGAGGAGCTGAAGCACAAGGGCATTCTGGTCAACGCCGTGGCGCCCTCGACGCTCGACACGCCCGCCAACCGCGCCGACATGCCCGATGCCGATTTCGCCAAATGGGTCAGCCTGGAAGCGGCCGCCGAGGCCATTGCCTATCTCGCCTCACCCGCCAACCAGGCGATGAGCGGCACGCTGGTCCCGCTCTACGGCAGGGCCTGACGCGGAAAGCCCCCGGACAAAAGAAACCCCGCCGGAGCGATCCGGCGGGGTTTCTTGTTTGGTATGCGAAAGGGCTTAGTTGCCCTGCTTCTTCAGCGCCGCGCCCAGGATATCGCCTAGCGAGGCGCCGGAGTCGGTCGAGCCGTACTGGGCGACCGCTTCCTTCTCCTCGGCGATTTCCAGCGCCTTGATCGAGACCTGCAGCTTGCGGGTCTTCTTGTCGAAGGCGATGACGCGGGCATCGACCTTCTGGCCGACGGTGAAGCGCTCGGGGCGCTGCTCGTCGCGGTCGCGCGAAAGGTCGGAGCGCTTGATGAAGGTCTCGATGCCGCTGTCGACCAGCCGCACGTCCAGACCGCCATCCTTCACGCCGATGACCTCGCAGGTGACGACGGCGTTCTTGCGCAGCTCGCCGCTGTTGGCCGCTTCGCCGACCGTGTCACGGGCCAGCTGCTTGATGCCGAGCGAGATGCGCTCCTTCTCGATGTCGACGTCGAGCACCTGCGCCTTGACCATGTCGCCGCGATTGTACTCTTCGATGACCTGCTCGCCCGGACGGGTCCAGTCGAGGTCGGAGAGGTGGACCATGCCATCCACGTCGCCTTCCAGGCCGATGAACAGGCCGAACTCGGTCTTGTTCTTGACCTCGCCCTCGACCTGGCTGCCGACCGGATGGCTCGAGGCGAAAGCCTGCCACGGATTCTCGAGCGTCTGCTTGAGGCCGAGCGAGATGCGGCGCTTGGCCGGATCGACTTCGAGCACCACCACGTCGACTTCCTGCGTCGTCGACAGGATCTTGCCGGGGTGCACGTTCTTCTTCGTCCACGACATTTCAGAGACGTGGATGAGGCCCTCGATGCCCGGCTCCAGCTCGACGAATGCGCCGTAGTCGGTGATGTTGGTGACGGTGCCCTTGATCTTCTTGCCGATCGGGAACTTGGTGCCGATATCCGACCACGGATCCGACTCGAGCTGCTTCATGCCGAGCGAGATGCGGTGGGTTTCCTGGTTGATGCGGATGATCTGCACCTTGACCGTCTGGCCGATGTTGAGGATCTCGGTCGGATGGTTGACGCGGCGCCATGCCATGTCGGTGACATGCAGCAGGCCGTCGATGCCGCCGAGGTCGACGAACGCACCGTAGTCGGTGATGTTCTTGACCACGCCTTCGACCACCTGGCCTTCCTCGAGGTTTTGCACGATTTCCGAACGCTGTTCGGCGCGGCTCTCCTCGAGCACGGTGCGGCGCGACACCACGATGTTGCCGCGGCGGCGATCCATCTTGAGGATCTCGAAGGGCTGCGGGTTGTGCATCAGCGGGGTGACGTCGCGGATCGGGCGGATATCGACCTGGCTGCGCGGCAGGAACGCCACGGCGCCGTCGAGGTCGACGGTGAAGCCGCCCTTGACCTGGTTGAAGATGACGCCTTCGACGCGCTCGCCCTTGGTGAACTTCTCTTCGAGACGGACCCAGCTCTCTTCGCGGCGAGCCTTTTCGCGCGACAGCATGGCTTCGCCAAGCGCGTTCTCGATGCGCTCGACATAGACTTCGACGGTGTCGCCGACCTTGAGAACGGATTCCTTGCCCTTGGCGCCGAATTCCTTCAGCGGCACGCGGCCCTCGACCTTGAGGCCGACGTCGATGATGGCCATGTCCTTTTCGATCGCGGTGATCGTGCCCCGGACAACCTGGCCCTCGCCGGAATGGCCGGCGGTGAATGATTCTTCGAGCATGCTCGCGAAATCGTCGCGAGACGGATTAGCTACTGACATTGTTTCTCCTGGAATACCCCGCATCTCGAGCGGGGCGGGCGCCGTGGGTTAGCGTTGCGTTGAGCCTGCCGGCGTTCCGGGCTGAAAGCCCTTGGCCGCTTTTTCAGGCGGCAAGTCCGGCGCATGAGAATGCTGGCAGGCTGGTTCGTGCCCGATATGGGTATTTTCTCTGCCTCCGGCAACGGAAGCCCAAGGAAAACCCGAATCAGGCCTTGTTTCTCTTGGCAAGGACCTCGTCTACGATCGCCATCGCCGCCAGAAACGCGGCCTCTATAGCCATTTCGCTGGTATCAAGCAAGTGCGCGTCCGCCGCCGGCTTCAATGGCGAGTCCGCGCGGCCCATGTCGCGCTCGTCGCGGCGCTCGATATCGGCGAGGATGGTGGCGAAGTCGGCGCTGCCGCCCATGCTCTCGATCTCGGCCAGCCGGCGCCGCGCCCGCACCGCGGCACTTGCCGTCACATAGAGCTTGATGTCGGCATCCGGGCACACCACCGTGCCGATGTCGCGGCCGTCGAGCACCGCGCCCGGCGGCGCCGTGGCGAAGGCCCGCTGCTTCTCGACCAGGATGCGCCGCACCGTGGGGATGACCGCGACCTTGGAGGCCGCCTCGCCCACCGCATGCGCCGACAGCACGGTACGATCGAGGTTCGAGAGGTTCACCTGCCGCGCCGCGGTTTCCGCGGCCGAGACATTGTCGAGCGGCAGGCCGAGCTCGAGCAGCTTGTGGGCCACCGCGCGATAGGTAAGGCCGGTGTCGAGCAGGTTCAGCCGGTAGTGGTCGGAAAGCCGCCGGGCCAGCGTGCCCTTGCCGGCACCGGCGGGGCCGTCGATGGCGATGGTGAAGCCGGTCGTCATTCGAACCCTCGCTGCAAGCGCTTCATTCCACCGGCGCTCGAATTCAGCCGCCGTGGTCTCGGAGGCCTCGAACTGCCTGTCCGAATTGATCTCATCGAGATCGGGGAAAGCTTCGGTGGAATTTCTTGTTCCACCAACCTCGGTATCATCCGATCCGTCGACAAGCTTGCCCCGGATGGCAAAGCCCACAGACCCATCGGCATAGAACTCTATAGTTCGGTTCTGGAAGCAATCGTCAGCAATTTCATACCAGAGATGAGATGGCTCTTCCTGTTTGTCATGCTTCCAATGGACGTGGACGTATCTCACTCGATCTCCGCGCCCAGGCCCGTCATCAGCCCCATGAACTCGGGAAAGCTCGTCGCGATCATGTTGGCGTCGTCGATCGTCACCGGCTTTTCTGTCGCCAGACCCATCACAAGAAAGCTCATGGCGATGCGGTGGTCGAGATGTGTTTTCACCTTCGTGTCCTGTCCGTTCGGATGCCCGCCAAGCCCCTTGCCGCCCGGCGTGCCGCGCACGGCGAGCGAAGCCTCGCCCTCGCTGCAGTCGACGCCGTTGAGCTTCAGCCCGTTGGCCACCGCCGCCAGACGGTCGGATTCCTTGACACGCAATTCCTCCAGGCCCTGCATCAGAGTCTCGCCTTCGGCAAAGCTCGCGGCGACGGCCAGCACCGGGTACTCATCGATCATCGACGGCGCGCGCTCGGCCGGCACCACGACACCCTTGAGATCGGAGGAACGGACCCGCAGGTCCGCCACGTCCTCGCCGCCGGCATTGCGCGGGTTGAGGATGTCGATGCGGCCGCCCATCTCCTGCAGCGTCAGAAGCAGCCCGGTGCGGGTCGGGTTCATCAGCACGTTCTCGATTGTAATGTCCGAGCCCGGTACGATCAGCGCCGCCACCAGCGGGAAGCCGGCCGAGGACGGGTCGCCGGGCACGGCGATCGTCTGCCCGGTGAGCTTGCCCTGGCCTTCGATGAAGATGTGGCGCACGCCGCGCTCGTCGGTCTCGACGGTCAAATTGGCGCCGAAGCCTTTCAGCATCTTCTCGGTATGGTCGCGCGTCATCACCGGCTCGATCACCGTGGTGATGCCCGGCGTGTTGAGGCCGGCAAGCAGCACCGCCGATTTCACCTGGGCGGACGCCATCGGCACGCGATAGGTGATGGGCGCGGCATGTTTCGGGCCGCGCAGCGTGATCGGCATGCGGTCGCCGGGTGCCGCCTTCAGCACCTGCACGCCCATCTGGCGCAACGGGTCGAGCACGCGGCCCATCGGCCGGCCCGAAAGCGAGGCGTCGCCGATGAAGGTCGTCTCCATGTCATAGGTGCCGACCAGGCCCATGGTGAGCCGCGAGCCGGTGCCGGCATTGCCGAAATCGAGCGGGCCTTCGGGCTGCAGCAATGCGCCGTTGCCGGTGCCGCGGATCACCCATTCGGCGCCCTTCTTCTCGACATGCGCGCCCATTGCCTGCATGGCCGCGCCCGTGCGCATCACGTCCTCGCCTTCGAGCAAACCGGTGATGCGGGTTTCGCCGGAGGCCAGGCCGCCGAACATGAAGGAGCGGTGCGAGATCGATTTGTCGCCCGGCACGCGCGCGGTGCCGGAAAGGGCAGGGGATTTGCGGGCCGTGGCTGGCTTAGCGCCGGCGGAGTGAGACATCCTCGTCTTCCAAATGAAATGCCGGCTGGCCGGCTCGGTTCGTCATGTTGCGGCGGTCTCGTATCACGGCGCGCTGCAATGGTCATCCCCTTGGCGCGGCCGTTCGAACGCGGGCTTTTACGACGCCGGCTTTTGGCTTTGACAGCGCCCGAAACTGCGGTTAAGGGGACCACTCTTTTGTTGACGAGGCCTGCTGTGGCAAAAACTGAACTTGGCACCAAGCGTGTCGACCCCGAAACGGGTCGGAAATTCTACGATCTCAACAAGGACCCGATCGTCTCGCCCTATACGGGCAAGAGCTATCCGCGCTCCTATTTCGACGAAGGCAAGATTTCCGCCATCGAGGAAGAAGAGGAGGTCGCTGACAAGGAAGTGGACGGCGACGAGGAAGAAAGCGCCGAAGTCGTTTCGCTCGAGGAAGCCGATGACGAGGCCAAGGGCGGCGGTGACGATCTTCCCGATCTCGGCGACGATGAGGATGAAGATGTCGATCTCGGCGACGATGACGACGACACCTTCCTTGCCGACGAAGAAGAAGAGGACGACGACGTCTCCGACATGATCGGCGTCGGCGACGACGAGGACGAGGTTTGATTTGATCGTTTGCCGGCCATTTTGGCCTGTGACGAAAAAGCGGCTTTTCAAGGCTTGATCTTGACCGAAGGCGGCGCTAGAAGCCGCCAGCACTAAACGACGGCGCGGTTCCCAACCGCGCCGGATCTCTTCGCCGGAAACGGCGCCGGCTGACTGCCGGGAGTGGGGCCATAGCTCAGTTGGGAGAGCGCTTGAATGGCATTCAAGAGGTCGTCGGTTCGATCCCGATTGGCTCCACCAAACAGTCCTTCTTATCTAGTTGGTAGAACAAATTTTTTTGGGAATGGGCGCGGCCAACCCTCACCAAGACCCTAACTTGGACGGTTTCTGTCAGCGATGGGAGCCTCCGCGTGACCAAGCCAAACTCCGGTTCTCGCGATGACGTAAAGCGGGAGTTTGAAGGCGTTGTGGAGGAATGACCTACGCCGTCTATTCGCCAGGATGGCGAAAGTCATCAAGCAGGGACATTGTCGCCGGTCATCCAACCGTCATGCTGTTGGCTTAACATCCACAAATCTAGATGGATGGATGCATGGACAAGGCTGCTGCTCTGCTCGCGCTGGCCGCGCTTGGCCAGGACACAAGGTTAGAGGCTTTCCGGCTGCTTGTGCGAGCGGGTTCAGAAGGCGTCCCAGCCGGCGAGATCGCATCCCAGCTCGGAACAGTGCAGAACACCATGTCAGCACATCTGAAGGTCCTCGACCGCGCGGGGCTGGTTCGCGCCGAACGCGACGGGCGGATCATCCGGTATCTCGTCGACATGAACGTCTTTCGCGATCTGCTGGCCTACCTGATGGAAGACTGCTGCGGGGGCGCACCAGAGCTTTGCCAGCCGGTCATCCAAGCGGCGACCTGCAAATGCTGACCACCTCAATCTCACCGGAGCCCCGCCACAGTGTCCGCTGACCTGCCGCGACGGCTCGCTGCCGAAGCACTTGGAACTGCCATGCTGGTCGCGGCTGTGATCGGGTCCGGCATCATGGCTGATCGGCTGACCCATGATATGGCGCTCGCCTTGCTTTGCAACACCCTGCCGACCGGCGCGATACTCGTCGTATTGATCACCATACTCGGCCCGATTTCCGGTGCGCACTTCAACCCTGCGGTCACGCTCGTGTTCGGCTTGAAGCACCAGATCGGCCGCGACGTCGCTTTCACCTACGTGGCAGCCCAGCTTGCTGGAGGCATTCTCGGAACGCTGGTGGCTCATGCCATGTTCGACATGCCGCTCTTCAGTCTCTCGACCACGATACGCTCGGGGTCTGGCCTGTGGATCGCCGAGGCCGTCGCGACCTTCGGGCTCGTCTTCACCATCCTTGCTGGTCTTCGCTTCCGCGCGGATGCCATCCCGTGGCTGGTTGGTCTCTACATCGTGGCCGCCTACTGGTTCACAGCCTCGACATCGTTCGCGAACCCAGCGGTGGCCGTGGCCCGTGCCCTCTCCAATACCTTCGCGGGCATCCGGCCGCTCGACGTCCCCGCCTTCGTCGCCGCTCAACTCGCTGGGGCACTGCTGGCAATGACGCTCGCCAGCTGGCTACTTGCGGAACCCCAAGCCCTCACGAAAGTGGAGCCTGCCGAATGACCATCACGATCTATCACAACCCCCAATGCGGCACTTCGCGGAACACGCTCGCCATGATCAGGCAGAGCGGCGAAGAGCCCGAGATCATCGAATATCTCAAGACGCCCCCCTCGCGTGCCAAGCTGGTTGAGCTGATCGCAGCCATGGGTATCACTCCGCGTGCCCTGCTGCGGGAGAAGGGAACGCCCTTTGACGAGCTTGGGCTTGCCGACCCGAAGTGGTCGGACGATGATCTGATCGACGCCATGCTCAAGCATCCGATCCTTATCAACCGTCCAATCGTCGTGACGCCGTTGGGTGCGGTCTTAGCGCGACCATCCGAGGCGGTGCTGCCGATCCTGCCCAATCCCGACATCGGCCCCTTCACCAAGGAGGACGGCGAGGTGGTGATCGACGAGAGCGGCAAACGGGTCGTCTGATCATATTTCGATCATTGTCGAAATAGGTGTTGACCTGCGTTGGCGGCGGGTGCAGTCTATTTCCATGAAACTCGAACAAGCCGCCAAACAGCTCGAAGCCATCGGCAACCCGACACGGCTCAAGCTCTATCGCACACTGGTCAGAGCCGGCGAAGCAGGCCGGCCGGTGGGGTACTTGCAGGACACCCTTGGCATCGCGGCCTCGACGCTGTCCCATCACCTGCATCGCCTCATTCTGAGCGGCCTCGTGACGCAGGAGCGGCAGGCGACGACCCTGATCTGTCGGGCCAACTATCCCATCATGCGCGACTTGATCGGCTTCCTGGCTGACGAGTGCTGTGCAGACGCCGCTTGCAGCGCGACGGAGAGCGACGCGGCGGCATAGTCTCTTTTTTTGCATCGTATTTCCATGATCCCGGAAGGATGGAAAAAATGTCAATGAATGACCATGACGCCCTCCCTGTCGCCGTCATCGGAGCTGGCCCGGTCGGCCTGGCGGCTGCCGTCCAGCTTATTCAAAGGGGGCTCCCGGTGAAGGTCTATGAGGCCGGCGCCGTTATCGCCACCAATCTCAAGGACTGGGGTCATGTTCGCGTGTTCACGCCTTGGCGCTACTGCGTTGATCAGGCAGCCCGAAAGCGTCTTGAGGAGAGCGGCTGGACGATGCCCGAGCCCGAGGCTTTCCCCACCGCTGATGAACTGATCGCCCGCTACCTTGAGCCGCTCGCAAAGCTCCCTGAACTCTCCTCATCCATCGAAACCAGCGCGCGCGTGGTTGGTGTTTCCCGTTGGGGCGCAGACAAGGTTCTGAGCAAAGATCGAAGGGCGCGACCGTTCATGCTGGTGGTCGAAACCGGGGAAGGCGTCAGACGCGACAGGGCGCGGGCCGTCATCGACGCCTCAGGCACGTGGCAGACGCCAAATCCACTTGGGGCCGGTGGTATCCCAGCGGAGGGCGAAGCGGAGTGCGCAGACAAGATCGCCTATGGCATTCCCGACATTCTCGGCCGTGATCGAACCGTCTATGCCGGCCGCGCCACGCTTGTTGTCGGCTCGGGCCATTCGGCCGCCAATGCCCTGCTCGATCTCGATAGGCTGGCTGCCCTTGAGCCTGGAACCGCTTTCGTCTGGGCGACACGCCGGACCGATCTGGTTCGCATCTACAGCGGTGGAGACTTGGATCAACTGCCGGCGCGCGGCGAGCTTGGTTCCGACGTTCGCGAACTGGCGGAGAGCGGGCGCACAAAGCTCGTTACTGGCTTCGCGACACTGGTCATCCGAAGCGCAAACGGCCGCCTGGCAGTCGAAGGCCAAACGAAGGACGGCCTACAAACGCTCGGGCCTTTCGACCGCATCATCGCAGCGACGGGCCAGCGGCCCGATCTGTCCCTCACCCGTGAGCTCAGGCTTGACCTCGATCCGTGGCTTGAGGGGGTCAAGGCGCTGGGGCCTCTGATCGACCCCAACGAACACTCCTGCGGCGACGTGCCCCCGCACGGCCATCGCGAACTCGGCCATCCCGAGCCCGACTTCTACACTGTCGGCGTTAAGAGCTACGGCCGTGCTCCAACCTTCTTGCTGCTGACCGGGTATGAACAGGTGCGGTCCGTCGCGGCGGCCCTCGCTGGCGACATGGCGGCTGCGGATGCGGTGCAACTGGTGCTACCCGAAACAGGCGTCTGTACGGTTCCCCAATCGACCATACGCGCGACCGCTGGCGGATGCTGTGGTGGCCCCGCTCCTTCCAAGACTGACGCCTGTTGTGTCGCCGATGCTGAAGCGAAGGCCGCAGGCAAGGGTGGCTGCGGGTGCGGGGTGGCAGCCTAATCGCATCACGCCCCGATGGAACGCAGCCGCCGAACGATCATCACCGTCCTCGGACTGACCCAGATCATGGCCTGGGGGTCGACCTATTATCTGCCGGCGGTCATTGCACCGAGGGTCGCCGCCGACACCGGCTGGCCACTGCCTTGGGTCGTCGGTGGATTGTCGCTCGGCCTGCTCGTCGCCGGGCTGATTTCACCTCGCGTCGGCTCATCCATTGAGCGCCACGGCGGCCGGAATGTCCTTGCGTTCAGCGCCGGCTGCATCGGCGTCGGCCAGATAGGGCTCGCTGCCTCGCCGAACCTCTTCGCCTACATCGCTGCTTGGCTCGTTGTTGGACTTGGGATGGGGGCAGGCTTGTACGATGCCGCCTTCGCGACCCTCGGCCGGCTCTACGGGCATAGCGCGCGCTCGGCTATCACAACCCTTTCGCTGTTCGGCGGCTTCGCCAGCACGATCTGTTGGCCGATCTCGGCCTGCCTGATGGGCGAGACGGGCTGGCGCGGCACATGCCTCGTCTATGCTTCGGTCCAGTTGTTGTTCGCCCTGCCCCTCTATCTCGGAATGTTGCCGCGTGGGGTGCCGCTGCCCGGCGTCCCAGACCGACCGGGGAAGGCGCAGGTTGGCACTCCCGTTCAGCCGGCCTCAGTTCCGATCATGGTCGTCCTGGCTGCCACGCTGACCTTGGCGGCGGTCATTTCGTCGACGGTGTCAGTTCATCTACTCACCATCTTGCAGGCCAGCGGCATGGCGCTCGCCGCCGCCGTTGGGCTGGGGGCACTGGTCGGCCCGGCTCAGGTGTCGGCGCGTGCCGTCGAGATGGTCATCGCCCGCTACCATCATCCAATCTGGACCAAGTTCGCGTCGGTGAGCTTCGTGGCCATCGGCATTGGTGCGCTCTGGGTCGGGGTTCCGATGGTGCCTGTGGCGCTGGCGTTCTACGGTGCCGGCATCGGTCTCGAAACGATAGCGCGAGGCACGCTGCCGCTCGCCCTGTTTGGCGCTGCGGGATACGCGAGGATGATGGGACGTCTCGCCATGCCCAGCTTGATTGCTCAGGCAGCAGCGCCGTCGGTCGGGGCGTTGTTGTTGGAGCATGTCGGCGCTCACGGCACGCTTGCTGCTCTGGTTGGCTTGGCGCTGCTGAATGTCGGGCTGGCGTGTGCCTTGGGCTGGCTAATCTTTCGGCATCGAGCCGCCATGCTGGTTCAGGTGCATGGCGGGAGTTCGACCGGGACCTAGCCAGAAAGTCCTAAGAGCGGGAGCGTGTTCAAGCTCACCATAGATAACTCTCCGGATTTGATTTTTTTGCGGAGATTGGCTCCACCAAACAGTCCTTCTCCGACCACGAGTTTTCCGGCGGCCGAAAATAGTCCGCTGCCCTTTACAAGCCTGGACCATCGTTTCGCGAAACGCCTGAACGACGCGCGGGAGATTCGCGGTCCTTCGTCAGCAATCGAAGCGATCATCTCGCAGCTGTGATGGAATCCCCGTTGACAACGAACATCGCTTTGTGAAACGGTGAGAACGTTCTCAGAGAACG
This sequence comes from Mesorhizobium sp. BH1-1-5, assembly GCF_020165615.1. Taxonomy (NCBI): domain Bacteria; kingdom Pseudomonadati; phylum Pseudomonadota; class Alphaproteobacteria; order Hyphomicrobiales; family Phyllobacteriaceae; genus Mesorhizobium; species Mesorhizobium sp. BH1-1-5. The sequence goes on from NZ_JAIUIM010000006.1 coordinate 55,971, forward strand.
TTCTCACCGCAGCTGCGACCTTACCTTGGGAGGAGGTATGAGCACCGACGAGACGCGGCTAGCCGTCCGCATCGCCAAGATTGCGAAATCCTACGGGCCGACCGTCGCGCTCGATTCCGTCTCCATCGACCTGCGTCCGGGCGAAGTCCATGCGCTGCTGGGCGAGAACGGCGCCGGCAAGTCGACGCTCGTGAAGATCCTCAGCGGTGTGGTGAGGCCGGACAGCGGATCGATGTCGATCTTAGGCTCACCCTATACGCCGCACGGCATCGTCGATGCGCGCACGCAAGGCGTGGCGACCGCTTTCCAGGAACTCAGCCTGCTGCCCAACCTCAGCATCGCCGAGAATCTGATGCTGCCGAAAATGCCGAGGGGCATGCTCGGCCTCGCCTCGCACCGCACGGCCATGGCTTCCGCCGGCAGGATCCTCCAGGATTATGGTCTCGCGCATTTCGATCCCGACACGCCGGTGGGCGTGCTTTCGCTGTCGGACCGTCAGCGGCTCGAAATCGTCCGCGCCTTCACCCATGCCGCGAAACTGCTGATCCTCGACGAGCCGACGGCGGCGCTGGCCGACGTGGAATGGCTGTTCGAGCTCGTGCGCCGGCAAAAGGCCCTGCAGACCGCCATCCTCTATATCTCCCATCGCCTCGGCGAAGTGCGCACCTTGTGCTCGCGCGCCACCATCTTGCGCAACGGCCGCAGCATCGGCACCGTCGAGCTTTCGGGCGCCTCCGACGCAAACATCTTCGAGATGATGGTTGGCCGCAGCGCGCGTGAGGCCGTCAACGCGTTGCCGGCGACGGGCGATGCCGCGCCCATAGCGCTCGGCGTCAAAGGCCTCTCGGGCGGCATCCTGAGCGACGTGTCGTTCAATGTCAGGCAGGGCGAGATCGTCGGCATCGCCGCGCTCGAAGGGCAGGGCCAGCGCGACCTGTTCAGGACGCTGATCGGACTTACCAAGGCCAAGGGCGGAAGTGTCGAGATCGACGGCGTGCGCGCCCAGATCGCCAGCCCGGGCGCCGCGCTCCATTTCGGCAACGGCCTCGCCTATCTGCCCGAGGATCGCAAATCGGAAGGTATCCTCGCCGGCCTCACCACGGCCAGCAACATGGTGCTGCCGATCATCTCCCGCATCGCGCGGGGCGGCATCGTCTGGCCCGCCGGTGAGCGTCGCGTCGCGCGCGAAACCGCCGCGGCGGTCGACCTGCAGGAGCGCTACCTGCATTTCAAGATCGACGAGTTGTCCGGCGGCAACCAGCAGAAGGCGCTTTTGGCGCGCGTCATCATGACCGGCGCGCGCACGCTGCTGCTCTTCGATCCGACGCGAGGCGTCGATGTCGGAACCAAGCAGTCGATCTACGAGGCGATCCGCAAATTCGCCGCCGATGGCGGTTCCGTGCTCTTCTATTCGTCCGAGCTGCCGGAACTCGTCCATCTCGCCCATCGCTGCATCGTGCTCTATGGCGGCCGCATCTTCGCCGAATACCAGGGCGACGCGATCGACGAGCAGACGATCGTCGGCGCGCTGATCGGCCATGCCCGGGGCACGAAGACGGGAGTGGCGGCATGAGCGCGATAGCGGCAAATACGGCACCCCGCCGCTCGCCCTTCTGGCGCGCCGTCATCAGCGGCACCGGCATCGTCGCGCTTATCTATGTGCTGCTCTACGCGCTCTATGCGTTCTGGCAGCCCGATGCGCTCTCGGTCTACACATTCACCGACCTCGTCAACAATTCGACGCCGCTGGCGCTCGCGGCGGCGGGCGAGACGCTGGTCGTCATCAGCCGCGGCTTCGACCTGTCCGTCGCGGGCGTCGTCTCGCTCACCAACGTGCTGATGGCCGTCTATCCGCTCGACGGTCCGGGCGGGGCGCTGGTCAGCCTCTTGATGTGCTGCGCCATTGGCGCCTTCGTCGGCATGATCAACGGCATCCTGGTCGCCAGGCTCGGACTTCAGACCATCGCGGCGACGCTCGGCACCATGATCGTCTGCCAGGGACTGGCGCTGGTCATTCTCGACGCGCCCGGCGGTATGGTCGCCGACTTCGTCACCTACACCTTGACCGATACGCTCTTCGGCGTCGTTCCGATCGCCGGCCTGTTCCTGGTCGCCGCCGTCGTGCTGTGGCTGGCCTTCCGGCGAACCAACACCGGTATCGGCCTCTATGCGATCGGCGCCGACGAGCAGTCGGCCCGTTTCTCCGGCGTCGCCGTCTCCGGCGTTCGCATCACCGCCTTCGTCGGCGCCGGCATCCTCTACGGCGTCGCCGGCTTCATGCTGAGCGCCCAGACCGCCACCGGCAATCCGACGGCGGGCACGCCGTTCCTGATGCTCACCTTCGCCGCCGTGGCGCTCGGCGGCACGCCGCTCAGCGGCGGCCGCGGCAGCCTCGTCGGCTCCATCCTCGGCGCCGGCACGCTCATGCTTCTGCAGAAGGTGCTGTTCTCGGGCGGCGTGTCGTCTTTCTACACCGGCATCTTCCAGGGCTTCGTGCTGGTGCTTGCGATCGTCTTCGGCAACACGGTGGCGCGCCTGCTCAAGAAGGACGAAGCCCGGTGAACGCGCACAAGGACATAGCGATGCCTTTCGACGCCTCCTCCGACCAGCGCGGCAGGCAGAAGCTCGACCGGGAAACGGTGAACACGCTTGTCGTGTTCGGCCTGAGCATCGTGCTCGTGGTGTGCTCCCGATTCATCAGCCCAGCGCTCGGCTCCTGGAGCCAGGTGCTCACGGTGCTGATCCTCGCCTCGTTCCTGATCATCCTGTCCTTCGGCCAAGGCCTCGTTATTCTGATCGGCGGACTGGATCTCTCCATCCCCGCCCTGATCACGCTCGGCGGCGTGCTGACGACGACCTGGATCGGCACGGGCGACGCCGGCATCTGGTACATGCTGCCCGCCATCCTGGTCATCTGCGCCATGGTCGGCGCGGTCAGCGGCATCGGTATCGTCTGGCTCAAGGTGCCGCCCTTCATCATGACGATGGCGACGTCGATCGTCGTCGCCTCAGTGGCGCTCGGCTATACCAGCGGCACGCCGCGCGGCGGTTCGCCATCGGCTCTCCTGTGGCTGATGAAGGCGTGGTTCCTCGGCGTGCCGGTGGTCATCTACTTCACCCTCGCCTTCATCGTGCTCGGCTGGCTGTTGCAGAACTTCACCGCGCTCGGCCGCCGGCTGCGCGCGCTCGGCACCAACAGGAACGCCGCGCTCATCGCCGGCGTCAGCGTCAACCGGCTCGAGCTCGTTCCCTATGCCATCAGCGCCGCCTGCGCCGGCTTCGTCGGCATGATGCTGGTCGGCTACTCGAACGGCGCGACGCTCAGGATGGGCGACAGCTACATGCTGCCGTCGATCGCCGCCGTCGTGATCGGCGGCTCCTCGATCCTCGGCGGCAGCGGAACCTTCATCGGGACGGTCGGCGGCGCGATCCTTCTCACGACGCTCGGCACGATGATCTCGGCCATCGGGCTGAGTGAAGGATGGCGCACCATCATCGAGGGCGCGATCATCGTCGGGGCGCTGCTGCTGCTGCGGGGCGAGTTCCTGACCCACATCGGAAATCGGATGCTGACGCGAAGGAAATGACCATGCGCCCGCATGCCAATGCTTTTTGTCCAATTGTGAGAACGTTCTCACAAGCTCTGGTCCGGCACCTGAAAGGGCCAAATTCCAAAGGGAGGTTAATGGAAATGAAGCTGTTGAAAAGACTGGGACTGGCCGCGTCGCTGACGCTTGCCACAACCGCGGGCGTGGCGACGGTCGTCGACCATGCCGAAGCGCAGGACAAGAAGCTCAAGGTCTATCTGTCGCTGAGCTACAGCGGCAACTCGTGGCAGTCGGAGGCCGCCAACATCGTCAAGGCGCTGGCGCAGACGCCGCCCTACGACAAGACGGTGGAGCTGAAGGAGGTCATCTCCGGCACCGATCCGCAGGCGCAGATCTCCGCCTATGAAAGCATGATCCAGGATGGCGCCGACGGCATCATCAGCTTCCCGATCTCGTCGACGGCGCTGAACCGCACCATCCATCGCGGCTGCCAGAAGGGCGTGCTCTTCTTCATGTACGACGCGACGGTGACCGAGCCCTGCGCCTACAATGTCAGCTACATCACCGCTGGTTTCGGCGAGAACTCTGCCCAGGCGCTGGTCAACATCCTCGGCGGCAAAGGCAACATCTTCTTGAGCCGCGGCGTTCCGGGCAACTCGGTCGACAAGCGTCACACCGACGGCGCCATGCACATCTTCAAGCAATATCCCGGCATCAAGGTTGTCGCGGAATACTATTCCTACTGGGACGACCGCACCACGCAGCAGGAGACGGCCAAGGCGCTCGCCGCGCATCCGGACGTCGACGGCATCTGGGCCCAGGCCGGCGAATACGGCGCGATCCAGGCGCAGCTCGACAAGGGCAACAAGCTCGTGCCGATGACCGGCGAGAACTCCGACGGCTTCCGCCTTGGTCTGGCCGATCCGAAGATGCAGGGCATGGGCCTCAAGGGCGTCTCGGCCGGCTCGCCGCCCGCGACCTCCGGCTATGCCTTCAAGCTGATGATGGAGATCCTGACCAAGAAGCGCGAGCTGAAGCCGATGAACATCGAGTACCCGCTGCCGTGGGTGCCGGCCGATCAGGTCAAGCCCTGCAAGGGCGATACTTTCGCCGATGGCTGCAACGTCTTTCCGTCCGACAAGGTGCCCTCTTCCTTCGTCACCGAGGTCTTCAATCCAGAGCTCCTGCCGGAACTGTCGCTGCAGTCGGCGCTGGAAGGCAAGCCGACGCCGGGTGCGACGATCCAGCCGCTGCCGGCCGATGTGAAGCAGGCGCCCGACGCGCCCGGCATCAACTGCTCGTCCTGCAAGGCCCCGGCCGACGAATACAAGCTCACCAAGATCGAGCCGACGGTTAAGCCCTGACGATCGCAATGCGACAGATGGACGGCATCCTGCCGTCCATCCCACCCAAGACAAGGATGAGAAAATGCCGACCTTTCTGAAGCGGGGCAGGGATCCCGAGGCTGTCGCCCAGGGCGACGCGGTTGTTCGCACGACCGTCGAGACGATCCTCGCCGATATCGAGAAACGGGGCGACGCCGCCGTCCGGGAACTGTCGGAGCGTTTCGACAAATGGTCGCCGCAGAGCTTCCGGCTGAGCGACAGCGATATACAAGAGGCCATCTCCAAAGTCTCGGCGAGGGATCTGGAGGACATCCGCTTCGCCCAGGCGCAGGTCCGCAATTTCGCCGAGAAGCAGCGCGCCTGCCTGCAGGATCTCGAGGTCGAAACCCTGCCGGGTGTCGTGCTTGGCCATAAGAACATCCCCGTCGAGACGGTCGGCTGCTACGTGCCGGGCGGCAAATATCCGATGGTCGCTTCCGCGCATATGAGCGTGGTCACCGCAAGGGTCGCTGGCGTGAAGAAGATCATCGCCTGCGCGCCGCCGTTCCAGGGCGGGCCACATCCGGCCATCGTCGCCGCCATGCACATGGGCGGCGCCGACGAGATCTACGTTCTGGGCGGCATCCAGGCCGTCGGCGCCATGGCGCTCGGCACCGAGACCATCGGCCGTGTCGACATGCTTGTCGGTCCCGGCAACGCCTTCGTCGCCGAGGCCAAGCGCCAGCTCTACGGCCGCATTGGCATCGACCTGTTCGCCGGCCCGACCGAGACGCTGGTGATCGCCGACGACAGCGTCGATGGCGAGATCTGCGCGACCGACCTGCTCGGCCAGGCCGAGCACGGCCCGACGAGCCCGGCGGTGCTTCTGACCAATTCGGAAAAGCTGGCGCGCGACACCATGGCGGAGATCGAGCGCCAGCTGAAGGTGCTGCCGACGGCCGAGATCGCCGCCAAGGCCTGGGCCGACTATGGCGAGGTGATCGTGTGCGATTCCTACGAGGAGATGGTCGCGGAAGCCGACCGGATCGCCTCCGAGCACGTGCAGGTGATGACGCGCGATCCCGACTACTTCCTGAACAACATGCGCAACTACGGCGCGCTGTTCCTGGGGCCGCGCACCAATGTCGCCTATGGCGACAAGGTCATCGGCACCAACCATACGCTGCCGACCAGGAAGGCGGCCCGCTACACCGGCGGTTTGTGGGTTGGCAAGTTCATCAAGACCTGCACCTATCAGCGCGTCTTGACCGACGAAGCGAGCGCCATGATCGGCGAATACTGTTCGCGCCTGTGTGCCCTCGAGGGTTTCTACGGGCATGCGGAGCAGGCCAACATCCGGGTCCGCCGCTACGGGGGTCGCAACGAGGCCTAAGGCAGCGCGCCAACGGAGTTTTCATGTCGATCGTCGCCCGCAACAAGAACAGCAAGCCCCGCGTGACCGTAAAGGATCTGGCGCGCGATCTGGGCATGTCTGTTTCGACCGTCTCCAGGGCTTTCCACGCCGATGCCGTAATCGCCAAGGACACCCGGGACGTGGTGCTGAACCGCGCGCGGGAGATCGGCTATTCGCCAAACCCCTTCGCGCGCAGCCTCATCACCAAGAAGACGCGCATCGTCGGCGTGGTCGTCGCCGACATCACCAACCCGTTCTATCCGGAAGTGCTGACCCGGCTCACCACCGAGCTGCGCGCCATCGACATGAACGTGATGCTGGTCGCGGCCGACCAGTCGGGCGAGGTCGACCAGGCGCTGCGCTTGCTCCTCAACTACCAGCCCGACCTCGCCATCATCCTCGCGGCGACCTTGTCCTCGGAAGCCGCGCAGGAATGCCGCAAGGCCGGCACGCCGGTGATCTTCTTCAACCGGCTGTCGGCTGACGACCACGCCTTCGGCATCTCCTGCGACAACATCCTCGGCGGCCGCAGCATTGCCGATTATCTGGTCGACACCGGTCACCGGCGCCTGGCCTACATCGCCGCGCTGGCTGACGCCTCGACCAATGTCGCCCGTCACCGCGGCTTCAGCGAGCGCGCGGTCGAACGGGGGCTTGCCGCGCCCGTCGTCATCGAGGCGGGGCAGTTCAGCTACCACGCCGGCTATGAGGCCGCTCGCAAGCTGCGCGATCTCAAGGAGATGCCAGACGGCGTGTTCTGCGCCAACGACATTCTCGCCATCGGCTTCCTCGACGGGGTGCGGCGGGAGCTTGGCCTCGGCGTGCCCGAAGACATCTCGATCGTCGGCTTCGATGACATCGAGATGGCTCATTGGCCCTCGCACGGGCTGACGACCGTCCAGCAGCCCATCGAAAAGATGCTGGAGGCGACGGTCTCGCTGGCCAGGGAGCTTGGCACGAATGCCGGCAAGGAGCCGGTGGTGCAGATGATACCGCCAGGTTCCGTGATCGAGCGGGCGACGACGCGCCGGAGGCATCATGGCTGACATGTCCGCCAAGCGTTTCTTCGAGCGCGCCGTCACCATCCACCGCTACGACTGCGAGCTGATCGCGGCGCCGCCGTCGGATGCCGAAAGCGGCGAAACCAAGCAGGCGATCGAGAACGATCCTGCGGCCAACGAGGCCGTCGTCCGCTATGTGGTCGCCGCCCGCCCCATCTATGACGGGCTGCGCCGGCTGATCGGGCAGGTCGCCGGCCTGCTGGTCCTGGCCGAGGCCGGCGGCCGCCGCGATGTGCTCGACCTGCCGGATATCCCGGCGGCACGCGAGCGCTGGGCGGAGGTCGAGCAGCGCCTGGGCGCCCTGCAGGCGCCGGGCGGCCTGGAGGGCCACCTCGCCCGCCTGGAGACCGCCCACGCCACGCTCGGCGAAGTGCTCGACGATTTCGGTCTGGCCCGGCTGCGCCGCGACTGGCAGCAGCACCTCGACCGTGCAGGAGACAGGATCAAGCACGCCTATGCCTGGCTGCAGGCGGCGTCGGAACCGCGCGCCGCCATGACGCCGGTCGATTTCAATCATGCCTGCTGCAGTTGCGCGCAGCGCTGGCGACATCAGGGAGGAAACGATGGGCCAATATTCGATCTGGGTGCTTGAGTACAGCTACGTCACCAACTACCACAAGAGCGGCGTGCTCTACGGCGCCCACAACCAGGGCTACGTCAAGCTTCCCTATTGCTATGCGCTGATCAAGGGCAACGGCCACGTCGCCATGGTCGATGTCGGCTACAACAACAAGGACTACGGCAAGCATCTCGGCGACAAGTTCGGCGTCGAGAACTGGCGCTCGCCCGAGATCGTCCTCGGCGAAATCGGCCTGGCGCCGAAGGATGTCGACACGGTCTTCATCACCCACGCCCATTTCGACCATTTCGGCAATGTCGAGGACTTCCCCAAGGCGACCTTCTACATCCAGGAGAAGGAGATCGCGAAATGGGTCTGGGCGATGTCGCTGCCTGACCGCATGCGCTGGATGAACGTCGCCGTCGACCCGGGCGATATCGTGCGCGGCGTCGATCTTGCCCGCCAGAAGCGGCTGGTGACGCTCGATGGCGCCAGGCAGGACGTGCTGCCGAATGTAGACCTCAATCCCGCCTTCGACAGCCACACCTATGGCTCGATGTGGGTCACCGTGCGCAACGGCAAGGAAGACACCTGGGTGCTGGCGGGCGATCTGGTCTATGTCTTCGACAATATCGAGGGCTCGGGCGCGGCCGTCGATGTCGAGACGCTTTATGTCCCGGTGGGGCTTGCGGTCGGCAGCCAGACCAATCTCGTGCTGGCGACAGAAGAGATGATGAAGCAGGTGAACTACGAGGCGCGCCGCGTCATTCCCATCCATGAAGAGCGGCTGAAGGACCGTTTCCCGTCGCGCATCACCAAGGATGGGCTGCGCATCACCGAAATTTGCCTCGCGGACGGCGAGAAATCGCGGGTGCAGTAATGGAGGCAATCCGCAAGGTCGCTATCGTCGGGGCAGGGCTTGTCGGCCGCGGCTGGGCGATCGTCTTCGCCCGGGCGGGGCATGACGTGGTCATCTACGATGGCAGCGCCGAGATCCGTGCTGCGGTGATCGACAGGATCCGCGCCAGTCTTGCCGACATGCAGGAGGCCGGGCTGGTCGAAGCCATCGATCCCGTCATGCGGCGGCTGTGCGTGGCCGACACGCTGGAGGCCGCGGTCGCCGACGCCGACTATATCCAGGAATCCGTGCTCGAACGGCGCAACGTCAAGCAGGCCGTCTGCCTCGAGATCGACCGGGCCATGCGGCCGAACGCGGTCGTGGGCAGTTCGAGCTCGGGCATTCCCGCCTCGGCCTTCACGGAACAATGCATCAATCGGGCCCGCTTCCTCGTGGCGCATCCCGTCAACCCTCCGCACCTTATCCCGCTGGTCGAGCTTGTTCCGGCGCCTTGGACGGACGCCGACGTCCTGCCCTGGCTGCGGGCGCAGATGGAACAGGCGGGCCAGGCCGCCATCGTCGTGCGCAAGGAGGTCGACGGTTTTGTCCTCAACCGGCTGCAGGGGGCCTTGCTCAACGAGGCCTGGGCCTTGTTGGAGGAAGGCGTCGCAAGTGCCGCCGACATCGACCTGACCGTGTCGCACGGGCTCGGCTACCGCTGGTCCTTCATGGGACCGTTCGAGACGATCGACCTCAACGCGCCGGGCGGCATCGCGGATTATGCGCGACGCCTGGGACCGCTCTACCACGCGATCGCGCTGGCAAGGCGCGATCCGGCGCCGTGGTCCGAAGCGCTTATCGCCAAGGCCGAAGCCGAGCGTCGCGAAAAGCTAGAGCTATCCCAGCTTGGCGAACGCAGCACCTGGCGCGACCGCAATCTCATGGCGCTGGTCGCCCACAAGCGACGCACCGGCGTCTGACACGGAGACGGCCATGGCGGCAATGCTGCAAGACAAGGTCGCCCTGGTGACCGGAGGGACCGGCGGTATCGGGGCGCGGATCGTATCCAGGCTGGCGCAGGAAGGGACCTCGGTCGTCATCGGCTACAACAGCTCGCGCCAGGCGGCCGAAGCGCTGGTCTCGACGCTGGCGCCCGGCGATCACATGGCCGCGGAGGCGGCCGTCACCGAGAGCGGTTGCCTGGCGCGGCTGGCCGGCCAGATCGACAAGAGGTTCGGGCGGCTGGATATCCTGGTCAATTGCGCCGGTATAACCCGCTTCGTCCCGCATCCGGACCTCGACAGCCTGGACGACGCGTTGATCGACCGCATCCTCAGCGTCAACGTGCGTGGCGTCATCGCCACGACAAGGGCGATGCGACCATTGCTCGACCGCACTGGCGACGGCGTCGTCGTCAACATCTCGTCGATCGCGGGCGTAACCGCCATGGGCAGCAACATCGCCTATTGCGCGTCCAAGGCCGCGGTCGACAACCTGACCAAGTCGCTGGCGCGCGCGCTCGCGCCGAAAATCAGGGTCGTGTCGGTCTCGCCCGGCGTCGTCGACACCGATTTCATCAAAGGCCGCGACGAATCCTGGCGCGATGAACAGGCGAGCCGGACGCCGCTCGGGCGATTGGGCACGCCCGACGATGTCGCCGAGGCGGTCCTGGCGGCCGCGGCGCAGCTTCGCTTCGCGACGGGTGTTGTCATTCCGGTCGACGGCGGGCGGCCTTTGGCGTGATTGTGTCTTCAACGCCCGCACGGCCCCTGGAGAGAGCTGAATGACCGCAACGATTGCCATCACCGTCGGCGATCCGGCGGGCGTCGGGCCAGAGATCGCGCTCAAGGCCGGCCGGCATTTCGCGCCGCAACTCGAAACCGGCGCGTTTCGGCTGCGCATAATCGGGTCGCTGTCGGTGCTGGGCGAGGCGGCGCGGTCGCTCGGTCTGCCGTTGCCCGCCGTCGCGCAAGCTGACGAGCCGCTCGGCATCTGGCCGATCGAGGGTTCCGCTGTCGCAATCGGCCAGGTCTCCGCGGAAGGCGGCAGGCAGGCCTACGAGGCCGTGGCCGAGGGCGTGCGCCGCACGATGGCGGGCGAGGCCTCGGCCATCGTCACCGCGCCGCTCAACAAGGAATCGCTGCACCTGGCGGGTCATCGGTTCCCCGGTCACACCGAACTGCTGGCGGCGCTGACCGGGGCGCGCGACAGCGCGATGATGCTCGCGCACGGAGCCTTCCGCGTCAGCCATGTCACGACGCACATTGCCCTGGAGGATGTGCCGAAGCGGGCGACGGAGCCACGCATGCGCCGGGTTCTCGACCTGACGATCGAAGCCTTGAGGCATCTGGGGATCGCCGCCCCCCGCGTCGCGATCGCCGCGCTCAATCCGCATGCCGGCGAAGGCGGCATTTTCGGCACCCACGATATCCGCGTCACGGAGCCGATCGTCGCTGATTACAGGGCGCGCGGCCACGATATCCATGGACCCGTCCCGGGCGACACCGTCTTCGTCAAGATGCGCGGCGGCGCCTATGACGCGGTCGTGGCCATGTATCACGACCAGGGCCATATCCCGGTGAAGCTGCTCGGCTTCCAGATCGACCCGCGGACCGGCGAATGGCTTGGCCTGAGCGGGGTCAACATCACGCTCGGCCTGCCGATCGTGCGAACCTCCGTAGATCACGGCACCGCCTTCGACATAGCCGGCCGCGGCATCGCCCGGGAAAGCAGCCTCATCGAGGCGATCGACTACGCCTTGTCGCTCACCGCGGAGAAGGCTGCGTGAAGCTTGGCCCGACCGGGCGCGGCGCTGGCAAGCAGGATGTCCTGATCGTCGCCGACGACATTACCGGCGCGCTCGACACGGCCGGCTATTTCGCCACGCCCGAAAACCCGATCCAAGTCTGGCTCGATCGGCCGCCCGCCATTTCCGGCGGCAATGCGATCGACCTCGACACGCGTGATCTCGACGAGACAACGGCTTGCGGGCGCGTCGCCGAGATTTTTGCCGGCCGCGAGCGGGGCGTGCTCTCATTCAAGAAGATCGACAGCGTCATGCGCGGCCACCCGATCGCGGAGGCAGTCGCCGTCTTTCGCGCCGGGCGGTTCCGGCGGGCGCTTTTTGCCCCTGCTTTTCCGGCGATGGGCAGGGTGACGGTCGACGGGCGGCAGCTTGTGATCTCGCAGGACGGCAAGTTGCAGGTCGGGCCGGCCTTGGTCGATGCACTGTCAAGCCATGGCATCCCGGCGGCGATGCTGGGCAAAGATGCTGTGCCGGGCGGATTTGTCGTCGCCGACGCTTCCAGCGACGCGGAGCTTGCGGATGCCGTCGCGGCGTTCGGGGAAGGCGACGACGATCTCTATATCGGCGCCGGAGGGCTGGCATCGGTGCTTGCCGGGCGCGCATCTGCCAGCCTGTCGCCGCCGACGCTCGATCTGGCGATTTGCGGAACGAACCATCCGGTGACCCTGCGTCAGATCGCGGCTGTTCCGGGGTTGCGGTCGCTCATGATGGACGGCAGCACTATGCAGCCCGAGCCGCCAGTCATGCTGGTTTCTCCCTCGAATGCGGTCTCGGTTCCTGAAGCGCGCGCCATGATCGAGCGTTCGCTCGCGCGGCTCGTGGCCACCGCGCCGCGTCCGCGAGCCGTGCTGGTGACGGGCGGATGGACCTTGCGGTTGCTGCTCCGCATTTGCGCCGCCTCCCATCTTCTTTGCGAGGGACTGTACGAGCCGGGCGTTGCGATGAGCCGGATGGTCGCGGGCACGTGGGACGGAACGGCGATCGTCTCGAAATCCGGCGGGTTTGGCGACGACAACTTGCTCGTTCGATTGTTCGCGCCGGGTGCAAAGGAAAGCGCCCGAGGAAAGCCCTATGCCGGTGGCGGCAACTAGGCTAAGGGCTTCCTGTCAGAGGGATGCTTATGAATATTCCGATTCTGGATGGGAATCAGGTGCGGAGACGGGTTCGATCCGGACTGGGTGCGCGATCAAACAGTCTCCTCGCGATGCTTGGGTTTTCGGCATTCGCGCTTCTTGCCTGCCAATCGACCCCAGACACACGGCTTGTTGCCCACCCGCAACCCGCTCCAGCCGCCGCTCCCGCTCCGGCCTCGTCGAATTCGGCTATGCTGGACCAGACGGTGGCGGTCGTTCCGCCCGGCAAGGGCGTTCCGGCCAAATATGCCGCATTCTCCGGCATATGGGCAGGGCAGCTCAACGGCATGTATGACGGCAAGCTGGCGGTCCTGACCGTGTCCTCGGGCGGGCAAGTGACGGCCAGCTATGCATGGGGCGACCTGGCCGACAATAAGCCGGGCGTCGCCGATGGCTCTGGCAGGATTTCCGGTGCCACGTTGAAGCTCGGACGCCTGCCGAACGGCGCGGATATCACCGCCACGATGCCGTCGCCGGGAACGCTCAGCGTTACCTATGCGCTTGCCGGCCAGACCTATGCCGGCTCGTTCGCCCGGGTCAGCCAGTGAGAAAAGCCCGTCGCTAAGATTGAAGCGGGTCCTGCGTGATCCGCACGCACATCGGCGTTCCGATCTCGATGGCGTGGCCGGTGTCGGTCAGCCGGCCGCTCTGCCCGTCGCGGGCGAAGATCGAGATGCGGTCGGCGTTCTGGTTGGCCGAAAACAGATGCTTGCCCGACGGCGTCAGCGCGAGGTTGCGCGGTGTCGCGCCACCGCAAGGCGCGAAGTCGACGAGCTCCAGTTTCCCCGATTGCTGGTCTACGGCGAAGATGGCGACGCTGTCATGGCCTCTGTTGGAGCCGTAGAGGAAGCGCCCATCGGGCGAGATCTGGATGTCGGCGCAGTGATTATGCGCGCGAGCCTCTCCGGGAACCGCCGGCTTGGTGTCGATTGTCTCGAGCCGCCCCGAGGATGGGTCGAGCGCCAAGGAGACGACCGTCGAGTCCAACTCGTTCATGACGAAGACGAAGCGGCCGTTCGGGTGCAGCGCCACATGACGCGGCCCGGCGCCGGGCGCTAGCGCCGAGGAAGCGAGCTTCACCAGCGCGCCGTCCGGCTCGATCCGGTAGGAAACCAACTGGTCGATGCCGAGATCGGCGACGATGGCGACGCCGCCCTGGATGGTTTCGGTGACGCTGTGGGCATGCGGCCGCTCCTGCCGCTCGGCATTGGGGCCGGTGCCGGAATGCGCCACGCTCGCCAGCGGCGCGGTCAGGCCACCGTCGGCCGCAAAGCCGAACACGGCGACCGCCTTGTCGGGGCCGCCGCTGCCCATGCCGTAATTCGCGACCAGAAGCTTGCTGCCGTCGCGCGTGATCGTGTTGTGCGCCGTGATGCTGCCAAGCGACGGCTGCTTGTTGATATAGGCGAGTGAGTTGGTGGCGCGCTCGAAGCGATAGGCCGAGACCGTTCCCTCGCGCCAGGCAAAGACTTCCGAATTGGCATAGATGCGGGAGCCATCCGGCGTCACCGACAGGAAGGTCGGATTGTCGACATCGTTGGTCTCGGCGAGTTTCTGCACGGCAAGCGTCGCCTCGTCGAAGGCATAGACGCCGAGGCCGATGCCGCGCGCGCCCTGGAAATAGGGCGCCTCGCGGTTGAGGCTGCCGACAAAGACAAGACAGGCGCTTTGCATCGATCTTCCTCCTAGCAGGTTCCGCAAAGTGTCCCACGGTTTTGCGAAGAGAACCCTGCGAAAAACAACAATCCCTGAGCAGGCATTCGTGGGCTTGCCCGCGACTTCCTGCTCACGGCCGGGGGCTCGTCCGCCCGTGCCGGCTTTCCAAAAATTTCGCCGATCATCGCTTGCAAGGCAATCCCATATGTGAAAATATTATTCACAAAAGAAAACTCACGGGAGGAAAGCGATCATGCATCTCGCCATTCGGCATCGTGCCCGGAACCGCTCTGCAGGCCGCGCCGGAAGCTCCCGGAGAGGATCATGAGCGCATTCTCGCCGACCGTCGGTGTCGCCTCGACGCATCCGGCCGACATGCCTGAGGCGCATGCCGAAATCCCGGTCTGGAATTCGGAAAACTGGTTCTACGAGGACTGGCAGCCCGGCCACAAAATCCGCTCGCTCCGCCGCACCATCGCCGAGGGCGAAAGCCATATGTTCAATACGCTGGTGCTGGATATCCATCCCTACGTGCAGGACCAGATGTTCGCCGGGAAGGAAGGCATCTTCGGTCGGCGGCTGGTGGCCGGCGCCTTCGTCTTCTCGGCCGGGCTCGGCCTCGTCGCCACCAACTGCATCAACGCCTTTTCCTACGGCTACGATAAGCTGCGCTTCATCAAGCCGGTCTTCATCGGCGACACCATCTATTCGATCCGCACCAACCTCGACAAAAAGCCGCGCTACCAGGACATGGGCCTGATCCGCGCCAGCTACGAAGTCTTCAAGGGTGAAGGAGAGCTGGTGCTCTACTGCGAGCATCTGCAGACGGTGAAATACAAGAACCCGGCCGATTTCGTCGGCAAGACAGAGAAGTGAACCGTGGCCGCTGACACCGAACTTCCGCTGACCGGCCTCGTCGTCGTCGACATGAGCCAGTTCCTGTCGGGACCTTACTGCTCGCTGCGCCTGCTCGACCTCGGTGCGCGCGTCATCAAGATCGAGCGGCCCGACGGCGGCGACCTGTCGCGCCGGCTTTATCTCAGCGACACCGAGATCGGCGGCGATTCCACCATTTTCCACGCCATCAACCGCGGCAAGGAGAGCCTGGCCGTCGACCTCAAGAACGAGGCCGATCTCGCCATGCTGCGGACGCTGATCGCCAGGGCCGATGTGCTCATCCAGAATTTTCGGCCGGGTGTCATCGAGCGGCTCGGCCTCGACTATGAGCATGTGAGGACGATCAACCCCCGGCTCGTCTACGCCTCGATCAGCGGCTATGGCGAGGACGGTCCCTGGGTGAAGCGCCCGGGGCAGGACCTGCTCGCCCAGGCTCGTTCGGGCGTGATGTGGCTGAACGGCGACGAGGAGCAGGGGCCGGTGCCGTTCGGCCTGGCCATCGCCGACATGCTGGCGGGCGCGGCCTGCGCCCAAGGCATCCTCGCCAAGCTGGTGCGGCGCGGCATCACCGGCGAGGGCGGTCACGTCGAGACCAGCCTGCTCGAGGCGCTGATCGATTTCCAGTTCGAGGTGCTGACCACGCATCTCAACGACGGCCGCCGCCTGCCGAAGCGTTCGTCCTTCCGCAGCGCGCATGCCTATCTCTCGGCGCCTTACGGCGTCTATCCGGCCAAGGACGGCTATCTGGCGATCGCCATGACGCCGATCCCGAAGATTGCCGATCTGCTCGAATTGCCCGGGCTCGATCCGTTCCGCGACAAGCCCGCGACCTGGTTCACCGCCCGCGATGAGATCAAGGCGATCATCGCCAGGCGCATCGCCGAAAAGACCATCGACGAATGGCTGGCCATACTCGAGCCAGCAGATGTCTGGTGCGCCAAGGTGCTGACCTGGCCGGAACTGATGCAAAGCGACGGCTTCAAGACGCTCGACATGCTGCAGACCGTGACGCGCGAGGACAATGTCTCGATCCTCACCACCCGCACGCCGCTGCGCGTCGACGGCGCGCGCGCCAAGGTCGACCGCGCCGCCCCGCGCATCGGCGAGCACAGCGAAAAGATCCGCGCGGAGTTCGGCCTGTGAGCGGCGTTTCGTTGAAGGGCATGACCTGGAGCCATCCGCGCGGCTACGACCCGATGGTGGCGTGCTCGGCGCTTTGGCAGCAAAAGACCGGCGTCTCGATCGAATGGGAAAAGCGCTCGCTGCAGGACTTCGAGTCCTTCCCGGTGGAAGAACTCGCCCGCGCCTATGATCTGATAGTCATCGACCATCCACATGTCGGTCAGATCACTGCCGAGAAATGCCTGGCGCCGCTCGATGTGCCGGGACGCGAAGCGGAACGCGAGGCGCTGGCCAGGGGAAGCGTCGGCCGATCCTATCCGAGCTACACCTGGCAGGGCCGGCAATGGGCTTTCCCGATCGATGCCGCGACCCAGGTGCAGGCCTGGCGGCCCGACCTGATCGGGACCGCGCCGGC
The DNA here is from genome assembly GCF_020165615.1 of Mesorhizobium sp. BH1-1-5. Lineage (NCBI taxonomy): Bacteria > Pseudomonadati > Pseudomonadota > Alphaproteobacteria > Hyphomicrobiales > Phyllobacteriaceae > Mesorhizobium > Mesorhizobium sp. BH1-1-5. Next base: position 72,745 of record NZ_JAIUIM010000006.1, read on the forward strand.
GATCTGGACGGAAGTGCTGGCGCTCGCCGAGCAGGGGCGCGTGCTCCTGCCGCTCCGGCCCCCGCATTCGCTGATGTGTTTCTACACTTTGGCGGCCGATCTCGGCCGGCCCTGCACGGTCGACGGCTCGGCCGACCTTGCCGACGGCGAGACCGGCGAAACCGCCTTCGAGATGCTGCGCGAGATCGCGGCGCTCGTCGATCCCGCATGCCTGACGATGGACCCGATCGCCGTCTTCGAAAAAATGGCCGAGCCCGGTTCGCGCATCGCCTGCGCGCCGCTGATCTACGGTTATGTTCCTTACGCGGTAGCGGGCTTCCGGCCGCATCGCCTCGCCTTCGCCGACATGCCGGTCGCCGGCGGCAACGGTCCGGTCGGCTCCGCGCTCGGCGGCACTGGCATCGCCGTCTCCGCCTTTTCCGCCGCGCGCGAGGCGGCGATCGACTTCGCCTACTGGATCGCCAGCGGCGACGTGCAGCGCGGGTCCTACGCCACTGCCGGCGGCCAACCCGGCCATGCCGCGGCCTGGGAGGACGATGCCGTCAACGCCGCGACCGGCGACTTCTATCGCGACACGCGCGCGACGCTGGAAGGCGCCTGGGTCCGCCCGCGCCATGACGGCTACATGGCGTTCCAGCAGCGGGCCTCGGACCGCATCAATGAAGGTCTTGCCGGCCGGCAGGGCGCCCGCCGCGTCGTCGCCGACATCAATCGCCTGTTCCGGGAGAGTTTCGCGCCGGCCATCGCCGGTTAGTTCCAGTGCACCAAGGGAGGAAAAAATGACCAGCCTGATACGCGGCATGCTCGCCGCAACTGCCATAGTCTCGATCCCGCTCGCGGCCCATGCCGCCGACGTGAAGTCGGTGATTGACGGCCTGCCCGCCGATCTCAAGGCGCAGTATGACGGCGCCCCGCAGAAAGTTCTGCCCTCGGCCTGGGAGAATTTCACGCCGCCGCCCAAGCCGTGGAAGTGGTGCCACTCGGAGAGCTACCAGGGCAATCCGTGGCGCGTGTCGGTCACCAAGGAGCTGAAGCGGCTGGTCGACGGGCTCATCGCAGACGGCACGGTGTCGAGCTTCGAGGTCTCGGATTCGAACAACGACCCGAGTCAGCAGATCAACCAGATCCGCGCCTTCATCGACAAGAAGTGCTCGATCATCACCTCGATCCCAGGCTCGGCGACGGCGCTCGACGACGCCGTGGATGCAGCGGCCAAGGCGGGCATTCCCTTCATCACGGCGGCCGGCTCGATCACCAGCCCCAACGCCATCAATGTCGATTCCAACTATGCCCGCTGGGGCTATGACATGATGACGGCGATCGGCAAGGCCAAGCCCGACGCCAGCGTGCTGGTGGTCGAAGGCATCGCCGGCCATCCGATCGTGGTCCAGGAGAAGCAGGGAGCCGACAAGGCGCTGGCCGAGAACAAGGGCCTCAAGGTCGCGCGCACGGTCAACGGCAACTGGACGGCCAACGTCACCAAGACGGTGGTGCTGCAGGCCATCGCCACCAATCCGGCGCCGATCGACGCGGTGTGGACCACCGGCAGCGAAAGCCGCGTCGTCGCCGAGGCCTTCGCCCAAGCCGGTCGGCCGGCGCCGCTGATCACCGGCTCGATCACCGGCGATGCGCTCGGCTACTGGAAAGCCAATCCCGACAAATACCGCTTCGAGGGTCATGCGGTGCTGCCGGGCTGGACGGCGCAGACGCTGTTTCGCGTCGGCGAGCGCATGCTCGACGGCCAGAAGCCGAAGCTCAACACGCTGCTGATCCCGATCCCGCCGGTGCATGCCGCCGAGCTCGACAAGTGGTACAAGGACTGCATGACGCCGGACGCCGTTTCGGTCTTCCCGGTGCCGCCGACGGACCCGATGCCCGAGGACGTGCTCGACGCCTATTTCGCCAATCCCGCGCCGACCAAGGGCTGGGACTATTCCAAGGTGCCGGACGCCTGCGCCAAGTGATGTCACGTGAAGCCGGCTCTCCTTGAGAGCGCCGGCTTCTCTCTTTTTGGAAAGACACATGCTCGAAGTCCAAGGCGTCTCCAAACGCTATGGCGAAACCGTCGCGCTGGCCGAGGGATCAATCGCCTTCCGTCCCGGCACGATCCATACGATCCTCGGCGAGAACGGCTCGGGCAAGAGCACGCTGGTGAAGCTGTTGTCCGGCATCGTGCAGCCGGATGGCGGCGCAATCCTGCTCGACGGCAAGGCGTTCCCCGGCGCGCAGCCCGCCGCCTTTCAGGCCGCCGGCTTCGCCACGGTTTTCCAGGAGGTGCTGGTCGCGCCCGACCGCTCGGTGGCCGACAACATCCTGCTTGGCCTCGACGGGCTTTGGCGCCGAGGCGTCCCGCGCGGCGAGCGACAGGCCCGGGCGCAGGCGGCGCTCGGCCGCTTCGCGGTGACGCCGATCGATCTCGACCGGCCATGCGGCGAGCTGCCGCTTGCCGCAAGGCAGCTTGTCGTGCTCGCCCGCGCCGTCATCCGCAACCCGCGTGTCCTGATCCTCGACGAGGTGACGGCGGCGCTCGATTTCGCCGACCGCGAGTCGGTGTTCGCGCTGATGCGCGCCATGGCCGGGTCGGGCACGCTGATCCTGTTCATCACGCACCGCATGGACGAGGTGATGGCTTTGTCCGACCGCATATCGATCCTGCGCGCCGGCCGCGTCGTTAAGACAGAAGAGCGCGGCGTATCGACCCCGGTCGAGCTTCTGGCGGCGATGGCGCCGCAGACGGCAGCGGAGCTGGCGCATGGCTGAGGCAAAGGCCCTTCGTGTGCGTGAGCTTGTCATCGCGCCCGGCGTCGATCCGATCAGCCAGGCCATCGCGCCAGGCGAGATCGTCGGTCTTGCCGGCCTCGACGGCCATGGCCAGGAACGCTTCCTGCGCGCTCTGGCCGGGCTGGAGCGGCCGGTCGCGGGCGAGATCGCCGTCGACGGCAAGGCAGGATCGATCACCAGCTTCCGCAAGGCCGTCGCCGGCGGCATCGCCTATCTGCCGCGCGACCGTCGCTCGACAGGCATTTTCCCGACGCAGTCGGTGCTCGACAATTTCGCCATCTCCACCGTGTCGAATGACCGCCGTTTTGGCCTCTTGAGCTTCGCTGCGCGGCGTCGTCGCTACGAGGCTTACCGGCAAAGGCTCAGTATCGTCGCGCCGCGTCCCGACGCGGCCATAACGACATTGTCCGGCGGCAATCAGCAGAAGGTGCTGCTCGCACGGGCCCTTGCGCTGGAGCCGAATTTTCTCCTGCTCAACGATCCGACGCGCGGTGTCGACGTCGCGACCCGGCACGTGCTCTACGACGTCTTCCGCGACCTCGCCGCCGAGGGCATGGCCCTGGTGATCCTGTCCAGCGAGATCGAGGAGATACTGCTTCTCTGCCACCGGGTGCTGGTGTTCCGCGAGCAGCGCGTGTCGGCTGAGTTCTCGGGCGCGCAGATGACCACCGACACGGTGATCGCGGCCATGTTCGGACGCGCCGCATGAGCCCGGTCCTTCGCAAATTGCGCGGCGTCGGCTTTGCCGTGGTGATGCTGGTCGTCCTGCTCGTGCTCAACGTCGCGCTCAATCCGGCGCGCTTTCAGCCCTCGTCCTGGGGCACGCTGCTCGGGCTGGCCGCACCCCTGATCGGCGCGGCCGTCGCCTCGGCGCCGGTCATCCTGGCGGGACGCGGCGGCATCGACATCTCCGTCGGTCCGCTGATGGGCTTCGTCAACGCCCTGGTCATCCAACTGCTGTTCCTCAATCTTGGCATCTCGTCGCCGCTGGTCATCGTTCCGGCCGCACTGCTGGTAGGTGCGGCGGTCGGCGCCGCCAACGGCGTGCTTGCCACGATCGTTCGCATCCAGCCGATCGTGGCGACGCTCGGCACCTATCTGATCCTCACCGGCGTCACGCTCACCATCCTGCCGGCCCCGATCGGTCCGGCGCCGGACTGGCTGAAGGCCATGGCGGGGCCGCTCTCGATCGTGCCGCTGGCGCTGATCGGCCTCTGCTGGCTGCTCATACGCCGCACACCCTATTACGACCTGCTGATGGCCGTCGGCAGCGACGACCGCGCCGCCTACACGGCTGGCGTGCCGGTGACCAAGGTGCGGCTGATTGCCTATGTCCTGACCGGGATCTTCGCCGCCGGCGCCGGGCTGATGCTCACCTCGCTGATCGGTTCGGCCGACCCCAATATCGGTCCGACCTACACGCTGATTGCGATTGCCGCCGTAGCGCTCGGCGGCGTCAGCCTCGCTGGCGGGCGCGGCGGGCTAGGCGGCGCCGCGATCGGCGCCATCGATATCTTCCTGCTGCAGAGCCTGCTCACCACCTTCAACGTCTCAACCTACGTGCTGCAGATCGCGTATGGCCTGATCCTCGTTATCGCCGTGGTGCTGACGGCGGTGCAGGAACGGCTGTCGAGGCGGAAAGGCTGACCGGGATGACAAGCAACTGGTTCCAGTCCACCAATGCCCGCATCGCCGGCGCCTTCGCGATGGCGTTGCTGTTGCAGATCGTCGGCACGCTGCTCATCCCGGGCTATTCGGCACCCTTTGCCATCCGCGCGCTGCTGGTCATCGCCTCGCTGCTGGCGGTCGCCTCGATCGGCCAGACGCTGGTCGTCATCCTCGGCGGCATCGACCTTTCCATTCCCTTCGTCATCGGCTTCGCCAATGTCGTGGCGGCGCAGCTTTACGGCCAGGGCTGGAACTTCACACTTGTCTGCGTTCTCGTCGGCATCCTTGCCATCGCGATCGGCGCGCTCAACGGTCTGATCTCGCGCGGGCTCAACATCCATCCGCTCATCGTGACGCTCGGCATCGGCATGATCGTCCAGGGCGCCGTGCTGCTGTGGACCGGCGGCTTCCCGTCCGGGTCGGCGCCGGAGGCCGTCTCCAGCTTCGTCTCGATCGGCGGCTCGGTCGGTCCCTTGCCCATGCCCCTGCTGGTGCCCTGCCTCGTGATGCTGACCGCGTTGATCGTGCTGGTGCTTACCCGCACGCCCTATGGGCGCCGCCTCTATGCGGTCGGCAGTAATCCTGAGGCGGCGCCGCTGGCACTGATCGATCCTCTCCGCATGTGGATCGTCACCTACGCGGCGAGCGCCTTCTTCGCCGCGGTCGCGGGGGTGCTTTTGCTCGGCTTCACCGGCTCGGCCTATGGCGATGTCGGCCAGCCCTATCTCTTCCAGACGATCGCCGCCGTCGTGGTCGGCGGCGCAGCGCTTGTCGGCGGCCGCGGCAGCTATCTCGGCACCATCGCCGGCGTTCTGGTGCTGACCGAAATCAACACGCTGCTGATCGGGCTAGGCTTCCGGCCGTCGACGGTGCAGGCCGCGCTCGGCCTTGTCATCCTGCTGCTGGTGTCGCTCTACGGCCGCGAGCGCCACGTCCGGACGACGATCTAGATCGAGCGACTATCCAAGCCGCCAAAGCCGGCGCGCATTGCCCGAAAGCAGGCGCGTCCGCTCCGACTCGCTCGCGCCGGCGAGCAGCGCGTGCGTCGCGGCGATCCAGGTCGTCAGCCCGCCGCCCAGCGTGCAGACCGGCCAGTCGCTGCCCCAGATCACCCGGTCCCAGCCGAACGAGCTTATCGTGTGCTCGACATAGGGCTTGAGCGTCTCGACCGTCCAGGTCGCCGGATCGGCATAGGCGACGACACCGGAGATCTTGGCCGTGACGTTGGGCCGCCTGGCGATGGCTTCCATATGCTCGCGCCACGGATGCTCGGCATTGCCCTTGATATCGGGCACGCCGCAATGGTCGAGGACGAACTGGACGTCGGGCGCAAGGTCGGCAAGCGCCATCGCCTTCGGGATCTGGTGCGGCAACACCACCAGGTCGAAGGTCAGGCCGGTGCCGGCCAGCCGCTTGATGTTCTGGCGAAACAACGCCCCTTCCGACAGATCGTCGGGCACGACATGCAGCACGCGGCGGAAACCCTTGACGAACGGGTCGGCCTTGACCGTTTCCAGATAGGCCTCGAAACCGGCCTCCTCCGGCCGGCAGGAAGCGATCGCGCCCTTGAGGAGGCTTCCAGCCCGGCCGGCGACCGACTTCACATAGTCGGTCTCGGCGGCGATGTCGGCGGGGTCGACATCGACTTCCATATGCAGCACCGCTTCAATGCCTGAGCGCCGGGCGTCGGCGGCATATTCCTCATAGGAGAAATCGCGGTTCAGCGCCGGCGCGCCGGCCAGCCACGGATAGCGAAGCGCGCTCTGGTCGATGAGATGCAGGTGCGTGTCGATGATCATGGCAGCGTCTCCTCCCGTTGTGCCAGACAATATCCCGCCTAAAAATCCATTATTCAAATAAGAAATTACTGCGATTGCGGAACATCGGATCCGGCAAGCTGCGACAGCCTGGAGGCGGCGCCTTGCAGATGCCTGATCGTCAGCGTGATGTCCGGCGCCGTGGGCGCGTTGACGAGCGTGATATAGGGGATGGTCAGCGCCGCGATAGCCCTGCCGTCCGGGCCTAGCACCGGCGTCGAGAGATTGTAGACGCCGGCGGTCTGCAGCGACGCCATCATCTCGTAACCGCGATCCCGCACCTGGTCGAGCCGGGCGAAGAACTCCGGCGTCAGGTTGAACTGTTCGGTGCTCTGCAGATGCTCGGCAATCATCATCTTGCGCTCTTCCAGCGAGCGGAAGGCGAGCAGCACATGGCCGGACCCGGTGTCGAACAGGCTGATATGCGAGCCGACGCGGATCGAGATGCCCCAGTAGCGCGGCGCTTCCTGCTGCGCGATGACCACGGCGGCGCCGCGGTCGAACACCACCAATTGGTTGGCCTGCCATGAGGTTTCGGCCAGTTCCCGCATGATCGGCGTTGCGTAGGAAACCAGCCGTCGCACCGGCGCATGCAATTGCGCGAGACCGAACAGCTTGAGCGTCAGCGAATAGCGGTCGCCGTCGATCTTGGTGACATAGCCGCGCCGCACCAGCCGATCGAGCATCCGGTAGAACTCGTTCGGGCTGCGGTCGAGCCGCTTGGCGATCTCCGCCTGCGTCAGCCCGCCATCGACGCTGGACAAGAGCTCGAGAATGTCGAGGCCCTTGTCGAGCGCCGGCGCGCGGTAGCGGTCCCCATCTTCTTCCTCTGCCATCTGCCCCTCCAGTGAATTTCGATCTGCATATATGCATGAACTTCATTCGGCTGAAAGCATAATCGCCTTGACCCGGGAATGAAAATGCTATTTGCATATGAATGAAACCTGATCGGCGCGGTTCCGTATCCTGCGGGGCCGTCGCCACAGGCTCATGGGAGGAGAACATGACGAGACTGCTTCTGGCCGCTTCGACGGCTTTGGCCGGACTGATGCTGAGCAATGCTGCGTTTTCGGCCGATCTGCCTGGCAAATTTCCGGGCGTGACGATCGACGTGAAGCTGATCGGCGGCCAGCAATATGAGAAGCTCTACGAGCGCATTCCCGAATGGGAGAAGGCGACCGGCGCCAAGGTCAACATCCTGACCAAGAAGAACGGCTTCGACATCGACAAGGAATTGAAGTCCGACATCGCCTCGGGCAGCACCAACTGGTGCGTCGGCTGGAACCATTCGTCCTTCGCGCCGCAATATACCGGTCTCTACACCGATCTCAGCAAGCTCCTGCCGAAGGAAGAGATCGACGCTTTCGTGCCCTCGACGATCAAGGCCGCGACCATCGATGGCAAGCTTGAGATGCTGCCGCGCGCGCAGTTCGACGTCTCGGCGCTCTACTACCAGAAGAGCCTCTACGAGAACGCCGACAACAAGACTAAGTTCAAGGCCAAATACGGCTACGACCTTGCGCCGCCGGACACCTGGAAAGAGGTCACCGACCAGGCCGAGTTCTTCGCCAACCCGCCCAATTTCTACGGCACCCAGTTCGCCGGCAAGGAAGAGGCGATCAACGGCCGCTTCTACGAGATGGTGGTCGCCGAGGGCGGCGAATATCTCGACAAGGACGGCAAGCCCGTCTTCAACTCCGAGGCTGGCATCCGCGCGCTCGACTGGTTCGTCAACCTCTACAAGGCCAAGGCCGTGCCGGCCGGCACCACCAACTACCTCTGGGACGATCTTGGCCAGGGCTTTGCCTCCGGCACCGTGGCGATCAACCTCGACTGGCCGGGCTGGGCCGGTTTCTTCAACGATCCGAAGTCCTCGAAGGTCGCCGGCAATGTCGGCGTCAAGGTCGCGCCGAAGGGATCCTCCGGCAAGCGCACCGGCTGGTCGGGCTTCCACGGCTTCTCGGTGACCGAGAACTGCGCCAACAAGGAAGCCGCCGCTTCGCTGGTGTGGTGGCTGACCAATGAGGACAGCCAGAAGCTCGAAGCCGCCGCCGGCCCGCTGCCGACCCGCACCGCGGTCTGGGACTGGGACCTGAAGCAGGCCGAGAACGATCCGTACAAGAAGGAGGTTCTCGCTGCCTTCCAGGAGGAAGCCAAGCACGCCTTCGCCGTGCCGCAGACGCCTGAATGGATCGAGATATCCAACGCCGTCTACCCCGAGCTGCAGGCGGCGATCCTTGGCGACAAGACGACCAAGCAGGCCCTGGACGAGGCGGCCGCCAAGGCGACGCAGATCCTTCAGGACGCCGGCAAGTTGTAAGCATTGCTGCCAACATCACCTCCCCCATCGCGAATGGGGGAGGTGATGTATGTCGCCGGTTCGGACTTTCCGTTTCCGGTCGGGGCCTCGCCGGTGGGCGGCCCGAAGTTGAATGAAAAAACCTCACAGGATCCTGATGAAGGGCTTCAAGCCATCCGCGCCGTTCCTGCTGCTGCTTCCGGCCATCATCGTGCTGGCGGCGGTCGTGGTGCTGCCGTTGATCCTGTCGCTCTATTCCAGTTTCACCCCGTTCCGGCTGACCCGGCCCGAGACGTTCTTCGTCTTCGTCGGCTTCAGGAACTATCTCTCGATCCTGTCCAATGCCGATTTCTGGTGGGCCTTCGGCCGTACCGTTTTGTTGCTCACCATCGCGCTCAACCTCGAAATGCTGCTCGGCCTCGGCCTGGCGATGCTGGTCGAGAAGGCGACACGCGGCCAGCGCATCCTGCGCACGCTGATGATGTTTCCGATGATGTTCTCGCCGATCCTGGTCGGCTTCCAGTTCAAGTTCATGTTCAACGACAATATCGGCTTGGTGAACAATGCGCTGCAGTCGCTAGGGCTCACGCAGGATGCCATCCCGTGGCTGATCGAGGGCCATCTCGCCTTCATCGCCATCTCGATCGCCGAGATCTGGTCGTCGACCTCGATCTTCGCCATCCTGATCCTGGCCGGGCTGCTCGCCATGCCCAAGGAGCCGATAGAGGCGGCGCGTGTCGATGGCTGCACGCCCTGGCAGACCTTCCGCTACGTGGTCTGGCCCTTCGTCATGCCTTTCGCCTACATCGCCATGACCATCCGCTCGCTCGATGTCGCGCGTGCCTATGACATCGTCAAGATCATGACCGATGGCGGCCCCGCCGGCCGCACGGAGCTTTTGTGGACGCTGGTCGGGCGCACCGCCTACAGCGACGCCCGCATGGGTCTCGCCAATGCCATGGCCTATTTCTCGATCCTGTTGTCGATCGCCTTCACCGTCTATTTCTACAACAAGCTCGCCGCGGCGCGCGCGCAGATCGGCGCGGAGTGGTGACAATGGACGAGAACGCCTCCGCCCGCCTCACCCGCCGCGCGCTGACCGTCGCGCATCGCGTCGGCCTGTTTCTTGCCATGCTCCTCATCTGCCTGCCGGGCATCTGGATCGTGCTGTCCTCGCTGCGGCCAACGGTCGAGATCATGGCCAAGCCGCCGGTCTGGATCCCGCAGGAACTGTCCTTCGACGCCTACATCGCCATGTTCAGCGGTATCGGCAAAGGCGGCATTCCGGTGCTCGACTATTTCCGCAATTCGCTGATCATCTCGGTCACGTCGACGGTGATCGCGGTGGCCATCGGCATGGCCGGCGGCTACGCCTTCGCCCGTTACCGCTTCCGCGGCAAATCGGGCATGTTCCTCGGCCTGATGCTGACGCGCACCGTGCCCGGCATCGCGCTCTCGCTGCCTTTGTTCTTCCTCTATGTGCGGCTGGGCATCATCGACACCCATATCGGCATGATCCTGGCCTATGTCGCGCTCAACGTGCCCTTCACCATCTGGTTGATCGATGGCTTCTTCCGCCAGGTGCCGAAGGACTTGGCCGAAGCCGCGCAGATCGACGGCTGCACCCGCTGGCAGGCCTTCTGGCAGGTCGAATTCCCGCTGGCGCGGCCCGGCATCGCATCGGCCGCGATCTTCGCCTTCCTCACCTGCTGGAACGAGTTCGCGCTGGCCTCGCAGCTTACCCGCTCCGTCAATTCCAAGACGCTGCCCGTCGGGCTGCTCGACTACACGGCCGAGTTCACCATCGACTGGCGCGGCATGTGCGCGCTGGCCGTGGTGATGATCATCCCGGCGCTGACCCTCACCTACATCGTCCAGAAACACCTCGTCGGCGGTCTCACCTCCGGCGCGGTGAAAGGTTGACTTCATGGCAACGGTTTCGCTGAAAAAGCTCTCCAAGCGCTACGGCAATATGGAGATCGTGCACGGCATCGATCTCGAGATCGCCGACCGCGAGTTTATCGCGCTGGTCGGTCCGTCCGGCTGCGGCAAGTCGACGACGCTGCGCATGATCGCTGGGCTGGAGGATATCACTGGCGGCAACATCGATATCGGCGGCCGCATGGTCAACGACCTGCCGCCGCGCTCGCGCAACATCTCCATGGTGTTCCAGTCCTACGCGCTCTACCCGCATATGACGGTGCGCGAGAATCTCGGCTTCTCGCTGAAGATCGCGGGCGTCGCCAAGGGCGATATGGACCGGCGTGTCGCTGAGGCCTCAGCCATCCTCGGCCTCGACGAACTGCTGGAGCGCCGTCCCTCGCAGCTCTCCGGCGGCCAGCGCCAGCGCGTCGCCATGGGCCGCGCCATCGTGCGCGATCCGGATGTCTTCCTGTTCGACGAGCCGCTGTCCAACCTCGACGCCAAGCTGCGCACGCAGATGCGCACCGAGATCAAGAAGCTGCATGCCAAGGTGAAGTCGACGGTCATCTACGTCACCCACGACCAGGTCGAGGCGATGACGCTCGCCGACCGCATCGTCATCATGCGCTCAGGCCATATCGAGCAGGTCGGCACGCCGGACGAGGTGTTCAGCCGCCCGGCGACACACTTCGTCGCGGGCTTCATCGGCTCGCCGCCGATGAACCTGCATGAGGCGACGTTGAGCGACGGCAGGCTGGTCTTCAGCGGCGGCGACAGCCTGCCGCTGCCCGGACAGTTCAAGTCGAAGACGGCTGCCGGCGACAAGGTCGTGTTCGGCATCCGTCCCGATGATTTCTATCCCACCGGGCACGGCCTGAGCTCCGGCGGCGAGACGGAAGTCCACCGCGTCGAGCTGCCGGTCAGCATCACCGAGCCGCTCGGCAACGAAACGCTGGTCTTCGCCGAGTTCAACGGCACCGACTGGGTGTCGCGCATGCTCAATCCGAAGCCGCTGAAAGCCGGCGACCGGATCGGCATGAGCTTCGACCTGAGCCGCGCGCATCTGTTCTCCGCCGAAACCGGCAAATCGCTGAGGAACTGACATGGCAAAAATCGAGAAAATCGAACTGCGCATGGTCGACCTCGTGCCGAAGGTCAAGCGCACGGACGCGATCCAGAGCTTCGTCAGCCAGGAAACCCCGATCGTCACCATCACCGATTCCGACGGCGCGTCGGGCACCGGCTACAGCTATACGATCGGCACCGGCGGCTCGTCGGTGATGCGGCTTCTGGCCGACCATCTCGCGCCGCGCCTGATCGGCCGCGACGCCGACCAGATCGAGGCGATCTGGCATGACCTCGAATTCGCCACCCACGCCACCACTATCGGCGCCATCACCGCGATCGCGCTGGCCGCGATCGACACGGCGCTGTGGGATCTGCGGGCGAGAAAGCAGAACCTGCCGCTCTGGAAGCTCGCCGGCGGCGCCAAGGACCGCTGCCCGCTCTACACCACCGAGGGCGGCTGGCTGCATATCGAGACGCAGGCGCTGGTCGATGACGCGCTTGCCGCGAAGGCCAAAGGGTTCACCGGTTCCAAGGTCAAGATCGGCAAGCCGCACGGCTCCGAGGACGTCGCGCGGCTGTCGGCGGTGCGCAAGGCGGTCGGCGACGGCTACGAGATCATGACCGACTGCAACCAGGGCTTTTCCGTCGACGAGGCGATCCGCCGCGCCGAGCGGCTGCGCGAGCTCGACCTCGCCTGGATCGAGGAGCCATTGCCGGCCGACGACATCGACGGCCATGTGCGGCTGTCGAATTCGACCGCGACGCCGATCGCCGTTGGCGAGTCGCTCTATTCGATCAGGCATTTCCGCGAGTATATGCAAAAGGGCTGCTGCAACATCATCCAGGTCGATGTCGGCCGCATCGGCGGCATCACGCCCTGGCTGAAAGTCGCGCATGCGGCTGAAGCCTTCGACATGCCGGTCTGCCCGCATTTCCTTATGGAACTGCATGTCAGCCTCACCTGCGCCATCCAGAACGGCAAATATGTCGAGTATATTCCGCAGCTCGACGAGCTTACTGGTAAGAAGATGCGCATCGAGGATGGCCATGCGCTGGCGCCCAGCGAGCCCGGCATCGGCATCGACTGGGACTGGGATGCGGTCAAGGCAAGAAGCATCGCCGAATTCACGACGGCGATCGCGAAATAGGGAGGCGGATATGCAGCGCATGGGAATGGTGCTCGGGCTGAAACCCGAGAAGGTCGAGGAATATGTCCGGCTTCATGCGGATGTATGGCCGGACGTTCTCGCCATGATCTCGGCCTGCAACATCAAGAACTATTCGATCTACCTGAAGCGGCCGGAGAACCTGCTCTTTTCCTATTTCGAATATCACGGCACCGACTACGCAGCCGACATGGCCAAGATGGCGGCCGACCCGAAGACCCAGGAATGGTGGGCGGTCTGCATGCCCTGCCAAGAGCCGCTGCCGACCCGCAAGGAAGGCGAATGGTGGGCGACGATGGACGAGGTCTTCCATCATGACTGATGCCTTCGATCCGGCATCGCTGGCGCAGTCCTGGCCAAAACCTTCGAAGCCGCGCCCGATCGTCACCTTCGGCGCCGGCTCGATCGTCGGCGATGCGCATTTTCCCGCCTACCGCAAGGGCGGTTTTCCAGTTGCCGGTCTTTACGATCCGGATCAGGCCAAGGCGCAAAAACTCGCCGAGACATGGGGCGTGACGGCGTTCCGTTCGGTTGAGGAAGCGGCCGCGGTGAAGGACGCGATCTTCGACCTTGCGACGCCGCCCGGCCGTCACGCCGAGGTGCTGAAGGCTCTGCCGGATGGCGCGGTCGCGCTGATCCAGAAGCCTATGGGCAATTATCTCGGCGAGGCGACGGAAATCCTCGAAATCTGCCGCGCCAAGCAACTGAAGGCCGCCGTGAACTTCCAGCTCCGCTTCGCGCCGATGATGCTGGCGCTGAAGGATGCTATTGCCAAGGGCTGGCTGGGCGAGGTCGTCGATTTCGACGCGCTGCTGGCGCTCGACACGCCCTGGCAGCTGTGGGAGTTCCTGCTCAAGGCGCCGCGCGTCGAGATCGCCATGCATTCGATCCACTATCTCGACCTGATCCGCCAGCTTCTCGGCAATCCGCTGGGCGTGCACGCCAAGACGCTCGGCCATCCCAATCACAAGGTCGCGCAGACCCGCACCAGCGCCATCCTCGACTATGGCGACACGGTGCGTTGCGGGCTTTCGATCAACCACGACCACAAATTCGGGCGCCGCTACCAGGCCTGCGAGTTCCGCATCTGCGGCACCGAGGGCGCTGCCTATGTCAAGCTCGGGCTCAACCTCGACTATCCGCGCGGCGAGCCGGACATCCTGGAAATCCATCCCAAGGGCGGGTCGGACTGGGTCAGCGTGCCCCTCGCTGGCGAATGGTTCCCCGATGCCTTTGTCGGTCGCATGGCCAATGTCCAGCGTTTCGCGTCCGGCGAAGATGCGGAACTCGTCAGTTCCGTCGAGGACGCCTGGCACACCATGGCGCTGGTCGAGGCCGCCTATAAATCGAGCGCCGCGCCGGCAACGCCGCTGGCCGCAAAGCCGTAGGCAGGATATGGAACAGACCACCTATTTCGAGGACTACGAGATCGGTTCGTCGCGCCTCACCAGCGGCCGCACCATCACCGAGACGGACTTCGTCGTCCATGCAGGCCACACCGGCGATTTCTTCCCGCATCATATGGACGCCGAGTTCATGAAGACCACGCCCTTCGGCCAGCGCATCGCGCATGGCACGCTGGTCTTCTCGGTCGGCGTCGGCTTGACGGCGAGCGTCATCAATCCCGCCGCCTTCTCCTATGGCTACGACCGGCTGCGCTTCATCAAGCCGGTCTTCATCGGCGACACGATCCGCACGCGCACCACGATCGCGACCAGGGAAGACGACCCGAAACGGCCAAATGCCGGCCGCGTCATCGAGCGCGTCGAAGTTTTGAACCAGCGCGACGAGGTCGTGCTGGCCGCGGATCACATTTACATCGTCGAGCGACGGCCCGGCTGAAAGACGGAGACAGAAGAATGGCTGACATCACAGGCAAGGTCGTGGTCGTCACGGCGGCCGCGCAAGGCATAGGGCGGGCAAGCGCGCTGGCTTTCGCCAAGGCTGGCGCCGTCGTCCACGCCACCGATATCAACGAGGCGGCGTTGGCCGATCTCGCGAAGACACCCGACATCAAGACGCGAAAACTCGATGTGCTGAACGACGAGGCGGTGAAGGCCGCCTTCGCCGAGATCGGCCGCGTCGACGCGCTGTTCAACTGCGCAGGCTTCGTCCATGCCGGCTCGATCCTGGAGATGAAGGACGAGGATCTCGACTTCGCCATCAATCTCAATGTGCGCGCCATGATCCGCACCATCCGCGCCGTGCTGCCCGGCATGCTGGAGCGCGGCGACGGCTCGATCATCAACATGGCGTCGGTGGCGGGCGCCCCGAAGGGCGTGCCGAACCGTTTTGCTTATGGCGTGACCAAGGCGGCGGTTATCGGCCTGACCAAGTCGATTGCCGCCGACTATGTCGCCAAAGGCATACGCTGCAACGCCATTTGCCCGGGCACCGTCGAGAGCCCCTCGCTTCAGGGCCGCATGCAGGCGCAAGGCGACTATGAGGCCGCCCGCGCGGCCTTCATCGCCCGCCAGCCGATGGGCAGGATCGGCACGCCGGAAGAGATCGCCGATCTCGCCGTCTATCTGGCCGGCGCCACCTACACGACCGGGCAGGCCTATAATATCGACGGCGGCTGGTCGATCTGAGGCGGTTTCGGCCGTCAGCATGAGATAAAGGGCGGTCAGCTAAGAGGCAGGCAATGACGAAAATCACGGACCTCAGAACCTTCGACCTGCGTTTCCCGACGTCGCAAAGCCTCGACGGCTCGGACGCGATGAATCCGGACCCGGATTATTCGGCCGCCTATGTCATCCTCGACACCGACATTCCCTCGCTGAAAGGCCACGGTCTCACCTTCACCATCGGCCGCGGCAACGAGATCTGCTGCGCGGCGATCGAAGCGCTGCGCCACCTCGTCGTCGGGCTCGATCTCGATTGGGTGAAGGAGGACCCCGGCCGCTTCTGGCATCACGTCACCGGCGACAGCCAGCTGCGCTGGATCGGCCCGGACAAGGGCGCCATGCATCTTGCGGTCGGCGCCGTGGTCAACGCGGTCTGGGATCTCTGGGCCAAGGACGCCGGCAAACCGGTCTGGCGCCTGGTCGCCGAGATGAGCCCGGAAGAGATCGTGCGCATCGTCGACTTCCGCTACCTCACCGACGCCATCACGCCGGCCGAGGCGCTGGCGATCCTGAAGAAGGCGAAGGCCGGCAAGGCCGAGCGCATCGCCACGCTCGAGCGCGAAGGCTATGCCTGCTACACCACCTCGGCCGGCTGGCTTGGCTATCCCGACGACAAATTGCGGCGCCTTTGCCAGGAAGCGGTCGACGACGGCTTCAACCACATCAAGCTGAAGGTTGGCCGCGACCGCGAAGACGATATCCGCCGCCTTAGGATTGCGCGCGAGGTCATCGGCCCGGACCGCTATTTGATGATCGACGCCAACCAGGTCTGGGAAGTCGACCAGGCGATCGACTGGCTGAAGGACCTTGCCTTCGCCAAGCCCTTCTTCATCGAGGAGCCGACCAGCCCCGACGACGTCGCCGGCCACGCCAAGATCCGCAAGGCGGTCGCGCCGATCAAGGTCGCCACCGGCGAGATGTGCCAGAACCGCATCATGTTCAAGCAGTTCATCGCCGGCGGCGCGATCGACGTCGTGCAGATCGATTCCTGTCGCATGGGCGGGCTGAACGAAGTGCTCGCGGTGCTTCTGATCGCGGCCAAGTTCGGCCTGCCGGTCTGGCCGCATGCCGGCGGCGTGGGCCTGTGCGAATATGTCCAGCATCTGTCGATGATCGACTATGTCGCCGTATCCGGCAGCAAGGACGGCCGCGTCATCGAATATGTCGACCACCTGCACGAGCATTTCATCGAACCCTGCGTAATAAGCGACGCTGCCTATATGCCGCCGGCAGCACCCGGCTTTTCGATCGAGATGAAGCCGCAATCGATCGAGGACTACCTGCACCGCGCCTGACATCGGTGCCCGCGACCGCAATGGCGCCGCTGGGCCGACCGGCCGCGAATCGGCTATGCCTGTCGGATGCAGGAAACGTCCCTCTACGAGCCGGTGAAGCGATTCCTCGAGAACATGGATTTCGCCGTCAAGGGCGAGATCGGCGGCTGCGATGTGGTCGGTGTGCGCGCCGGCGAACCGCCGGTGGTCGTCATCTGCGAGCTGAAGCTGCAATTCAACCTCGAGCTCGTCCTGCAGGCCGTCGACCGCGCGGCGGCCTGTGACGAGGTCTGGCTGGCCGCCTATATGTCGGCGCGCGGCAAGGGTCGGGAGCACGACCGCCGCTTCCGCGCGCTCTGCCGCCGTCTCGGCTTCGGCCTGTTGGGCGTCGGCAAGAAAGGCGAGGTGGAGCTGCTGCTCAGTCCCGCCGCCCTGCCGCCGCGCCGCGATCCCAGGCGGCGCTCGCGCCTGGTCGAGGAGCATCACCGCCGCAAGGGCGATCCGTCCGTCGGCGGCAGCACGCGCAAGAAGCCGATCATGACCGCCTACCGCCAGGAGGCGCTTGCCTGCGCCGCGGCCATGGCCGACGGCCCGAAGCGGCCGCGCGACCTCAAGATCCTGTCGCCGCGCGCGGCGAGCATCCTGCAACATAATTACTACGGCTGGTTCGCTCGGGCCGAGCGCGGCATCTACGCGCTGACCGAAGCCGGCCTCGCAGCGATCGCACCCGCGGCGGTGGCCCTATAAACTATCGCGTGGCGAAAAATTCGCCGGCTTACCACTTGGCGCCTGTTACCATTCGGCAAATGAGCCGTCCTGGTGGCGCCAGACCGGGTTGCGCCAGCGATGCCCTTCCCTGGCGCGCTCCTTCACATAATCCTCGTCGATCTCGACGCCCAGGCCGGGTCCGTCGGGAATTGCGACATAGCCATCCTCATAGCGGAACACATCCTTGTTGGCGGCGTAATCGAGCAGGTCGTTGGCGGCATTGTAGTGGATGCCCAGGCTCTGTTCCTGGATGAAGCAATTGTAGCTCACGGCATCGAGTTGCAGGCACGCGGCCAGCGCGATCGGACCGAGCGGACAGTGCGGCGCCACCGCCACGTCATAGGCTTCCGCCATCGCCGCGATCTTGCGGCATTCGGTGATACCGCCGGCATGCGACAGGTCGGGCTGGATGATGTCGACGACAGCTTCCTCGAACACCGGCTTGAAGTCCCAGCGGCTGTAGAGCCGCTCGCCGAGCGCGATCGGCGTCGAGCCGAGCGCGGCGATCTCCTTCAGCGCCTCTCGGTTTTCGGAGAGCACCGGCTCCTCGATGAACATCAGCCGGTAGGGTTCCAACTCCTTGACCAGGATGCGCGCCATCGGCCGGTGCACGCGGCCATGGAAATCCACCGCGATGCCGATATTCGGGCCCACCGCCTCCCGCACCATGGCGACCCGCTCGACCGCGGCATCGATCCTGTCATGGCTGTCGACGATCTGCAGTTCCTCGGTGCCGTTCATCTTGAGCGCCAGGAAGCCGCGCGAAACCATATCCCTGGCGCCGGCCGCGACTTCCGCCGGCCGGTCGCCGCCGATCCAGGAATAGACCTTGATCGTCTCGCGCAGCTTGCCGCCAAGCAGTTCATGCACGGGAACGCCGAGCGCCTTGCCCTTGATGTCCCACAGCGCCTGGTCGATGCCGGCGATCGCGCTCATCAGGATCGGCCCGCCGCGATAGAAGCCGCCGCGATGCATGACCGTCCAATGATCCTCGATCAGACGCGGATCCTTGCCGATCAGATAATCGGCCAGTTCCTTGACCGCCGCTTCGACCGTCAGCGCTCTGCCTTCGACGACCGGCTCGCCCCAGCCGCTGATGCCGGCATCGGTCTCGATCTTGAGGAAGAGCCAGCGCGGCGGAACGATGTAGGTGGTCAAAGCGGTGATTTTCATGCGGTCGGCCGGTCTCAGTTGTTCTTGAGTTTCTTGGCGCTGACGAGGTCGCGCGCCGCCAGGTCGAGGATTCTGTTTGCCGCGCCGCGCGCCGCTTCGGTGTCGCGCATGCGCAGCGCCTCCACCACTTCACGGTGCGCCGCCACTGCTTCCATGCGCCGGTCGAGCGAAATGGTCGCCGTCGCCTCCAGCGAGAATTTCAGTCCGGTGTCGATCAGATTGCCGATCTGCCGGAAGATCGGGTTGTGGCTGGCGGCATAGAGGATCTGGTGGAAGGCGATGTCGCTGCGCGAGAAGGTGACGAGGTCCTCGCCGGCGCCGGCCATACCGCGCCATGCCGCTTCCAGGTCGGCGATCTCCTGCAGCGTGGCGCGCGCGGCGGCGAGCTCGGCGACGAGCGGCTCGATGGCGCGACGGGTTTCGAGGATCGCGTCGAACAGCTTGTCGTCCAGGGCGTGCGGCGCATGCCAGGCGAGCACTTGCGGATCGATGATGTTCCAGTTGTCCTGGTCGCAGACCACCGTGCCGATGCGCGGCCTGGACAGCACCAGGCCCTTGGCCGCCAGCACTTTCAGCGCCTCGCGGATCACGGTGCGGCTGACGCCATATTCGACGCCAAGGTCGTTCTCGGTCGGCAGTGACGACCCGGCCGGATAGCGGCCGGAGAAGATGTCGGAGGCGAGCGCCTTCGTCACATCCGGCATGACGCGCGGGCGACGCACCGTCTCGCGCTCGTCCGTCGCCTCGTCAGCCTTCTTCGGTGTCTCGTTCACCTCAGCCCCTCCTCCAAGGCAGCGAACCCTGGTTTGCGCGCGCCCGGCCCGGCCTTAGCGGATACCGGTGATTTGCGCCAGCGTTACTGCTCACACTATTTAGATCATTTATCATACCAGATCAATTGACGTGTATGATGAAATTGATTAGAGACGAGAGACCCGGGCTCGGCGCCCGGCCGTTCGCTGGGAGGTAAACATGCGACTTTTGAAAACCGCGCTCGTCGCGGGCGCTCTCGCCGTCTTGTCGGTCACGACAATCGCGTCTGCCTATGCGCAGGACACCAAGATCGGCTTCATCGTCAAACAGCCCGAGGAGCCCTGGTTCCAGGACGAATGGAAATTCGCGGACCAGGCTGCCAAGGAAAAGGGTTTCACCCTCGTCAAGATCGGCGCCGAGGACGGCGAGAAGCTGATGTCGGCGATCGACAATCTCGGCGCCCAAGGAGCGCAAGGCTTTGTCGTCTGCACGCCGGATGTGAAGCTCGGCCCCGGCATCGTCGCCAAGGCGGCCGCCAACAATCTGAAGCTGATGACGGTGGATGACCGTCTCGTCGGCGCCGACGGCAAGCCGCTGGAAGACGTGCCGCATATGGGCATCTCCGCCACCAAGATCGGCGAGGCGGTCGGTCAGGCCATCCTCGACGAGATGAAGGCACGCGGCTGGAAGATGGACGAGGTCGGCGCGATCCGCGTTTCCTACGACCAGCTGCCGACCGCCGTCGACCGCGTCGAGGGCGCAATCTCGGTGCTGAAGGCCGCCGGCTTCAAGGCGGAAAACATCTTCGACGCACCGCAGGCCAAGACCGACACGGAAGCCGCGCTCAATGCCGCGACCGTGGTGCTCAATGCCCATGCCGATATCAAGAAGTGGATTGCCTTCGGCCTCAATGACGAGGCGGTGCTGGGCGCCGTGCGCGCTTCCGAGAGCGTCGGCATTCCGGCCGACGGCATGATCGGGGTCGGCATCGGCGGCGCGGAATCGGCGATCAACGAGTTCAAGAAGCCGGCCGCGACCGGCTTCGTCGGCACGGTGATCATCTCGCCCAAGCGTCACGGCTACGAGACGGCGCTCAACATGTATGACTGGATCGCCAACAACAAGGAACCGGCGAAGCTGACGCTGACCGCCGGCGCGCTGGCTAAGCGCGACGACTATCAGAAGGTGCGCAAGGACCTCGGCATCGAATAGTCCTCCCTGTACAAACAGGCGGCGGCGTTGACGCCGCCGCCTGTTTGGCATGCTCAAGAAGGATCGAGGCTGGTGTCCTTTCTCGAATTCACCAACATCACCAAGACTTATCCAGGCGTCAAAGCCTTGTCGGATGTGTCGTTCGGCGTCGAGAAGGGCGCCGTGCACGGGCTGATGGGCGAGAACGGCGCCGGCAAATCCACCCTCATCAAGATCCTGTCCGGCGACCAGCATGCCGATGCCGGCGAAATAAGCATCGACGGCAAGGTCCAGGCCTATGCCTCGACCAGGAACGCCTTCGACAACGGCGTCATCGTCATCCATCAGGAATTGCAGCTGGTCCCCGAGCTGACCGTCGCCGAAAACCTGAGCCTCGGCCGCTTTCCGGCAAGCGCCGGCGTCATCGCTCGCCGCCGCATGCTCGACGATGTCGGCGCCAAGCTGAAAGCGGCCGGCATCGACATCGACATGCGTCGCAAGGTCAAGACGCTGTCGATCGGCGAACGCCAGATGGTCGAGATCGCCAAGGCGGTGATGCTCGACGCCCGCGTCATCGCGCTCGACGAGCCGACCTCGTCGCTGTCCTCGCGCGAAAGCGAGATCCTGTTTAAGCTGATCGACCGGCTGCGCGGCGAAGGCAAGGTCATCATCTATGTCTCGCATCGCCTCGACGAGGTGTTCCGGCTCTGTGACAGCCTGACGGTGCTGCGCGATGGCAAGCTCGCCGCGCATCACGCATCGCTCAAAGGTGTGACGCGCGATCAGGTCGTCGCCGAAATGGTCGGCCGTGAGATTTCCGACATCTGGGGTTTTCGCCCGCGCAAGACCGGCGAGGTCCGGTTGAAGGTCGATGGTTTGAGCGGCGCCAGGCTGCGGACGCCGGCGAGCTTCGAAGCCCGCGCCGGCGAGATCGTCGGCTTCTTCGGCCTGATCGGCGCCGGACGCTCGGAGCTGATGCGGCTTGTCTTCGGCGCCGATCCGCGTTCGGGCGGCACGATCACGGTCGACGGTAAGGCGATTGCCGCCGCCAGCCCGCATGACGCGATCCGCGCCGGCATCGTGCTCTGCTCGGAGGACCGCAAGCATGACGGCGTCATCCAGGGCCGCTCGATCGAGGAGAACATCAACATCTCTTCCAGGCGCCATCACACGCGCTTCGGCGTGCTCAGAAGAGCCAGCGAGATCGCGACGGCCGAAACCTTCATCAAGAAGCTCAAGGTACGCACGCCTTCGCGCAAGCAGGACATCGTCAACCTCTCCGGCGGCAACCAGCAGAAGGTCATCCTCGGCCGCTGGCTGTCCGAGCAGGGCATACGCGTGCTGATCGTCGACGAGCCGACGCGCGGCATCGACGTCGGCGCCAAATCGGAAATCTACGAGCTGCTCTACCAGCTCGCCGAGGACGGCATGGCCATCGTCGTCGTCTCCTCCGAGCTGCCGGAAGTGATGGGCATCTGCGACCGCATCCTGGTGATGTGCGGCGGGCGCATCAGCGCCGAGCTCGCGCGCGATCAGTTCGCCGAAAAGGCGATCCTGGCAGCAGCGCTTCCCGACAAGAAAACCCCCGACGCGATCGCATCCTGAGGATTTGCAATGACCGATCAGTTGAAGAAGGTCCTGCTCGGCGAACAAGGCCTCGTCGTCATCTTCATCGTCGCTTTCGCGCTGGTGTCGCTGCTCGTGCCGAACTTCCTCACCGACCGCAACATGCTCGGCCTGCTGCAGTCCGTGGTCACCGTCGGCATTGTCGCCTGCACGATGATGTTCTGCCTCGCGGCGCGAGACTTCGACCTGTCGGTCGGCTCCATCGTCGCCTTTGCCGGCATGGTCGCGGTGATGGCCTCGAACGCCACCGGCTCGATCCTGCTTGGCCTTCTCGCGGCAATCGCCTGCGGCGCTGTCGTCGGCTGGGTCAACGGCGTCGTCATCGCCAAATTCCGCATCAACGCCCTGATCACCACCTTGGCCACAATGCAGATCGTGCGCGGTTTCGCGTTGATCTCGTCGGACGGCCGCGCCGTCGGCATCAATAGCCCGGATTTCTACCAGCTTGCCCTGTCGAAGCTGCTCGGCATCCCGACGCCGATCTGGGTGCTGGCGGTGCTCTTCGCCATTTTCGGCTTTGTGTTGAACAGCACCGTTTTCGGCAAGAACACGCTGGCCATCGGCGGCAATCCGGAGGCCTCGCGTCTTGCCGGCGTCAATGTCGACAGGACGCGCATCTGGATCTTCACGCTGCAGGGCGTGGTCTGCGGCATCGCCGGGATCCTGCTTGCCTCGCGCATCACCTCCGGCCAGCCGAATGCAGCGGTAGGATTGGAGCTGTCGGTGATCTCGGCATGCGTGCTCGGCGGCGTCTCGCTCGCCGGCGGCAGGGCTACGATGTCGGGCGTCATCGTCGGCGTGCTGATCATGGGTATCGCCGAGAATGCGATGAACCTGCTCAATATCCCGGCCTTCTACCAATACATCGTGCGCGGCGTGATCCTGCTTCTGGCGGTCCTGCTCGACAATCTGCGCTCCTCGGCATTGGGGCGGCGCTGAACCGGCATGCCGATGTCGGACCGATGGGGCTGAACAGGCTCGTTCCCGGCTGGACCTTGACGGGCGGGGATCGCCATGGCCGTCTTCGACTGGAGTGACGACGATGACTGAGCGCCTTTCAGGCAAACGCATTTTTCTCACCGGCGCCGCCCAGGGCATCGGCCTCGCCATCGCCGAAGCCTGCCTGGCCGAGGGAGCGGGCGTGTTCATGATCGATCGCGATGGCGGGCTGTTGCGGAATGCCGCGTCCGGCCTGTCGGCGCCTCCCGGCCGTCTCGGGCATTGCGAGGCCGACATAACCGATGCCGCTGCGATCGCGGCGGCCGTCGGCCGCGCGAGCGAGGAAATCGGGCCGGTCAACGCGCTGATCAACAATGCGGGGATGAATGTCTTCTCGACGCCGCTCGACGCGAGCGAAGAGGAGTGGAACCGCAATTTCGACGTCAACGTCAAAGGCGCGTGGAATTGCAGCAAGGCGGTGTTGCCGGGCATGCTGGCAAGCGGCGGCGGTGCGATCCTCAATATCGCCTCGACGCACAGCTTCACCATCATCCCGCACACCTTCCCCTATCCCGTCGCCAAGCACGCGCTGCTCGGCCTGACCAGATCGCTGGCGCTCGAATATGCCGGGCAAGGTGTGCGCGTGAACGCGCTGGCGCCGGGTTATGTCGAAACGCAGAAGGCCGTCGATTACTGGAACAGTTTCCCGGATCCGGTCGCGGCGCGGGCCAGGACGATGGCGCTGCACCCCGGCGGCCGCATCGCCACGGCACGCGAGATCGCGCTCGCCGCGCTGTTCATGATTTCCGACGAGTGCCCGTTCATGAACGCGGCCTGCCTCGTCGTCGACGGCGGGCTGAGCCAGCTTCAGCATCCAGCCTGAGCATCGCCGAGGACCGAACATGACCAAGAGACGATCGCAGCACTGGTTCGGCGGGTCCGGCAAGGACGCCTTCATCCATCGCAGCTGGATGAAGAACAACGGCCTGCCCGACGATGCGTTCGACGGCCGGCCGGTGATCGGCATCTGCAACACCTTTTCCGAATTCACGCCTTGCCATGTGCATTTTCGCGGCCTGGTCGAGCACATCAAGGCTGGTGTTCTGGAAGCCGGCGGCCTGCCGCTGGAGTTTCCGGTATTCTCCTGCGGCGAATCCAATCTGCGGCCGACGGCGATGCTGTTCCGCAACCTCGCCTCGATGGATGTCGAGGAGGCGATCCGCGGCAATCCGATGGATGGCGTCGTGCTGATGGCGGGTTGCGACAAGACCACGCCGTCGCTGGTGATGGGCGCAGCCTCCTGCGACCTGCCCGCCATCGTCATCTCCGGCGGGCCGATGCTCAACGGCCGGTTCCAGGGCCGTGAGATCGGTTCCGGCACCGACGTGTGGAAATTCTCCGAGGATGTGCGGGCCGGCGTGATGAGCGCGCAGGACTTCGCCAGCGCCGAGAGCGCCATGTCGCGCTCGCCCGGCCATTGCATGACCATGGGCACGGCCTCGACCATGGCTTCGATGGTCGAGGCGCTTGGCCTGGCGCTGCCCGGCAACGCGGCCTATCCGGCGGTCGACGCGCGCCGCAGCCGCATCGCCCGCATGACGGGGCGGCGCATCGTCGAGATGGTCAACGAGGATCTGCGGCCGTCGGCGATCCTCAACAAGCAGGCCTTAGCCAATGCCATACGCGTCAATGGCGCGATTGGCGGCTCGACCAACGCCGTCGTGCATCTGCTTGCCATCGCCGGCCGGGTCGGCACCGAACTCAACCTCGACGATTGGGACAGATATGGCCGCGACGTCCCGACCATCCTCGACCTGATGCCGTCGGGCCGCTTCCTGATGGAGGATTTCTGCTATGCCGGCGGCATACCGGCGGTGATGAAGGAGATCGCCGACCTGCTCGATCTCGATACGCTGACGGTCACCGGCAAAAGCGTGCGCGACAACATAGCCGATGCCCGGAATTACAATCCGGAGGTGATCCGCCCGCGCGACAAGGCGCTCACGCCGCATGGCGGCATCGCGGTGCTGCGCGGCAATCTGGCGCCGGCGGGCGCCATCATCAAACCGTCGGCCGCCTCGCCGGCCTTGATGAGGCATCGCGGCCGCGCCGTCGTTTTCGAGGATATCGACGACTACAAGGCGCGCATCGACGACCCGGAGCTCGATATCGACGAGACCTCGGTCATGGTGCTGAAGAATTGCGGTCCGAAGGGTTATCCCGGCATGGCCGAGGTCGGCAACATGGCCTTGCCGCAGAAGCTCTTGCAAAAGGGCGTCCGCGACATGGTCCGCATTTCCGACGCCCGCATGTCCGGCACCGCTTTCGGCACGGTGGTGCTGCATGCGGCTCCCGAAGCCGCTGTCGGCGGTCCGCTGGCCTTGGTCAGAAGCGGCGACGTCATCGAGCTCGACGTCGAGGCACGCAGGCTGCATCTCGATGTCTCCGAACAGGAACTGGCGGGGCGGCGGCAATCCTGGCGGCCGCCTGAACCGGCGATGCGCGGCGGCTATCAGGGCCTCTATGCCGATCATGTCCTGCAGGCCGACCGTGGCGCCGACCTCGATTTCCTCGTCGGCAGCCGCGGTCACGCCATTCCGCGCGAAAGCCATTGAAGGTGAGCCGGATGGCCAAATTCGCGCCGGATCAAATCCATGGCATCCACGCCATTCTCTACGCGCTGTTCGACGGCCACGAAAAGCTCGACCGCGCGGCCATGCGCAGGCAGGTCGAGATCTGCCTGGCCTGCGGCGTGCATGGCATGGCGGCGCTCGGCCTTGCCTCCGAAGTCGCCAAATTGACCGAGGTTGAGCGCCGCACGGTGATGGACTGGACGGCGCAGGATTGCGCCGGCAAGGTGCCGCTCGCCTTCACCATCTCCGGTTCCTCCGTCGCCGAGCAGGTGGCGCAGCTTCGTCATGCCGAAAGCGTCGGAGCGGATTGGGTGATCCTGCAGCCGCCGCCGGCCGGAACCTATGGCGCGCCCGAATATATCCGCTTCTTCGGCCGTGTCGCCGAGGCGACGGACCTGCCGGTGGCAATCCAGAATGCGCCAGCCTTTTTCGGTCGCGGCCTGACGTCGGAGGAGATACGCGACCTCGTCTCGCTTCACCCCAACATCCGGCTGGTCAAGGGCGAAGGCCCTGTCGTCGACATTGCAGGCCTGATCGAGCACACGGAAGGCTGCGTGCCGGTTTTCAATGGGCGAGGCGGGCTGGAACTGATCGACAATCTCCGCATCGGCTGCCGCGGCATGATCCTGGCGCCCGACTGCGTCGATCTCGCCGTTCGCGCCTATGAGGCGTTCCATGCAGGCCGGGAGGATGAAGCCGAGGCAGCCTATGCGGAGATGTTGCCGGCGGCCGTCTTCGTCATGCAGGGCATCGAGAACCTGGTCTGCTACGGCAAGCGCCTGTTCGGCGCCCGCGCCGGCATCGCGATAGACGACCGCGCGCCGGCGATGCGGCCGGGCGCGGCAGGCCTTGCGATGGTGGAGCGCTTCGCGTCCCGTCTGGGCGACTACCCACGCTGAATCAGTGCCCCGGCACACGGGTCCAAACGATCGCATGCCGGCGGCGCCGGATCGCCCGATTGGCGACCTGTCTGTGGATCAGAAGCGCTCGCGGTAGTCGCGCGGGTTGGTGCCGAGCACGCGTAGAAAGCCGCGCCGCATCGTTTCCTCGGAGCCGAAGCCGCAGCGTCGCGCCGTCTGGCGGACCGTCTGCCCCCGTTCCAGCATCCGCCGCGCCGCCTCGATCCGGATCTCCTCGATGGCGCGGGCAGGCGTGCGCCCTGTTGCCTCCTGATAGTGCCGCGAGAAACTGCGCCGGCTCATATTGGCGTGCTCGGCCAAGTGCTCCAGCGAAAGGTCGCCGCTCAGATTGTCCAGGATCCAGCCATGCAGCCGATCGAAGCGCCCGTCGCCTTCCTGCAGCTTGAGGGTCTGGCTGAACTGCGCCTGGCCGCCGGGGCGTTTCAGGAAGACGACCAGCTCGCGCGCCACCGCCAGCGCCATGCGCCGGCCAAGGTCGGCCTCGACGAAGGAAAGCAAGGTCGATGCCCGCCGTCACACCCGCGGAGGTCCACACATTGCCGTCGCGAATGAAGATCGGGTCGGGTTCGAGCCGGACCGCTGGGAAGCGCTTGGCGAACTCCGTGCAGCGTCCCCAATGGGTAACCGCACGGCGGCCGTCGAGCAGGCCGGCCTGCGCCAGCAGCATGGCGCCGCTGCAGACGGAGGCAGTGCGCGTGGCATCGCGCGAGCGGCCGACGATCCACTGCGCCAGCTCAGGGTCTTCACAGGCCGCGTTGACGCCCCATCCGCCAGGCACGATCAGCGTGTCGATAGCGAGCCCGTGCGCCGGCAGCGCTGCTGCCTCCAGCACGAGACCCGACGATGTCCTGACACGCGGCGAAGCGGCGACGACCACGACCTCATAGGCCGGCGCTTCGCCAGCCTGCGTCCTGAAGTCGTTGGCGCTGGCGAACACCTGAAGCGGTCCGCTGACATCGAGGAGCTGGATGTCGGGATAAGCGAGGATTTCGATACGGCGCATGGGTTTGGCCTGAAACGAGGGCTGAATGGCAATCGTGCCAAAGCATGATGGCGTAGGCTGCCAGAAGTCAACCCAAGGAGATTCCCATGTCGCTTCGTTTCGGCATCCTCGTATTTCCCAACGTCCAGCAGCTCGACCTCACCGGGCCTTATGAGGTCATGGCAACGGTCAAGGGCGCCGAGGTGGAATTGATCTGGAAGGATCGCAATCCGGTGACGTCGTCGACGCGTCTTTCCCTCACGCCGACAGCGACCTTCGACGATTGTCCGCCTCTCGACGTGCTGTGCATTCCAGGCGGTGGCGGCGTCAACGCGCTGCTGGAGGACAAGGCGGTTCTCGACTTCGTCTGGGAGCGTGCGGCACAGGCACGCTACATCACCTCGGTGTGCAGCGGCGCCTTGGTGCTCGGCGCGGCCGGGCTGCTCAAGGGCAAGCGGGCGACCACGCACTGGTATGCGCATGATTTTTTGGAGGAGTTCGGCGCGATCCCTGTCGATGCGCGGGTCGTCGAGGATGGCAAGCTGATCACCGCCGGCGGCGTCACCTCGGGCATCGATTTCGGCCTGGCGCTCGTCGCAAGGCTGCTCGGCCAGGCCGAAGCGGAAATCGTGCAGCTCTCGCTCGAATATGCGCCGGCGCCTCCCTTCCGCTCCGGCACGCCCGCCGAGGCTTCGCCTTCTGTCCTGGCGGAGGCAAAGCAGCGGCTTTCTAGTTCGAGGCGGGTGCGCGAGGAAATGTTCGCGCGCTGGCGCCAGGAGGGCGCAGCCACGCCGGCGCGCATCCGCGCCTGAAACGACAGAGCCGGATGGCAGTTGTCCACGCAGTTCGGCTCCGCCTCGTTTCGACTGTTGACACGTCCCCTGTGCTGTGCAGAAATTGGTTGGACCATTGAACCACTTTAGGCGCGACCGGCGTGACCGATTTCCTGCCCCCCATCCAGACGACGGCCCGCGATGACGCGGTGCTGAAGGCGTTGGCGGGGTTCGTTCGGCAAGAGGCCTTGGGCCCCGGTGAAAAACTGCCGACCGAGCGCATCCTCGCCGAACGTCTCAAGGTCAGCCGCAACACGGTTCGCGAGGCCCTGACCCGCTGGGAGGGGCTCGGCCTCGTCGAGCGGCGGCAGGGCTCGGGCACCTATCTCAAGGCCGCCGTCTCGCCCGACATGCTGCACATGCCGCTGACATTGGCCGGCGGCAACGACTTCGCCGGGCTGATGTCCACGCTGGAGATCCGCCGCGCGCTGGAGGCGGAGGCCGCGGCCCTTTGCGCCATTCGTGCCGGCAAGGCCGAGATCGCCCAGATCGAGCGCAAGCTCGACATCATGGAAGAGGCCTTCCGGACCCGCGCCGGCATGTCCTCGGACGAGGATTGGGAATTCCACCAGGCGGTCTTCCGGGCCTCGGGCAACCCGCTGTTCGAGCAGATCATCGCCGCCATGTACGAGATGTTCCACCGCTTCTGGGAACATCCGCTCGGCGTGCGCGATTTCGGCCACGCCAGCTTCCCCTACCACCGCACCATCTTCGACCGCATCGCAGCACGTGACCCCGACGGCGCTCGCGCCGAGGCGCTGAAGCTGATCGCCACCGTCGAGGACGATCTGAAGCGCGGTGCCGCCAACCTCAAACTTTCGGACCGCAGATGAACGAGCAGCCAAACACTTTCGATCCGGCCTCCCTGGCCAGCGACTATCTCGGCGAGGCGGCGACGCTTCTGGCGCATGACGAGCCGTTTCCCGGCGGCGCGGTGGTGCCGCCGATCTACCAGACGTCGCTGTTCACCTTCACCAACTACGCCGACATGGCCGACACTTTTGCCGGCAGAAGAAAGCAGCCGATCTATTCGCGCGGCGACAATCCGACGGTGATGGAATTCGAAAAGCGTGTGGCGGCGCTCGAAGGCGCCGAAGCCGCGCGCGGCTTCTCCAGCGGCATGGCGGCGATCAGCGCCACCGTGCTCGCCTTCGTCGGCGCCGGCGAGCGCATGGTCGCCGTGCGCAACTGCTATGGCGACGCCTATCGGCTGTTCGAGCGCCTGTTCCCGCGGTTGCACATCAAGGTCGACTATGTCGACGGCGCCGATCCTGATGCGGTCGCCGCGGCACTTCCCGGCGCCAAGCTGCTCTACCTCGAAAGCCCGACCTCGATGATGTTCGAGTTGCAGGACCTGGAGCATCTGACGCGGCTGGCGAAGGAACAGGGCATCGTCACCACCATCGACAATTCCTGGGCCACCCCCGTCTTCCAGAAGCCGATCTCGCACGGCGTCGACCTAGTGCTGCATTCGGCTTCCAAATATCTGAGCGGCCACAGCGACACCGTCGCTGGCGTGGTGGCGGGCTCGGCTGCCCACATCAAGCACATCAACGAGCAGACCTATTCCCAGCTTGGCGGCAAGCTGTCGCCCTTCGAAGGCTGGCTCTTGCTGCGCGGCCTGCGCACGCTACCGCTGCGCCTGCCGCATCACATGAAGAGCGGGCTCATCATCGCCGAGCGGCTCAAGGCGCATGGCAAGGTCGAGCGGGTCAACCACCCCGCCTATTCCAACCACCCCGGCAAGAAGACTTTAGCCGGCTATGCCGGGCTGTTCTCCTTCGAGGTCACCGAGGATGTCGACATTCCGGCTTTCGTCGATGCACTGAAATTCTTCCGCATCGGCGTCAGCTGGGGCGGCCATGAAAGCCTGGTCGTGCCGGCAAAAGCCTCGCTCGAGCAGACGCCGGGCATCAATTCGATGGCGCGCTTCGGCGTCAGCCCCCGAACCATCCGCTTCAATGTCGGATTGGAAAATGTCGAGGACCTCTGGGCCGACATAGCCCAGGCCTTCGACAAGTCAAAAAAATAACGGATCGAAAATGGGAGTCCTGAACATGAAAAGACTGACCTTCATGCTCGCCGCCGTCGCCGGCCTGGCGATTTCCGCCAGCGGCGCGCTGGCCGACACCACCATCAAGCTGGTCGAGGTCATCACCAGCCCGCCGCGCACCGAATTCCTGAAGAAGCAGATCGCGGAATTCGAGACCGCCAATCCGGGCATCAAGGTGGAGGTGGTCTCGCTGCCCTGGGGTCAGGCCTTCGAGAAGTTCCTCACCATGGTGCAGGCCGGCGACACGCCCGACGTCGTCGAGATGCCGGAACGCTGGATGGGCCTCTACGCCAACAATGGTCAGCTCGAGGATCTCGGTCCCTTCATGGCCAAATGGGACGACGCCAAGACGCTCGGCGACCGCGCCAAGCAGTTCGGCTCGACCGTCAACAACACGCAGTTCATGATCCCCTACGGCTACTACGTGAACGCGCTGTTCTGGAACAAGAGGCTGTTCAAGGAAGCCGGCCTCGACGGCCCGCCGGCGACCCTCGATGAGTTTGTCGCGGATTCCAAGAAGATCTCGGCCATTCCCGGCAAATACGGCTACTGCCTGCGCGGCGGGCCCGGCGCCTTCAACGGCATGCACATGTTCATGAACATCGCCGCCGGCAAGGGTGGCTATTTCAACGAAGACGGCACCTCGACCATCAACGACGAAGGCTCGGTCAAGGGCCTGCAGATGCTGGCCGACATGTACAAGAACGGCCTGGCGCCGAAGGACGCCGTGAGCTGGGGCTTCAACGAAACGGTGACCGGCTTCTATTCCGGCACCTGCGCCATGCTCAACCAGGATCCGGACGCGCTGCTCGGCATCGCCGACAAGATGAGCGCCGACGACTTCGCCGTGGCGCCGTTGCCGGTCGGCCCGAGTGGCAAATCCTATCCGACGCTGGGCTATGCCGGCTGGGCGATGTTCGCCAACTCCCAGCACAAGGACGAGGCCTGGAAGCTGATGGCGACGCTGCTGTCGCCGAAGGACAATCTGGAATGGGCCAAGGAAGTCGGCGTCGTGCCGATCCACAACGGCGCAGACCAGGACGCCCATTTCAAGACCGAGCAGTTCAAGGGCTGGTTCACCGAGCTCAGCGACAGCTCCAAATATGAAATGGTGACGCCGCCGACCCATCTCGAAAACCTCGGCAACTTCGTCGACCAGGTGGCGATCAAGAATTTCCAGGAAGTTCTGCTCGGCCAGAAGCCGGCCAAGCAGGTGGCCGACGAATGGGCGGCGTTCCTGACCAAGGAACAGCAGGACTGGCTGGCCAAGAACAAGAAGTGACCTTCTTTCCTTCTCCCCGTTTGACGGCGAGAAGGTGTCACGCGATGCATGTCGCCAAAAGTGCGAAGCGGTTTTGGGACAACGACATGCACGGAAATGCCCGGATGAGGGGCAGCGCCAAGTTCTGCGAGCATAGCGCTGCCCCTCATCTGCCTGCCGGCATCCTCTCCCCGTGAGCGGGGAGAAGGAGGCTGCCGTCCCCGGCACCAACCCTCCAACGCGAGCACCGTATGACCTACGCAGTGTCCGAAGTCCGATCCGTCGCCCGGCCGCGCAAGCAGCGGCTGACAAAGGCCGCGATCGAGCCATGGCTCTATCTTTCGCCGGCTATCGTCCTGCTGGTCCTGGTGCTTCTGGTGCCGCTGATCATCGGCATCAGCTATTCCTTCCGCAAATTCTCGGCCTTCAAGTCGCAATATGTCGGCCTTGCCCAGTACCAGGCGATGTTTTCGGACCAGGTGCTCGGCCAGGCGCTGATCAACACGCTGTGGTGGACGGTCGCCAGCCTGTTCTTTCAGTTCTTCCTTGGCCTCGGCCTTGCGCTGCTTCTCGACAAGCCGTTCTACGGCCGCAAGGTCGTGCAGGCGGTGGTGTTCCTGCCCTGGGCGGTGCCGTCCTTCCTCTCGGGTCTCACCTGGGCCTGGCTGTTCAACCCGATCATCGGGCCGCTGCCGCACTGGCTGTTCGCGCTGGGCCTGAAGGCTGAGCCGACCAATGTGCTTTCCGATCCCGCCACCGCAATGTGGGGACCGATCGTCGCCAACATCTGGTTCGGCATCCCCTTCTTCGCCATCACGCTGCTCGCCGCGCTGAAGTCGATCCCGTCCGAACTGCATGAGGCGGCGGCCATCGACGGCGCCTCGCCCTGGCAGCGCTTCACCAAGGTGACGCTGCCCTTCCTGGCACCGACCATTGTCATCACGGTCATGCTGCGCACCATCTGGATCGCCACTTTCGCCGACCTGATCTTCGTCATGACCGAGGGCGGGCCGGCCGGCTCGACCAGCACGGTGCCGGTCTACATCTATGTCAGTGCCTTCAAATCGCTGGACAAAGGCTATGCGTCGGCGGTGGCGGTGCTGCTTCTGGTGCTGCTCATCGCCTATGCCATCGGGCTGATCGCCATCCGCCGCACGCTGGTGAGGCACGTCTGATGATCGCCGGTCGCTCCAACTCCTCGCGCATTTTCGGCGGCATCGGCCTCTACGCGGCAATAGCCGCTTACGTGATCTTCGCGCTGTTCC
This sequence comes from Mesorhizobium sp. BH1-1-5, assembly GCF_020165615.1. Taxonomy (NCBI): domain Bacteria; kingdom Pseudomonadati; phylum Pseudomonadota; class Alphaproteobacteria; order Hyphomicrobiales; family Phyllobacteriaceae; genus Mesorhizobium; species Mesorhizobium sp. BH1-1-5. The sequence goes on from NZ_JAIUIM010000006.1 coordinate 105,765, forward strand.
CGATCTTCTGGACCCTGAAGATCTCGGTGACGCCCGAGCGCCTCCTCTACTCCGAAGGCATCACCTTCTGGCCGTCGCAGACGACGCTCAAGAATTTTGCCACGGTGCTCGAAGCCTCCGACTTTCCGCGCTATTTCCTCAACAGCGTCATCGTCTCGGTGTCGACGGCGGCGTTCGTCACGATCATCGCCACGCTCGCCGGCTACGCCATGTCGCGCTTCACCTTTCGCGGCAAGGCGACGCTGGCGATCCTGTTGCTGCTGACCCAGACCTTCCCGCTGGTCATGGTCATCCCGCCGATCTACCGCATCATGGGCGATCTCGGCCTGACCAACAGCCTGATCGGGCTGATCATCATCTACACCGCCTTCAACACCGCCTTCGCCACCTTTCTCATGCAGTCCTTCTTCGACGGCATCCCGAAGGACCTGGAGGAGGCGGCGATGATCGACGGCTGCACGCGGGCGCAGGCGATGCGTCGAGTGATCGTGCCGCTGACCTTGCCCGGCATGGGCGCGACGCTAGGCTTCGTCTTCACCGCCGCCTGGAGCGAATTGCTGTTCGCGCTGATGCTGATCTCCAGCGACGAGCAGAAGACCTTTGCCGTCGGCCTGCTCACTTTCATTGGCAAGTTCGCCGTCGACTGGGGGCAGATGATGGCAGCGTCCATCCTGGCACTGATCCCGGTCTGCGTCTTCTTCGCCTTCCTGCAACGCTATCTCGTCACCGGCCTCACCGCCGGCGCGGTCAAAGGATAAAAGATGGCTTCCGTCACGCTGCAAAACGTCGAGAAGGATTACGGCGCGCTGCGCATCCTGCACGGCGTCGATCTGGAAATCGCCGACGGCGAATTCGTCGTGCTGGTCGGCCCTTCGGGCTGCGGCAAGTCCACGCTCTTGCGCATGATCGCCGGCCTCGAAGAGGTCACCGGCGGCGAGATCCATATCGGCGAGCGCCTGGTCAACGACGTCGCGCCGAAGGACCGCGACATCGCCATGGTGTTCCAGTCCTATGCGCTCTACCCGCATATGGATGTCTCCTCGAACATGGGCTTCAGCCTGCTGTTGAAGAAGGCCGAGAAGACGGCGATCGACGACAGGGTGGGCGCCGCCGCCAAGCGGCTCGGCCTCGACCCCTATCTCGGCCGCCTGCCGCGCCAGCTTTCCGGTGGCCAGCGCCAGCGCGTCGCCATGGGCCGCGCCATCGTGCGCGACCCGAAGGTGTTCCTGTTCGACGAGCCGCTCTCCAACCTCGACGCCAAATTGCGCGTCCATATGCGCGCCGAGATCAAGGCGCTGCACCAGCAGCTCAAGACCACTTCGGTCTATGTCACCCACGACCAGGTCGAGGCGATGACCATGGCCGACCGCATCGTCGTCATGCATGACGGTTACGTGCAGCAGGTCGGCCGTCCGCTCGAACTCTACGACCGGCCGGCCAACACCTTCGTCGCCGGCTTCATCGGCTCGCCAGGCATGAATTTCTTGCCGGCTAAGGTGGCCAAGGGCGGCAAGGTCGACGCCGTGCTCGCCGACGGCCAGAAGCTGCGATTGCCGGATGGCCTGCCACTGAGCGATGGCGATGCGCTGACCATCGGTCTTAGGCCCGAGCACATCAAGCTGGTCGACGATGGCGCGCTCAAGGCCAAGGTCGAGGTGGTCGAGCCGCTCGGCCTGTCGACGCAGTTCTATGTCAGGCTGGCCAACCAGCAGATCTGCGTCTTCGTCATGGGCCGCAGTGACGTGAGGCCGGGCGACACCATCCGCCTCGCCGCCGATCCGGCGGCGCTGCATCTCTTCGATCCGAAGAGCGGAAACCGGATCGGCTAGGGCGTCGATGCAGGCCGGAGGACCGTAGGCTAAAATCGTCCCTGTTGATTCGTCTCGACAGGAAATCGCATGAGCAAGGCTCTCGGCACATTCGCACTGGTCACGGTTTTGAGCGCCTTGCTGATGGCGCTGTCACTGGCCGTGGCGAGGCACGGTTATCCCTATGGCGCGTATGGCGTGAAGCGTCTCGACGGCATCGCCGACGCCGGCTCCTTCCTGGCGATCGCCGCCGTGTATTTCTTTGGCGCGACGCTGATGATGATCCTGCCGATCCGCGCCGCCGGCATCGTGCTGACCCATGCCGCCGACGCGATCTTCTGGGCGACGCTCATGCTGTTTTCGACCATCGTCGGCTCGCTGCTCGCCAGATGGGCCTTCGGCCAGCATGAGGTGCTTTGGGCGCTTTTCAACTGGCGTTTCCTGTTCGTCGCGGCGATCGTGGCGGCACACCTCACCATGAACGATCTTCGCCGCAATATCCTGCTCAGAAGCCTGTTCTTCGTCGTCTTCGGCGCGGTCACGCTCGCCTGCCTGTTCTGGTCGTTCTCGACCTGACGCGATCCGGCTTCAGAGCAATTCCAGGAAAAGTGTGGGCGGTTTTCCGTCCGGAATTGCGTCAAACAAGGAGATAGAGCGGTTCGCCGTTTCCCTGAAACGGTGAACGCTCTAGGTTTAAGATCGCGGGTAGACCTCCTCCCGGACAATGACTATATCATTTGTCTGACAATTGACCCGGCCGATGGCCGCCGCGACCAAAATTCAAGGAACCAAGATGACCGTGCACCGCAAGAACCTGATCGATGGCGAGTGGCTTGGCGAGGCCGGCTCGCGCAACATCAACCCGTCGAACACCAACGATGTCGTCGGCGAATATGCTTCGGCCGGGCCGGAGCAGGCCAAGCAGGCCATCGCGGCGGCCAAGGCGGCCTTTCCGGCCTGGTCGCGCTCCGGGCCGCTGGCCCGCCACGCGGTGCTGAAGAAAACCTCCGACGAGATCATGGCGCGCAAGGACGAGATCGGCCGCTCGCTCGCCCGCGAGGAAGGCAAGACGCTGGCCGAGGGCGTCGGCGAGACGATCCGCGCCGCGCAGCTCTTCGATTTCTTCGCCGGCGAGACGCTGCGCCTGTCGGGCGAGATGGTGCCGAGCGTTCGGCCGGGCGTCGGCGTCGAGATGACCCGCGAGGGCGTCGGCGTCGTCGGCATCATCACGCCGTGGAATTTCCCGATCGCCATCCCCGCCTGGAAGATCGCGCCGGCGCTCGCTTACGGCAACACCATCGTCTTCAAGCCGGCCGAGCTCGTTCCCGAAAGCGCCTGGACCATCGTCGATATCCTGCACCGCGCCGGCCTGCCCAAGGGCGTGCTCAACCTCGTCATGGGCAAGGGCTCGGTGGTCGGCCAGGCGATGCTCGACAGCCCCGACGTCAACGCCATCTCCTTCACCGGTTCGGTCGGCACGGGCAAGCGCGTCGCCGCCGCCAGCGTCGAGCACATGCGCAAGTTCCAGCTCGAAATGGGCGGCAAGAACCCGCTCGTCGTGCTCGATGACGCCGATCTGGCCGTCGCCGTCGATTGCGCCGTCAACGGCGCCTATTTCTCGACCGGACAGCGCTGCACCGCGTCCTCGCGTCTCATCGTCACCGACGGCATCCACGACCGTTTCGTCGACGCCATGAAGGAGCGCCTGGACAAGCTCGTCATCGGCGACGCGCTCGACGCCAAGACCCAGATCGGCCCGGTCGTCGACCAGACGCAGCTCAAGCAGGACGAGGACTATATCGCCATCGGCCGCCAGGAGGGCGCCGAGCTCGCCTTCGGCGGCGACCGGCTGGAGCGCGGCACGCCAGGCTTCTATCTGCAGCCGGCGTTGTTTGTCGGCTCGAACAATGCGATGCGCATTTCGCGCGAGGAGATCTTTGGCCCGGTCGCCAACGTCATCCGCGTCAAGGACTATGACGAGGCGCTCAGCGTCGCCAACGACACGCCGTTCGGCCTCACCTCCGGCATCTGCACGACCAGCCTGAAGCATGCGACGCATTTCAAGCGCAATTCCGAAGCCGGCATGGTCATGGTCAACCTGCCGACTGCGGGCGTCGATTTTCATGTGCCGTTCGGTGGCCGCAAGGGCTCGAGCTACGGTCCGCGCGAGCAGGGCCGCTACGCCATGGAGTTCTACACCACGGTGAAGACCGCCTATACATTCGCCGGCTGATCAAGTTCGGGGGAGATCGATGAGCGTGGCCGACATGATATGGCTCAACCCGCCGCCGCACCACACGGTCGGCGACGGCGCGCTCACCTGTCGGACGGGCAAGGAGACCGATTTTTGGCGCGAGACCTTCTATGGTTTCTGGCGCGACAACGGCCATTTCCTCTACCGTCCCGTCGAAGGTGACTTCAGCGCCGAGGTCACCGTCAAGGGCGACTACAAGGTGCTCTACGATCAGGCCGGGCTGATGCTTCGCCTCAGCGAAACGCACTGGATCAAGGCCGGCATCGAATACACCGACGGCCTGGCTTACTTCTCCGTCGTCGTCACCAACGACACCTCCGACTGGTCGCTGGTCGCCATCGCCGCCGGCAAGGACGGCGTCAGGATCCGCCTGACCCGTCACGCCGAGGCGATCCGCATCCAGTATCTGGACGCCTCGGATGGCCACTGGAAGCCGGTGCGGCTGGCCTACTTTCCGATCTCGAAATCGGTCGATGTCGGCATGATGTGCTGCTCGCCGCAGCGCGAAGGTTTTGAGGTGACATTTTCCGGCTTCACGATCGGGCCGGCGATTTCACGGGACCTGCACGACTGAACCCGGCAAAGGCGCTGTTCTTTCGCAATTGCGGGGAAAGGCGTAAGACGGCGCGTCGCCTGATCCGAAGGACCCGATGCCGTCAAATGCTCCGCTGATCCTCTTCTGGACGCGCTGGTTCAATCGACCCGTCGACATCGCGGCCATAGCGCAATGCGCCGTTCCAGTCGAATGGACCAACGACCGGCGCCGGCTTGCCGAGGCCGATGCGGTGGTTTTCCATCTGCCGAATTATCGCGAGATCGGCGACGCTCGCAAATATCCCGGCCAGCTCTGGGTCGCCTGGTCGATGGAGAGCGTCGTCAACTATCCTATGATGGCCGATGCGGCTTTCATGCGGCACTTCGACATCACCATGACCTATGAAACGGGAACGGACATCTGGACGCCTTATCTGCCGGATGCGGACTGGTGGGAAGCGGCGCGGCGTGCGCCGATGCCGCTCAAGTACGAGAGCGCGCCGGCGGTGCATTTCCAGTCGTCGAGCTTCAACAAGAGCGGTCGCGACACATTCATTACCGAACTGTCCCGGCACATCGCGGTCGATTGCTACGGCCGATATCGGCCCAACCGCGAAATCGCGAGCCCCGACCTCGGCCGTCAGACCAAGCTCGAAACCATAGGCCGATACCCTTTCTGCCTTGCGCTGGAGAACTCCATCGCGCCGGACTACGTCACCGAGAAGATGTTCGATCCGCTCGCCGCCGGCACGGTGCCCGTCTATCTCGGCGCGCCCAACGCCGCGGCGTTCGTCCCGGACGGCTCCTATATCGACGCCGCGTCCTTCGGTACGTCGGCCGAGCTCGCCGCTTATCTCCGCTATCTGGCCGAGACGCCGCAAGCATATGAGGCCTATTTCGATTGGCGCTCGAAACCGCTGCCGGAACGTCTGACAAGACAATTGGAACTCACCGCCAGCCGGCCAGAAAACCGTCTCGCCGAATTGGTGCGGCAACGCCTGTCTCTCCGCGCCGGCCCGCCAACGGGGCGGCCTTATTTGCCATTGGGCTTTAAGAGGTTCCTGTCGACGCGGTTACGCCGTTTGTCTGGAAAGTTTCACGAACGCTGATTGCCGCGGGCTAGCTCTGGCGTCATCGGCCGGTAGCGTCCAGCCCCAGGCCATGGCGCACCGCGTCACGGATCGCTTGCGGCCCGAACCGGGACCAGACCGTGTCATGGGCGCAGGCGCGCAAGCCGGCCATGCGGTCGGGATCGGAGCAAAGTTCGATGGCAAGTTCCGCAAGGCCCTCGTCGGTATCGGACAAAAGCAAGTCCTGGCCGTCGGTGAGGTCGAGCCCCTCCGCCGCCAGCGGTGTCGCGATCACCGGGACGCCGTAAGCCATCGCCTCGAGGATCTTGACGCGCGTGCCTCCCCCCATCCGCAGTGGGACGATGCAGAGATGGGCGGCCGACAACAGGAGGCCCACATCGTGCGGATCGGCAACCAATGTGACGCCGTCACGCGTCGGCAGGGCGCGCGCGGCCGCATTGGGCGACCGCCCGGCCAGGATCAGCCTTGCCCTCGGCAGGGCGTGCCGGATGCGCGGCAGGATGGCGCCGGCCAGCCGCTCGGCCGCGTCGACATTCGGTCCGTAGCCGAGATGGCCGACAAAGAGGATCACCGGAAATCCATCGGACAGACCGGGCGACGCCGGAAGCGTCCGGGGCAGAGCTTCGGCCCGTGGAATGCCATTCGGCACCACATCGACCCGCACCGTATTCGCAGCGATGGTCTTGAACCGCTCCCGGTCCGTCCTCGAACAGACCCAGATGCGGTCGGCGATTTCAGCTGCCTTCCGTTCCAGCCGTCTTATGTCCGGCGAGATGGCAAGCCGGTCGTTGCCAGGCAGCATCTGGACGGCAAGATCGGACTCGACATTTTGCATGTCGAGAATGAGCTGTCCGGTCAGCGGCCGCAAAGGCCGCAACAGTTTGAACAATGGAATGCTTTCGACCACGATCGTGTCCGGGCGGAACGCGCGCACCAGGGCCTCGAGGCGCGCCAACGCAAGTCGCGGAATCCGGACCTCGCCCTTGATCCTGCCCCAGCCCAGTGAACGCGAGCGCTTGTCCGAGCCCGTGGTCAGGCAGGCCATGCGGATGCCGTGCGGGCGTTCCGGGCCTGCCGGAGGCCGCACAGAGGCAAGGCAGACGGGTCCGAATTCCGCCGCCGCCGCCGCATTGCCGAAGGTCCTGAGGTCGGCGCCGGAGACGGGCGGGTAGGCCGGGTCGACGCTGATGATCAATGTGCGCCGAGGCGCCGCCGGATCTGGTAAGGAGGGCCTGCTCTTCGCCAATTGCCCGATACCGATCCTGGCTCGATATTGCAGCGCTTTCCATCTCCGGCCGAGCTCCTTGTGCGTCTTGACAGCGCGCATCATGCCGGCCGCATCCGCGAACATCCCGTGCTTGATGAGCTGACGGGCAATGCGCTGCGCTATCCAGGCCTTTCGCCATTGCAGGGCTTCCCGACCGACGCCGGCGGCCGCGAGGCCGTTGAGCTCGCGCGCTATGGCGAGGAACGTCTTGCGCGGCGCCGTGATGAAGCGCCGCGCCATCCGTTCCTCGTCATGGTGGTAGAAGAGCACCGGCGTGTCGATCGTGACGGCATCGGTGCGCGCGAGCACCGAGGCCCAGTAGCAGGTGTCCTCGTCGAGGCCGATCGTTTCCGGAAAGCGAATGCCGGCTGTCGCCCAATTGGCCACCAGCGCGCTTCCCATGGCGATCGGCCAGAGCTCGTTGCGCAGATACCGGCTTGTGTTCAAGCGCCTGTCCGGACCGTAGCCATGCGGCGTCTTGACCTTGTCCGGCCGGCCTTTCGTGCGCCTGATGCTTGCGCCGATCGCCAGCCCGGCGCCGCTCCCGGCAAGGGCGGATCTAAGCGCCGACAGGCTTCCGGGTATCGCCGCATCGTCGGCATCGAGAAAGAAGATGAAATCGCCCCTGGCCCGGGAGATCCCCGCATTGCGCGCCGCGCCCGCGCTGCCCAGTCGTGTGCTTACCACGCCCATGGGCAGGCCGAGGCGTCGGGCGGTCTGCAAGGCGATGTCCGCCGTGCCATCATCCGATCCGTCGTCGATCAGCAAAATCTCGCGGATAAGCGGCTTGTCGGATAGAAGGCTGCCCAGCGCCGTCTCGATCGTTGCAGCCGCATTTCTTGCCGGGATAACGACGCTGATAACCGCTGAGCCGTTCATTGCCGTTCGAAGAAGCCACGCTTGAGCAGGCGGTTGTAGCAATACTTGAGCAGCGACACCGGGCGCAGCGAAAGACTGCCAAGACCATCGACGACCCGCGGCTCGATATCGAACGGCGACTGGCCTTTGACCCAGCTGTAGGAGGAACCGTCCCTGAGCACTGAAGGGGAGCCGACCACATAGCCGCCGAGCGCCTTGACGTGACCGACCCGGCGCAAGCCGAAATGGAGGCTGGAGGAGACCATCGGCTCGCGTGTCCTCAGATAGACGTGAAACCCGCTTGGCGACCTTGCTATCGGCGTCGCGTTCGCGATCGCCTTGTGATCGGCCAGCCAGGCCTGGTAGCCGACGGCGTCGTCGAAATCGAGGATCATCAGGTTGGAAAACCCTCCCAATATGCCGACATTGCCGGCAAAGTCGCGGAACCAGCGCGCGGTGTCGCCGTTCGTCGGCGGCTTCTGCGCCAATTGGAAGGTGATGGAGGTGAAGGCCAGCTCCTTCAGATCCTTGCGCAACGTCCGCAGGTGCAGCGGGTCATACTCCATCGCTGCAAGGTCGAGGTGCTTGCCGCCGGCACGAAGCGGCAAGCAGATATAGCCGCGCTCGAGCAGGCTTATGGCATATTCGGTCAGTCCCCCGGGCTGCATTCGCCAGTACCCCACGGAATTTCCTGCTCGATCCTTTTTGCCGGCGCTATTCTCGTCAAGCACTGGATGGAGAACTGCGCCGGTTGTTCATCACGTTACTGCGATCTATGCAGGCAGAATACGCGCCCTGATCGCATCGTCGAAGCACCGCTGCTGGCTACACCTCCATCCGGTGATGGAAGAATTGCAGGAAGAGTTCGCGCTCGGTGGTGATGTCGAGCTTCTCGTAAATGCGGCGGCGGTGGTTCTTCGCCGTGCCGACGGTGATGCCGAGCCGCTCGGCAATGTTGGCGGTCGGATGCCCCGCGAGGATAAGCTGCACCAATTCGCGCTCGCGCGCTGAAAGCTCGGGCCAGAGGCCTTCCGGAATGCTCGGCTTCTGCTGCGGCGAGGCGCCGGGACCGCTCGGCGCCGAAGTGCGGGAAAAGTCTGAGCCGCGCGCCTTGATGTCGAGCGCATGCAGCGCTTCGAACACCGGCAGCCGCTCGGTCAGCAGCGCGATCTCGCTGTCCTTGAACGACACCGTCGAGCGGTCGAGGAAGATGCCGAGGCACCAGTCGCCGCCGTCGGCCAGCATGATGCCGACCTCGTCGCAAATCTCCGATTGCGCCAGGAAGCCGGCTATGTATTGGCCGCGCTTGGCTTCCTCGTCGGCAAGCCCTTTGAGCGGCATGATGCCGAGGCGCCGTTCGCGTCGCCAGGATGCGTAGAAGGGATCGAAGACGTAATAGTTGTCGAGGTAGCGCCGCACCATCTCGTCGGAGAAGCGCCGGTGCTTGACGAATTCCGGCGTCCTGGTCGCCGAATAGCGCGTCACCGTCACCAGGTCATGCGCGATGTCGGCGCCGATCAGGTCGATCAGGCAGTCGACATGCCGGTCGGTGCCGGTGGCGGCGATCGCCTTGGCCAGCGGCGCCCAGATATTGCCCATGCGCATGCCCTTTTCTCGGCGAACCGCGCCGCGCGGTCATTGTGTCTTTAGGCATATGGCGCGATCCGGCTTCGGGAATCTAGCCTGTGGTCATTCTCGATAAGGGAAGGCGACCCGTGAACCAGATCACTACCAACCCAATCGTCATCGGCATCGACGCCGGCGGCACCATGACCGACACGATCCTTGTCGATCAGGACGGCCACTTCAAGATCGGCAAATCGGCGACCACGCCGAAGAACGAGGCCGAAGGCTTCCTCGCTTCAGCGGAGGACGCGGCCGATGCCTGGGGCATCTCGCTGCAGGACCTGTTCTCGGGCGTCAATGTGGTGCTCTATTCCGGCACCGGCATGCTCAACACGCTGTTGTCGCGCACCGGCCGCAAGCTAGGGCTGATCACCACCAAGGGCCTCGAGGACATGATCCTGATGGGCCGCGGTCTGCAGGCCTGGGCCGACTATTCCTATGCCGACCGCCTGCATGCGGTGACCCACCATCATCCCGATCCGCTGGTGCCGCGCCGCCGCACCTATGGCGTCACCGAACGCATCGACCAGTTCGGCGACGTCATCTTGCCGCTCTACGAGCACGAGGCGCATGCGGCAGCGAAGAAGCTCATCGCCGACAAGGTCGAGGCGATCTGCATCATGACCGTCTTCTCGCATGTCAATCCGGCGCATGAGAAACGCATCGCCGAGATCTGCCGCGAGGAGATCGCTGCTGCCGGCGCCGACATCCTGGTCTACACCAGCCATGAGGTGCGTCCGGTCATCCGCGAGCAGTCGCGGCTGAATTCGGTGCTGATCGAAGCCTACGCCACCTCGCGCGGCCGCAAGCAGCTCAAGGGCATCGAGGACGTCTCGAAGAAATACGGCTTCAAATATGGCGTGCAGACGCTGCTTTCCTTCGGCGGCCTGACCTCGATCAACCACCCGCGCCTGCACGAGACGATGATCTCCGGGCCGATCGGCGGCATCCTGGGTGCTGCCTATGTCGGCAAGCTGATCGGCAACGACTCGCTGATCTGCTCGGATATGGGTGGCACCTCCTTCGACATGGGCGTCATCACGCGCGGCCAGACGCGGATCGAGAACGAGCCGCTGATGGACCGTTTCAAGCTCAACGTGCCGACGCTGCATCTCGACACAATCGGCGCCGGCGCCGGCATGATCCTCAAGGTCGACCCGCTGACCAGAAAGGTCTCGCTCGGACCGGAAAGCGCCGGCTCCGATCCTGGCCCGATCTGCTTCGCCAAGGGCGGCACTGAGCCCACCATCGCCGACTGCGACGCCATCCTCGGCCGGCTGAACCCGCATTACTTCCTCGGCGGCAAGGTCGTGCTGCAGGTCGAGAAAGCTCGGAAGGCCTTCGAGGAGAAATGCTCGCGCCTGCTCGGCGTCGGCGTCGAGGAAGCGGCCGAAGGCATGATCGAGATGCTCGAGGCCGACGCCAACAATGCGCTGCGCCGCGTCATCTCCGGTCAGGGAATCCACCCCTCGGAATTCACGCTGCTCTCCTATGGCGGCTCCGGGCCGCTGCATCTGGCCGGCTGCTCCAGGGGCATCGGCTTCAAGGACATCATCACCTTCCAGTTCGCCGCCGCCTTCTCGGCCTTCGGCTGCACCACCGCCGATTTCATGCGCCGCCACTCGGTGTCGACGCAGATCGACATCGGCGCGCGCGCCAGCGATGACGAGCTGCAGGCTTTCGGCGCGAAGGTCACAGCTGTCTGGGACGATCTCACCAGGGCAGCGGTCGACGAAATGATCGCCGACGGCCATGGCCGCGACAAGATCAAGACCGTGCCGTTCCTGATGATGCGCTACACCGGCCAGCTCGAGGACGTCGAGGTGATCGCGCCGCTGTCGGCGATCAAATCGGCTGACGACATGCGCAAGGTCATCGCCGAGTTCGAGGCGGTCTATGCCAAGGTCAACCACCGCGTCTCGCGCTATGGCGAGGCCGGCTTCTCGATCACCGAGCTCGGGCTGATCGCCACCGCCGACAAGGTCAAGCCGACGCTGGTCAAGCGTCCGCTGGGCAAGTCCGATCCGGCATCCGCCCACAAGGGCGTGCGCGAAGCCTATATCGGTGGCCGCTGGCACAAGGCTAATCTCTACGAGATGGACCTGCTCCAGCCCGGCCATGAGGTCATCGGCCCGGCCATCATCGAACACCCGGCGACGACCCTCGTCGTCCATCCGCAGGACCGCGTCCATGTCGATGAATGGACGCTGCTGCACTACACCCACGCTTGAGAAGGGCGAACGCCATGCTGGACAAACCCGCCTCTGCGCTGCGCATCCGCGAGCGGCTGATCGAATCCGAACGGCTGATGGAAGAGACCGGCTGCTATGACGGCATCACGGAACTCCATTTGCGCAACCAGGACCCGCTGAAATTCGAGACGCTGCACACCAAGCTGCGCGCCTATTGCGTCTCGGCCCGCGAGATGGCGCGCCGCATCTCCGCCTCGCCCGGCGTGCGCGAGGTCGGCGAGATGGTCGTCGCCATCTACACGCCGGAAGGCGACGCCATCGCGCTCTCCAACGGTATCATGGTGCATGTGCACACGATGAGCCGCTTCATCAAATGGATGATCCGCAACGGCTACGAGGAAAACCCGCGAATCCGCGACGGCGACATCTTCGCCAATAACGACGCCTTCATAGGCACCGTGCAGGTGCCCGACGTGATGGACGTCGTACCGATCTTCCATTCGGGCAAGCTGGTCGGTTGGGCCGGCGCCGTCTGTCACGAGCTTGAGGCCGGCGGCATCACACCCGGCGGCGACGTCGCACTTGCACAGGAACGCTTCACCGAAGGCCTGTTCGTCTGCGCCGAGAAGGTCGGCGAGAACGATGAGCTCAGGCGCGACTACGTCATCCGCTGCGAGCGCAATCTCAGGATGCCGATCTACTGGGTGCTCGACGAGAAGGCCAAGGTCGCCTCCTGTATCGACATGCGCGAAAGCGTCAAGGCGCTCATCGACGAGATCGGCCTCGACTACTGGATGCAGGTGTCGAAGGAGTTCATCGAGGAAGGGCGCCGCGCCCAGCTTGCCCGTACCCGCCAGCTCACCGTGCCCGGCATCTATCGTGGCCACACCTTCTATGGCCATGTCACCGCCGGCAAGCCAGGCTACCAGCCGCTCGGCGATCCCGACTGGCTCTACAACATGCCGATCGAGATGGAGATTAGGTCCGACGGCAAGATCATCATGGATTTCGAGGGCACGCAGCCCTGGGGCTACCATTCGATGAACTGCACGCCGGCCGGCATGGATGGCGGCATGTTCGTGACGCTGACCCAGCACATGAACTTCGAGGGCCTGGTCAATGACGGCGCCTGGATGGCGACCGAATTGAAGCTGCCGCACGGCACCTGGACCAATCCCGACAACGAGATGGTGGCGACCGCCACATCCTGGGCGCTTCTCCTGCCGGCTTACGGCGTCTTCCAGCGGCTCTTGTCGCGCTCCTTCATCGCGCGTGGCTTCGTCGAGGAAGCGTTCGTCGGCCAGGTCAACAGCCCGATGATCGAGATGGGAGGCACCAGCCAGTACGGCACGCCGTTCGGCATGGCGCATTTCGAATGCGCCGCCGCCGGCTCGGGCGCGCTGGCGATCAAGGACGGCCTCGACACCGCCTATGTCGGCTGGAACCCGGAATCCGACATGGGCAATATCGAGATCTGGGAACAGAACATGCCGATGCTCTATATAGGCCGTTCCATCGTTCCCAACTCGGGCGGCGCCGGCAAATATCGCGGCGGCTGTTCCTTCCTGTCGACTTGGCTGGTCTCGAAGACCGATCATCTCAGGTTGGTGACGTCGGAGCACTCCTCCCGCGTCTTCGACAATGGCGGTCTCTGCGGCGGCTATCCGGCGCCGACCTGCCAGAAGCACCGCGCGGTGCGCGACTCGAACATCTTCGAGCTTGCCGAAAAGGGCGCGCCGCTGGCGCATCACACCGGCACCAACCCATACCGCTCGGAGCTGGAGGTGCGGCTGGAAGGCCAGCATGTGACGATGGAAGGGCCCTATATCACCGCGCCGCACAAGACAGGCGACGTCTTCACCCACTCCTACAATGGCGGCGGCGGCTACGGCGACGTGCTGGAGCGGGACCCGGTCAAGACCGCCTGGGATGTCGAGAACGGCTTCCTCACGAGGCAAGCGGCAGAAGGCATCTTCGGCATCGTGCTCGACGAGGACGAGGAAGGTTTTCCGGTCGCCAATCTGGACGCCACCAAGCGCCATCGCGCCGACATGCGGGCAAAGCGCCTGGCCCGCGCGAAGCCGGTTTCGGAGTGGGTCGCCAAGGAGCGCGAACGGGTGAAAGCCGCCGACTTCGCGCCCGAGGTGAAGAAGATGTATGCCAGCGCGATCAAGCTTTCGTCGCGCTTCACCAAGGACTTTTCGAGTTTCTGGGATGTCGATGCCAAGTCGACCTTCGGCGTGGAGTAAGGACCATGACCTCATACAGCAAGGAAGTCATCGCCGACCTGGTTGCCGGCACGCTGCCCTGGCCGCAGACGCGCCGCATCATGAGCGCCTACAAGGACGACGATCGTTTCTTCAAATATGTCGCGGTGCTGCAGGACCGAGTCGGCTGGAAGGACCCGATCCTGCTCCCCGTGGGCGACCATCTCTTCATCTGCCAGAGCGGCGAGGAACGGGTGACGAAATGCGAATGCGGTCATTCCTTCGGCGACTACCGCAAGAACTGGAAGCTGAACGCTTCAATCATCGTGCGCGACAGCGAGGAAACGCTGCGCGAGATCTACCCCAACAGCGACCTGCCGGATCCGGACTGGATGGAAATCCGCGAGTTCATCTGCCCGGAATGCGGCACGCTACACGAAGTCGAGGCGGCCGCGCCGGGCTACCCGATCGTGCATGATTTCGAGCCGGACCTCGAAGGATTTTACCGCGACTGGCTGGGTAAACCGCTGGAGCCGGCTAACAAGGGAGGTTGACGCCGAGAATGGGCCGCGTCGCAGGCAAGGTAGCGCTCGTGACCGGGGCCGGTCTCGGCCTCGGGCGGGCGTCATCGCTTCTGCTGGCGGCGGAAGGCGCCAGGCTTGTCGTCAGCGACATCGAAGAAGGCCTCGCCGGCAATACGGCGGCGGAGATCGTCAAGGCGGGCGGCGAGACATTGGCGCTTCGCCACGACGTCTCGAAGCCCGAGGACTGGCCGGCCGTCATGGAGGCGGTCGAGCAGCGCTTCGGGCGGCTCGACGTGCTGGTCAACAATGCCGGTATCGCTATCGCCAAAAACGTCGAGGACACGACGCTCGCCGAATGGCGGCGCACCATGGCGATCAATCTCGACGGCGTCTTCCTCGGCTGCCAGGAAGGCATCAAGCTGATGAAGAAATCCGGCGGCGGATCGATCATCAACCTTTCCTCCATCGACGGCATCATCGGCGAGGCAGAGCTTGCCGCCTACTGTGCCTCCAAGGGTGGCGTGCGCACCTTGACCAAGGCGGTCGCCGTGCATTGCGCCGAGCAGCGCTACGGCATCCGCTGCAACTCCATCCATCCGGGCTATATCTGGACGCCGCAGACCGAGAACTACCTGCGTGATCTGGGCAAGCTCGAGCAGGAGAAAGCCAAGGCGCTTTCCCGCCACCCGATAGGCTTCCTCGGCGAGCCGAACGACATCGCCTACATGGTTCTCTACCTCGCCTCGGATGAATCGAAATTCGTCACCGGCTCCGAAATGGTCGTCGATGGAGGCTATCTTGCAGTGTGAACACGGAGTGCGTTCGCGATGACCAACCTCACCAGCCGCAGCGCCATCGTCACCGGTGGCTTTTCCGGCATGGGTTTCGCCATCGCCACGGCGCTCGCCAAGGCCGGCGCCAACGTTGCCGTCGGCTCCTATGTGGCCTCGCCGCAGGCGGGCAGGGTCGACGCCGCCTATTATCCCGGCGCGGACGAGATCGAGCGCGTGCGCTCGGCGCTGGCCGCACATGGCACCAAGGTGCATGCCGCCCATCTCGACGTGCGCGACAGCGCGCTCACCAACCTCTTCTTCGCGCAAGCCCAGGCGGCCGTCGGCCAGGCAGACATCCTGGTCAACGCCGCCGGCACCACGGCCGAGCAGCCGGTCTGCGGTCATTCCGACGAACTCTGGGACAAGATCGTCGACACCAATCTCACTGGCGCCTTCCGCACCACGCGCGCGGTGCTGCCGGGCATGATCGAGCGCGGCTGGGGCCGCATCGTCAACATCGGCTCGACGGCCGCTTCCGTCGGCTGGAAGGACAATCCGGCCTACTGCGCTTCCAAGGCCGGGCTGCTCGGCCTGACGCGCTGCGTGGCGCTCGAAGGTGCTGCGCATGGCGTCACCTGCGTCATGATCAGCCCGACCTGGGTCGAGACCGAACTGATGCGCCGCAATGTGGCGCAGGTCGTCGAGCGCGAAGGCAAGGGCCGCAGCGCCGAGGAACTGATGGACGAGTTCAGGAAAGGCAATCCCCAGGGGCGCATGATGCAGCCGGAGGAGATCGCCGCGCTCGCGGTGTTCCTCTGCTCGGATCTCGCCAAGGGGATCACCATGGAAAATATCCAGATCACCGGCGGCGCCTTGTGGTAGCGTCGGTCGGGGTGATGGATCCCGGTCTCGTGGGAGGGGCCGGCATAAACAGAAGGACCATCAACCAACAGGGGAACTGACATGAAGATAGGAAATGCCTTGCAAGGGGCCGGAATTGGCCTGGCGCTGATGCTTGCCGCAACGACGGCCGGGCAAAGCGCCGATCTCGGCGCCAAGGACGAGCCGATCAAGCTGGCGATGCTGGAATGGACCGGCGCGCACGTCTCCACCCACATCGCCGGCCAGATTCTCGAGAAGCTCGGCTACAAGGTCGAATACGTCACCGCCGGCAACTTCCCGCAATTCTCAGGGCTCGCCGACGGCTCGCTCAGCGCCTCGGTGGAGATCTGGTTGAACAATGTCGGCGACATCTATCCGAAGGTGCTGGCTGCCAAGCAGATCGAGGACATCGGCAAGCTCGACCTGAAGACCCAGGAAGGCTGGATCTACCCGAAATTCATGGAAAAGGTTTGTCCCGGCCTGCCGGACTGGACTGCGCTGAGCAAGCCCGAATGCGTGCAGGCGCTGTCGACGCCCGAGACGGCGCCCAATGGCCGCTTCCTCGACTACCCGTCCGACTGGGGCTCGCGAGCGGCGACCATCCTTGCCGACAACAGCATGCCCTACACCGCTGTGCCGTCGGGGTCGGAAGGCGCGCTGGTCGCGGAGCTCGAAGCAGCAGAAGCGGCCAAGACGCCGCTGATCATGATGTTCTGGGGTCCGCATTACGCGCTGGCCGAGAACGATGTCGGCTGGGTGACGATGCCGCCCTGCAAGGAGCAGACCAACGAGCACTGCATCACGCCGCCCGATGTTGACAAGATCGTCTGGTCCGGCTTCGGCGCCAAATGGCCGGCGGCCTACACCTTCCTGAAGGCCTTCAAGATGGACGCGACCGAGCAGCAGAAGCTGATGCTGGCGGTTGACAAGCAGGGCAAGGACCTCGACGCCGTCGTCAAGGAATGGATCGACAAGAACGAGGCGGTGTGGAAACCTTGGCTGGATGGCGCCAAGGGATAATTCGCCGATATGCCTGACAAGGGCTGAGGGCAACAACGACCCGGCTTTCGCAATGCGCGGAGCCGGGCGAACAATCGGCATGGGTTGATGGGAATGGACACTGCCGCGCGCCCGATAAAGCTTGCCTGTCGAAATGTCTGGAAAGTCTATGGCCGGCGCCCGGGCTATTACTTCGACTCGCGCGGCTATGTGATCGATCCCGACGCGCTGGCCGAGCGGCTGCGCGCGGAGGCGCATCTGCCGGCCGTGGTCGATGCCAGCTTCGAGGTGGCGACCGGCGAGATCTTCGTCATCATGGGTCTGTCCGGCTCCGGCAAGTCGACCCTGGTGCGCTGCCTGTCGCGTCTGGTCGAGCCGAGCGCCGGCGAGATCCTGCTCGACGGCAGGAACCTGCTCGCCGCCAGCGGCAAGGAGCTCATCGAACTGCGCCGCCACGCCATGGGCATGGTGTTCCAGAATTTCGGCCTGCTGCCGCATCTGAACGTGTTGGGCAACGTCGCCTTCCCGCTGAAGATCCAGGGCAAACCGGCGAAGGAGCGCGAGGCCCGCGCCCGCGAGATGATCGCGCTGGTCGGGCTCGAAGGCCGTGAAGCGTCCTTCCCGCACCAGCTCTCCGGCGGCCAGCAGCAGCGCGTCGGCATTGCCCGTTCGCTCGCTGTGGGGCCGGAGCTGTGGTTCCTCGACGAGCCGTTCTCGGCCCTCGATCCGCTGATCCGCAAGCAGATGCAGGATGAGTTCCTGCGCCTGCAGCGCATGCTGAAGAAGACCATCATCTTCATCACCCACGACATCGCCGAGGCCTTCCGCCTGGCCGATCGGCTGGCGATCATGCGGGCCGGCAAGATCGTCCAGATCGGCCGCCCCGCCGACATCGTCCTCAATCCGGCCGACGAGTATGTCGCGCAGTTCACCGATGATATGCCGCTGCTGCGCGTCATCACGGCCGGCGACATCGCCACGCCGGCCAATGGCGCGGCGCTGCCCGAACAAAGCGTCGCCGCGGACACCAGCCTCGAGGCGCTTATCCCGCAGCTCGCCTCCGGCGTCGGCGCTTTCACCGTTCCCGGTGCCGGCGACAGTCCGCCGGCATTGCTCAGCGCCAGCGCGGTGCTTGCCGTGCTGGAGCGCGAGCAGGCGAGGCGCACCCGCGAATGACCGCGCCGGTCGCGCTCGCACCATCCCCGCAAAGGTTCGCCATCGCGCCGGCCCTTTTTCCCTGGTGCGTGCTGGCCGTGCTGGCGGTGCTTTGCCTGCTCCTGAAAGCCGAGCTTCCCTGGCTGGTCAATTTCCCCAAGGAATGGACGCTGCCGCTGGCCACTTACATCAACGCGGTGACCGACGCGGTGGTCGCCGTCATCCAGCCCGGATTCCGGGCGCTCTCCGCTTTGCTCGATGCGCCGATGCGCGGCGCGCGGCTGGCGCTCGCCTGGCTGCCCTGGCCGGCGGTGATGCTGGCCGTGGTCGCTCTTGCGCTGAAGTCGAGCGGCGAGCGGCTGGCGATCTTCGCGCTCGCCACGCTCGCCTATATCCTGCTTGCCGGCTATTGGCCGCAGAGCATGAACACGCTGGCGCTGGTGCTGCTGGCGGTGCCGATCTCGACCGTGCTCGGCTTCCTGCTTGGCGTTCTCGGCCACGCTCGCCCGCGCTGGCGTCCGGTGCTGCTCGGCGCGCTCGACCTGATGCAGACGGTACCGGCCTTCGCCTATCTCATCCCGCTCCTGCTTCTGTTCGGCTTCGGGCCGGTGGTCGGGCTGATCGCCTCGGCGATCTACGCGACGCCGCCGATGGTGCGCAACACCATGCTCGGATTGGACCGCGTGCCGGCGGCGATCAGCGAGGCCGGCCTGATGAGCGGCTGCACGCGCCGCCAGCAATTCTGGCAGGTCGAGGTGCCGACGGCGCTGCCGCAGCTTCTCGTCGGTTTCAACCAGACGACGATGGCGGCGCTGTCGATGGTGATCGTCGCCGCCATCATCGGCGGTTTCGAGGACATCGGCTGGGAAGTCCTGTCCTCGATGCGCAAGGCCGAGTTCGGCCAGAGCATCCTCTCCGGCCTGGTGATCGCGCTGCTTGCCATCCTCATCGACCGCCTCACCATCGGCTTCGCCAAGGCGCCGGAAACCGGGCCGACGCGCGCCATGCGCTGGATGACGTCGCGCCGCCTGGCCATGACGCTGGCGGTCGCGCTGGCTCTCGCCGTCGTCATCCGGCTCGCAGCCCCCGATGCGACGCTTCTGCCGGAAACCGGGCTGCGCATGCAGATGGGCGCCGTCAACCAGTGGCTGCTGGGGCTGGTGCGCGACTATGCCTGGTTCTTCAACGGCCTGCGCAATTCCGTGCTCTATTGCCTGCTTCTGCCGATGCGCGTCGGCATTTCGGGCTCGGCAACGCCGGCAATGTGGGGCTTCGTCTTGCCGCCGTCGGCACTGGCCGCCTATGTCGTCCTGGTGCTGGCCTTGGCCGTTCTGGTTGTGCGCCGTTCCGGCTGGCGGGCGGCGGTCGCCGTGGTCGCCGCCGGCCTCGTTCTCTACACCGGCTTCCTCGATCTGCCCTGGCTCGTCTTCATCCTTGCCGTCGCCCTGCTTGCCGCCCAGGTGGGCGGGCCGCGGCTCGGCCTCTTCGCGGTAGCGGGCTTCGGGCTGATCCTGGTCAACGGGCTGTGGCCACAGCTGGTGCAGTCGCTCTATCTCTGCACGCTGGCGGTCCTGCTTTGCCTTCTGGTCGGCGGCGCGCTTGGCACATGGGCGGCGCATAGCGACCGCGTCTCGCGCATCCTGAAGCCGATCTGCGACGCGCTGCAGACCATGCCGCAATTCGTCTTCCTCATCCCGGCGCTGATGTTCTTCAAGGTCGGCGAGTTCACGGCGCTGATCGCCATCATGCTCTATGCCATCGTGCCGCCGATCCGCTATGTCGAGCACGGACTGAGGCATGTGCGCGCCGACGTCGTCGAGGCGGTCGAGCAGATGGGCGCGACGCCGATGCAGACCTTGCTGCAGGCCAAGCTGCCGCTCGCTTTGCCGGTCGTCATGCTCGGCCTCAACCAGACCATCATGGCGGCGCTCTCCATGCTGGCCATCGCCGCCCTTGTTGGCACGCGCGATCTCGGCCAGGCGGTCTATGTCGCGCTCGGCAAGGCCGATGCCGGCATGGGCCTCATCGCCGGCCTGTCGATCGCCTTCCTGGCGATCCTTGCCGACCGGTTGATCCAGGCCGCCGTCGCGCGCTCCGCGGTTGCTTCACACTGATCAGACCGGCGCCGGGACGCGGCCGTTGGCAGGTCTGTCATCCTCGGCGGGCATGGCAACCCTGCGGCGCCGGAAAGCCGGCAATGGGGTCAGCGTGAACAGGCCGTAATAGACGATGAAGGATGCCATGAAGTAGGGGCCGAGCATCTCGACCTCGAAGAAGGAGCGGATCAGCATCAGCCCGATCGCGCCGGCAAGCACCACCGAATCGGCGTTCCAGTCGCCGAACACCACTTTCGACACATGGCCGTAGAAAGAGCGCAGGATCACCAGCGCCAGCAAGGTGACGCCGATGAAGCCGATCTCGACCAGCGTCTCGACATAGGTGTTGTGGAAATGGAAGCCGGAGCGCGTCGAGATGTAGAACTCCGCCCACAGCCGCTCCGGATCGGCAAAGCCCTGCACCCAATAGGCGGCATAGCCATAGCCGAGCAGCGGATGCTGCTGCGCCGCCTCCCAGCCCTGCTCCCACAGATAGGTGCGGCCGGTGAGCGTCGAATCCTTGCCGAAGAGGCCGAGCACGACGTCCAGCAGGCCGAGGTTGAGCGCTGCGACCACGCCCGTCACCAGCGCGCCGGCGCCGACGATGAACAGCACCCGGCGATAGCGCAGCGACAAGACCTTGGTCATGGTGAGCAGCATAACGATGCCGATCACCGCCGGCAGCGAGGCCACCGACGTCGCCGAATGGGCGATGGCCAGCATATAGACCGATAAAAGCATGATCGGCGCGGTCCAGACGAAGCCCAGCCAGTTGCGCCGGTAGAAGACCAGGAAGGCAAGGCAGAAGAAGATGCCGAGCGACGAGAAGAAGCCGATCTGGTTCTTGGAGCCGAAGGCGCCGACGAAATTGACCGTGCCGTCGATCGTGTCGAGCGCGTAAGCGCCGACTTTCAGGGAATAGAGCAGAACGAAGAAGATGCCGATCAGCGAGCCCACTACCAGCGTGCGCATGTTGATGGTGCGCGCGGCCACATAGGCGCAGACGATATGCGAGGAATATTGCACCGCGGCGCGCGCGCTGATGCCCGCCGCCTGGGACCAGAACACCGAGAAGCAGACATAGGCCGCAAGCAGTATGGGCAGCCAGGCGCTGGAAAGTCTCCAGGTGAAGCGCCGATAGTCGACGAACAGCAGCGGCAGCCAGACGGCGTAGTAGGCAAGGATAAGGATCTGCCCGAAATTCGGCGAATAGGCGAAGGCGAGCATCGAAACCGCGACGGCGAAGGTGCCGTAGGTTTCGTTGCGATTGGGATCGATCAGGATGGATTTCGGAATCTTCATACCGGATTTTGTCCGTTTAGCCCTTCTCTAAGCCACGGCCCGGGCGCGCTGCATTTGCCGTTGCAGGAAGCGACGTACCGGCTCGTCATAGATGCGCGTGGCGATGTCGGCGATGACGACGACCAGGGCCGCCATCACGATGCCGAACCAGGGATGATGCGCGAACGGATCGATCGAGAAGGCCTTGCCGGCTCCGGCGATGATCATCAGCATCGGCGTGTGAATAATGTAGATCGGGTAGGAAATCCGCCCGAGCCAGCCATAGAAGCCGGACAGAAGCGGCGCGGTCGGCGCCACCGCGCCGGTCATCACCATGACCGGGAAGACGATGACGATCGCGGCAAGGTCGTAGGCAACGCGCGCGCCGCCGGCCGGCGCGATGGCGAAGACGCCAAGCGTGAGCAGGATCGCGCCCTCGACCCATAAGCCGCGCCGCAGAAAGCCGAGGCCATCTTGCCAGCGCGCCATCGATCGGCAGAGCAGCACGCCGAGGAAGAACGAGAAGGTGACGCGCGGCAGCCCGCTGAGGATGGTGCTGCCGGTCATGCCGAAGTCCAGCGTGCCGGCTAAGATCGAGGCGACGATCAGCAGCACGAGGCTGACGGCGACGATCCCCGTCAGGACGCGCCGCGACAAGATGACGAAGACCGCGACATAGGCGATGTTGACGATGAGCTCGAAGAACAGCGACCACGAAGCCGGATTGAGCGGAAAGATCGTGTGATAGGCATCGCTGACCAGCGGGATGAAGAACATGCCGGTGGTCAGCTGCATGCCGATCTCGGACAGCGGCATGTATTCGGCCGGCATCAGCCCGTTCTTGACCAGCAGATAGAAGAAGCCGAGCAGCGTGCCGGCGAGATAGAGCGGATAGAGCCGGATCAGGCGGATGGCCACGAAAGTGCCGAAGCCCATGCCATTCTCGATCTTGCGGTCATAGGCATGCGCGATGACGAAGCCGCTGAGCAGGAAGAAAAGATCGACCGCAAGATAGCTCGACGGCAGCACCTTGGCGTCGGCCAGGAACGGCGAGAAGTGGTACAGCATGACGCTGATCGCCGCCACGCCGCGGATGGCGTCGAGGTTCAGATATACGTGACGCGGGGCTGCGGCCTGCATGTTATGCCTTCAAGCGGTCCAAAACAGATCGCCCGCCCGCGCCTAGAGCATGATGCCGAAAAGTGTGAAGCGGGTTTTCGGATGACATCATGCTCTATCTCTTTGGTTTAGAGCCGGATGATTTCGGGTCATCGACCTGAAATCATATCCGGCTCGACGCGAACGAGCCTGGCTTGTCCCTCCCGCCTGCGTTCCCGGCTCGCTCCGCGCAAGCCTCGGACCGGCGGCGCTACTGGCTGGCCGTCGGCGCCAGCTTCACCTTGATCACGTCGCCCGGCAGCACGGGCGTGTCTTCCTTGGCTTCGACCTCGCTGGTCTTGCCGTCTGCGACCCGCACCAGCGAATAGAGCAGGGTCGGCTCCTGGTCGCCGGTCATGCTGGCCGCCGTCGCCGGGTCCGACGCCTGCGCGATCAGGCCTTTCTGCATGCCCGCCTTCAACGTCGCCTCGTTGAGGTCCGCCTCGGCCTGCTGGCGGTTGGCGGTGAGGGTGGAATTCAGCGAGTTCTTGGCATCGATGGCGTCCTGATCTGCCTTGCTGATCGACTGCTTGGCGGTGAGGATGGCCGTCTCATAGTCGAGGATCTTGCCTTGCAGGTCGGTGACCGACTGCTGCGACGACAGCAGGCGCGCATTGGCAACCAGGCCTTTCTGCGCCAGCGGACCGATGCTCTCGGCCTGCTTCTCGGCCAGGTCGACCTGCTTCTGCTGGTTGGTGATCTTCTTCTGCAGCGATTCGATTTCCGACTGCAGAACACCCTTCAAATCGTCGAGCGCATCGAGCTTCAGCTTCAGCGATTTCTGGTCGGAGACCAAGATCGCCGTTTCGTCGGCAACGATGGTCGCCAGTTTCGGATCGCCCTCGATTTCCTTTGGCACCTCGAAGGTCGTCTTCCCGGCGAGGTCGGCATCGATCCTGGCGCGTTTGACGAGCAGGCGGATGCGCTGGTCGTCATAGATGTCGAAGCTGCCCTTGGCGGTGACCAGGTCCTTGCCGAGCTGGGGGCCGTAATCGGCGTTGCGCCTTATGCCGCCGGCGATGCTGATTGCCTTGAGCACCGTCAGATCGGGCACGAAGGGAAACTGGCCGGGGGTCTGGACTTCGCCCGAAATGTAGAACGGCCGGAACTGCGCCATCTCGACCGAAGCTTCCGGTTTGTCGGGTAGCGCCAGCTTACGCTGCAGGGCAAGCCCGATCGCCGAGGCGACATCGGCCGTCGTCTTGCCGGCGGCTTGCAAGTTGCCGACGAACGGCACCGAGAGCGTCCCGCCCGGGCCGACCGAATACTCGCCATTGATGGCCGACCAGTCGCGGAACGTGCCGTCGACCGTCTGCCATTCGGCGACGCGGATGTTAAGCTTGTCCTGTGGGCCAAGCTGATAATCGTCGGCGGCCGCCAGTTGCGGCATGGTCAGCGACGCCGCAAGCAAAACGCCCGCGAAGCGGGCTGGTGTCCGGGATATGAGACTGCAGGCGAAAGACAGTCCTAAGAGGGCTTTTGTCAAATGAACGTTTCCGATCCGCTTTGGCCCCATCCGCCCGATGAGATCACTGCCGGATGCCTGCCCCGAGTTCGGCGGGGGCAGGCCTAGTTGGTCAGTAGCTGCCGCGCGACATCCACACGGCAGGAACGGTCTTGAAGATGATGCGAATGTCCTGGAACATCGACCAGTTCTCGACATAGTGGCGGTCGAAGGCGACGCGCGTGTCGTAGGACACGTCGTTGCGCCCGCTTACCTGCCACAGCCCGGTGAGGCCGGGACGCGACTTCAGGTAATAGACCGCGGCGCTGCCATAGATCTCCAGCTCGTCGCGCACGACCGGGCGCGGGCCGACAAGGCTCATATCGCCCTGCAGGATGTTGAGGATCTGCGGCAGCTCGTCGAGGCTGAGCTTGCGAAGCACCTGGCCGACGCGGGTGACGCGTGGATCGTTCTTCAGCTTGCGCGTCGCGATCCATTCGGCGTTGGCTTCCGGATTGGCGGCCAGATAGGCGGCGAGCACGCGCTCGCCGTCCGTCACCATGGTGCGGAATTTGAGGCAGGAGAAAATCCTGCCGCCGCGGCCGATGCGCTTGTGGCCATAGAAGATCGGACCATTGTCCGAAAGCTTGACCAGCAGGGCGACCATTAGGAAAAGCGGGCTGAGCAGAACCAGCCCGGACAGGGAACCGACGATATCGAAACTGCGTTTGAGCAGACCGCCGATGGGGGGTGGAAAATCAACGCCGACCTGCGCAAAACCCGCATTAGCCGACTTGGCGACGTCCCTCATGCAGAAGCTCCATACGTTGAACGGATGGTTTACGGCAAGATATCAAAAAAATGCTGCAGCGCAACACACAATTTCCCATCGCATTGAAATGTTCACGTCATGAATTGACTAAATAATAAACCTGCCCTGCCCAAATTTTCACCTTTGTGGCACGTTTATGACAAGATGAGAGAAAACCAGGAAAATGTAGTCCACCTTTTGGGCCATTTTTGGACAGTGCGTTCTTTGCTGCAGAAGAAACGCGGTTGCACACGGCTGGAAGCACTCGCCATGGTAAGTTATTCAGCTAAAATACTAATCAAAGTGACAGGTTTTACTGGAGCGGTAGGCGGCTAATTGAATAGCTGCCGGAGCCAGAGTGTGCGACGCAGCATGGCAGAGTCGATCTCGTAAAATCGTTGGAAACCATACCTGCGCGGCCTTGCTCCGGCAGGCGCGCCTTAATAGAGTCGCAAAATGTTCCTGTCATAGTCTGCATGGGTAAGGAAGGCCGGAAGCAACCGGCCGGATAGGGGCAGCCATATAAAGCTCTTTGGCGCAACGGGGAGTTACGCGGGTGGGTAAGTCGCAGCTTCTGCATGCTCGTCTCGGTTGAGGGGCCGGCGAACATGTCTCTGCCGAAATTCATCATAGGCATGATGTTCGCGCTGGCGATCGTCATCGGCTGGTCCTATTTCGATGGCGCCTCGGCGGGCACCATCCTGCTTCGCGCCGTCGTCTGCGCCGTCATTATCCAGGCCGGCTATTTCCTTCTGGTCTTTGCCATGATCGGCAGAACCACGCCGACATCGGCCGACAAGGCCCGCGAAGCCGACCGCGGCGCAATCCTGAACGAGGTCGCCGAAGGCGAAAAGCTAAGCGCCAGACGCAGCCTCCACTGATCGTTCGGCCGGCGCCGGTATCGACCCGGCTTCGACCGATGGCGCGGTTTCGCGCTCGGCCTGCTCGCCGGAAAGCATCCTGGCCAGGCGGCTGCTGGCCTTCGCTTTCAGCCGCCGATATTGTCCGACCTCGACGATGCGTCCGTTCTCGATCGCCACGACCCAATCGGCGAAGGCGATCATCGATGGCCGGTGCGCGATGGTCAAAATCGTCATTCGGCCGCGCAGCGCCTCGATCGATTGGGCGATCAGCGACTGATTCTGCCAGTCGAGCGCGCTCGTCGCCTCGTCGAGGATGAGCAGCGACGGCTTGCGCAGCAGCGCCCGCGCCAAGGCGATGCGCTGCCGCTCGCCGCCGGAAAGCCGCACACCGCGGTCGCCCACCACCGTATCGAGCCGCAATGCCAGCCGCTCGACGAAATCGGCGGCGTGGGCGTTGCGCAAGGCCGCCCATAGCTCGTCGTCGCTGGCCTCAGGCGCGGCAAGGCGCAGATTGGCGGCGATCGTGTCGTGCAGCAGGAACACGTCCTGCGGCACATAGGCGACCTTGTCGCGCCAGGCCCTGCGATTTTGCGCCGTGATCTCGACGCCATCGGTCAGGATATGTCCCTCGGTGGGTTCGAGCAGGCCAAGCAGCATGTCGGCGATCGTGCTCTTGCCGGAACCGGAGGGGCCGATCAGCGCCGTCACCTTGCCCGCCGGCAGGCCGAAAGTGATGTCGCTGACCACCGGCTTGCCGTCGCCCTCGCCATAGGCGAAGGCCACATCGCGGATGTTGAGACCGGTTTCGAGCGACAGTTTTGCGGCTTGTTCGGCCATGCTCTCCTCCGGCTCGCGCTCGGCGTCGAAGCGGGCCTGGAGGTTTTGCATCGAAGCGTAGGCCGGCAGGTTGATCAGCACCTGCTGGGTCTGAAGCTGCATATCCATGAAGCGCGGCGCGACCCGCATGAAGACCAGCAGCAGCACGACGATCTCGGCCAGCGACAGGTGGAAGCGGACCAGCGCGATATAGATGAAGAGGCTGAGCCCGATCACGCTCGTAACCTGGAACAGCGCGGTGCCGAGCGAGCTGTTGCGGACAAAGGCGATGTTGTCGGCCTTCATCCTCTCCAGCGTCGCGCCGAGCTCGGAAAAGTAGCTTGCCTCGACATTCAGGCTCTTGGCGACCTTGATGCCGCCGAGGAACTCGGAGACCGTGCGGTACTGGTCCTGGCGATTGCCGGTCAGCGTGCGGCCGTAGGCGCTGGCGCGCGCCCTGAACGGCTGCAGCGCGACCAGCAGCACCAGCCCGATGAGGATGGCGAAGGATGTCATCGCCGGCGAGATGAACAGCGAGACCACGAGATAGCCGGCCAGGAGCAACGTCGCCTGGGTCAGCATCAGCAGCGAGAAGGCCGCCACCTGCACGCGGTCGACGTCGCCGTTGAGGGCATGGTCGAGATCGGAGCCGCGGATGCGGGTGAAAACGCCCCAACGCGCCTTGCCGACGCTCTCGAACAGGTTCATGCGCACGCGGTTGACGAAGTCGTAGAGCAGCCGCGCCATGTAGACCGATTTGAAGCGGTTGAAAATCGCCTGCAGCGCCACCAGCGCGACGAGCAGTGAGAGCACGGTGGCGAGCGACAGCGTCCCGCCGGGCACCAGCCAATGCAAGGCCTCCGGCACTCGCACCGCGTAATCCTGCTCGGCCTTGCCGATCAGGCGCAACAGCGGCACGAGCAGCAGGATCGACATGCCTTCGGTGAGACTCCCCAGCATCAGGAAGGCAAGCGCCGTCGCCGTGCGCCGTCCGCCGACATGCGCCATCATGGCGCCGAAACCGGCGACGTCCCGGAAAAGCGACAGGCGAAATTTCGAGGACCAGCCCATGCCTTGGCTCACCCTGTCCCGGACGCCAGGTCGGTTTCGATCGCGGCGACCGCTTCGTCGATCCGGGTGAGTCCGGTCGGCACTTCGAGGCGGCTGACGCCGACCCGCCCGGCGACCTGTGCGCATTGGCTGAGATGCGCGGCGGCAAGATCGCCGGGCAGCGCCTGCCGGCCGAACCGCGTGACATAGGAGAATTTGATGATCGCCGGCAGCGCGGCGGCGCCGGTTAGCGGCGAGATCGCCGCCCGCCCGCCGCGCTCGAGCACATAGATGCGCGATACCGGCACCGCCTCGCCGGCAAATCCGTCGCGCAGCCGGTGCTGCGCCTTGTCGATTTGCGGATGCACCTGCGGACGCACCTCCGCCTGATCGAGGCGAATGGCGCCGGCCGCGTCCGCGGCGAGCTTGAGCTGCGGAAATCCAGGCAGGATCATCGGCCGGTTCGGATCGGACAGATCCAGCGCCACGACATCGTCGGTGAGCAGCCGATGGCCGGCGCGGATCATCGCGCCCGCCGTCGTCGACTTGCCGGCACCCTTGTCGCCCATGAAGATCACGCTCTCGCCGCTGACGGCAATGGCGCTGGCATGCAGGACGAGCAGCCCGCGCTGGTGAAGAGCGAGCGCCATCACCGGCCCGAGCAGCGGAAAGGCAAGCAGCGGGTCGTCGATCCCCGGCGCGGGATCGACATCGATACGCCTGCCGTCGCTGATCATGAAGGTGCCGACGGCCTGCCATAAAAGATATTGGCGCGTCGGCTCGAACCGGAAGGCCGTCGCGCCCTGCGATGCGCCGTCGGGGAAGTCGACCGGCCCGACAGCAATCTCCAGGTCGGGTGTCGCCGTCGCCGCCGGTTCCAGTTCCGGCAGCGCCACGTCCGAGCTGACGATCAGCCCGTAGGCCTTGTAGAAATGGCGGACGCGTCCGGCTGGCGCCGTCGTCTCGGTGGCGGGGTCGGGCCGCGCAAGGGAAGCGATCGGGAGGTTCATGCGGGGCTTCCCTGGACTTGCCGCAGCCACAACGACAGCGATACCGAGCGCCAGACATGCTGGACGTCGGGCAGCGTCGCCTGCTCGGGCTGGCGCAGCAGGCGCTCATAGACCGCGTTCACTTCAGGCAAGTTGACATAGGGCGCGATCCGCTCGCTGTCCGATATCAGCAGCCTGTCCAGAAGCTCGCGGTGGTTGCCGAGCATGCCCTTGACCAGGTTGGCGGTGAAATCGATCTTGTCGCGCCGCCATTGCACGGCCGGTGGCAGGACGCCGTGCATGGCCCGGCGCAGCACATGGCGGCCAAAACCGTCCTTGAGCTTTTCCTCGCCGGGCAGCGCCAGGCAGAATTCGACGAGCGGCTTGTCCCAGAACGGATAGCGGGGCTCGACGCCGGAATTGGCGGCGGCCTTGTCGAGCACTTCGAAGGCGTGCGGTACCAGCCCGGTCGACAGCAGCCAGCGATGCGTCAACGCTTCGCTGGCGGTGACGGCTGTCGGCATGTAACCGCTGCGATGGAAACGCTCGGCAAGATCGGTGCGCCTGGCAAGCTCCGGGTTGACCAGGCCTGTCCAGGCGGCGCGCGCGGCTGGCGCCGGCCTGCGCCGCACCTTGCCGACGACGCGTCTGGCCATCGACCGCATCCGCGCGATCCGCCAGGCCGGCCCGTAGATGGTCAGGAACTTGAAATAGAGGGAGAGCATGCCCTCGCCATAGGTGTTGGCCGCGCTGTGCAATTCGCGCCACAGCTCGAGCCACCTGCCGGCATTGGCGAGCTCATGAAGGTGTCCATGGCCCTGCGAGACGACCTCGTCGCCGCCATGCCCGTCGAGAAGCACTTTGACGCCCTTGGCGCCCGCCGTGCGGTAAAGGTCGCGCGTCAAGGACAGGCCTGGCGCCAGGAACGTGCCTTCCTGCTCCTCCAGGATGCGCTCGAATTCGGCGAAGGGCGCGTAATTGCCGACGGCAATCAGCGTGGCGTCGAGTGGATTGTCGTCGAGCACCGCATCGATGAACGGCTTCTCGTCCATCGACGAGCCCTTGTCGAAGACCAGCGAGAAGGTCTTGAGCTTCGGGTTGCGCTGCGCCGCCGCGCGAAGACCCGCGACGCAAGCGATCGAGGAGGAATCGAGCCCGCCGCTCAGCATGGCGCCGACGGCCGGCGTGCCGCGCATCCGGTTCTCTACCGATTGCGCGAAGAGATGCCTGAATTCCTCGGCCGCGTCCGAGCGCGGCGGCCGCTGGGACGGCTCGATCTGCCAGTAGCGCCGCAGCACCACCTGACGGTTCGCGACCGTCATGCTGTGCCGCGCCGGCAAGCGGAAGATCTCGGCATAGGGCGTGGCCTGCGGATCGTCCGGCAAGCCGGCGAGGAAACCGGAGATCTGGTGCTCGCTGAGGCGCCTGCCGACACCGTCCAGCGCCAGGATCGGCCCGATCTCCGAAGCGAAGGCAAAGCGCCTGCCGGTCGAATGATAGTAGAAAGGTTTGACGCCGAAATGGTCGCGCGCGCAAAACAGCGCCTGGCGCTCGCCGTCCCATATCGCAAAGGCGAAATCGCCCTGCAGATAGGTCGGGCAGGCTTCGCCCCATTTGAGATAGGCGCGCATGATCAGCACCGCGTCGGCGATCGACCGGTCGCGCAGGCCGAGCCGCGCCAGAAGCTCGTCGCGATTGTCCAGCCGGCAGTCCGCGGTGATGGCGAGCTTGCCGCCGGCCATGGTCAGCGGGCCGGGGCCGTCCTCGCCGGTCGTGTCGAGCCAGGCGTGGCCGAGCGCCACGCTCCCCTCCGTCCACCATGAGCTGCCGTCGCGGGCGCGGTGGCGCATGCGCGAAAGCATCTGCTGGATATCGGCGGCCGCGGCGGGCCGGCCATTGTCGCTGAGCAGGATTCCGGCGACGCCGCTCATCGCTCACGACCCATGGTCGACCAGATGGGCAAACCCGTTGATTGAGCCGCCAAGCACGATATGGCTGCCGCTCATCAGCCAGGCATGCGCCTTGAGCTCGCTGCCCGTTCCCTTCTCGATGCCGATGCTGATCTTCGAGGCGTTGCCCTGGCGGGCGAGCAGATATTGTCCGGCCAGCGCCTGGGTGAGGCAGCTGGCGCCCGGCACGAGCCGCGCCGCGGCGGCGACGCCCCATGCGACACGCCGCAGGTCGGCGATGCTGGCGTCGCGTCTGGCGTCCAGCCGCGTCACCAGGCTGCGGACATGGCTATAGGAGGACAGCGTCAGCGCAAGCCGTACCGCGCTCACCACTGCCAGGCAGCGTGCCAGAAACAGCATCTCCTGGCCGCTCAGCGAGCGGAGCCTAGACCAGTTCTTCACTGTGGAGCCTCGCAAGCCCTGCTTCGCTCAGCCCCTTGAGCAATCCCTCGACATCGGCCTTGCAGCGCTCGGCATCGACATTGTAGCGCGCGAACACCGCGCTGCGGATATCGAGGATCGATCGCGGCTCCTGGATCTGCTCCCAGATGAAGGCGCCGACGCCGTTCAGGCTGTAATAGACATTGGATTTGAGGTGGAGCAGCGCCAGCCCGGCGCCGAATTCACAAGCCACCGCCTCGTTGGTCGCGACCACGCGGTCATGGTCCGAAGGGTTCCAGTTCATCCTAAAACCTCGTTGCTGGCCCGCCGCGCCCTCAGACCTTGCCGTGGATCGGTTGCCGACGATCCTTGACAGGAAGCCGGGGGACAGAAGCCCCCCGGCTCACCTGTTGGAAGAGCATCCGGAGCCCCAACTTAGACACCCGGATGTCTGCAAGCTTAAGAGAAAGTCAGCTCGCCGACCGGCGTGTGCGCGGGAAAGCTCGCGTCAAGCGCCGTCGTGCCAGCACCGCCCTGCGTGATCGTTTCGATAGAACCGTGAACCGTCAGGCTGGGGGTCTCGTACTCATGCTTTTCAACATTCTGTTCCATTTTACTCTCCAATTAAGGACTGGAAGCGGCCGCAGAACGCCGCCAGCATATTGCTATGCTGCAGCGCGATTGCTGCACGGCACCATTCATGAGTCAAGCCTGATTTACCAAGCATTAATCAATTCTCGGTTGCGCTCGCCTTCGTTGGTGATCAAGCCGTGAGGCCCATTATCGTAAACCTCGACCGCTCTCGGATTCAACCGCAAGTCTTTGCCGTTTAAATAAGCATTTGATTTATTTGTGGTAATTTTCGGATCGCGAAAGCCATTTCGCATATGCGAAGAAATTGCCGCAAAAAATCGCCACTTTTTGGCACCGGCCGGATATCTCCTTCGTTGTCTTCAAAAGTGATTGAAGGTGCGACGATTCTAACGCTTGGGTTGCAGAGATGAAGCGGCCCGAGCAGGCCCCTGGGCGGGTCGCGATAATTTTCCCGGTGCTTTTCTTCGCAGTTGCGGTATAAGCGCCTCGGGCGGCATTTTGCGGAGAACGACATCGGGCATGGCGATGCAGGATGGCTCCTATGAAAGGCTGCGCGCCGCCAGCTGCGCCGACGAAGTCGCCTATGTTCAGGCCTGCCTGAGGCTGTTTTTCGCGCCAGGCGTCGGCATCATGGGCGGCCGGGTCGACACGCCCGCGCCGACGATCTCGTCGGCCCCGACAATCCTGCCAGCCCCAACG
Organism: Mesorhizobium sp. BH1-1-5; assembly: GCF_020165615.1. NCBI lineage: Bacteria > Pseudomonadati > Pseudomonadota > Alphaproteobacteria > Hyphomicrobiales > Phyllobacteriaceae > Mesorhizobium > Mesorhizobium sp. BH1-1-5. Next base: position 138,066 of record NZ_JAIUIM010000006.1, read on the forward strand.
ATCTCGGCCGCCAACGTCGCCGACATCGCCAGGCTGAACAAAGTCGCCGTGTTTCTTCTCAAGGCGCTCAAGCGTGCGCCCGTCGGTGCCGCGCCTGCGGAATTGTCTGGATGGCTCGATGGCTACCGTCGGCGCACCATGTCGATGAATGCCGCTTGCATCGGCGATTCGATGGCCATCGATCGCGTGCTGCGCGAGAGCCGGGTCGATTTCGTCTTCGTCAAGGGGCCGCTGCAGCAGCATCTGCTCTATGGCGACCATTTCATGAAGCCATCCGGTGATGTCGACATACTGGTTTCGCCGACCGGTTTCGCCAAGGCCCGGGATGCGTTGCGCACGATCGGCTATGAGGTTGCCGGCAAGTCGCGCTCGGTCTGGTGGGTGCGCTTCCTCGGCGAGCAGCATATGGTTCGCGAAGATGGCGCGAGGGTCTCGACGGTCGACCTCCACCACCGGCTGCAGCAGCCGGGTTCGCCCAGTCCTCGCGATACCGACGGCTTCCTGCGCCGCAGGCGCGAAGTCGAGGTAGCCGGCGCCGCCATGCCGGTGATCGCGGCCGCCGACACCTTGCTGTTGTCCTCGATCAGCGTCGCCAAGGCCTTTTTCAACCGCGAGCCCTGCGCCGGCTATGTCTGCGACGTCAGGGCCAGCGCCAGCCGCCTGAGCGAAGCCGAGCAGCAGATGGTGCTTGACCATGCCGCCCGGCAGGGCCTGGCGGACACGCTGCTCCTCGGCCTGCGCGCGGCCGACGTGCTGCTCGGCGCCGCCGGCACGCTGCTTTCGGATCGCGCCACCCGCGTCCTGGCCCGCATCGGCAATGCCGATCTCTTCCATATGGTGATCGCGCCCTGGCTGGCGTCCCTGCGCTGGCCGCAGCGACGCCATGTGCTTTGGGAGCTCTGCGGCCGCGAGCCGGTCCGTTACCTGGCCGAAGCCGGCTGGGCGGCCTCCGCCGACCTCAGCCGGCGCATCTTCGAGCGCCCGGCCCATATCGAGCCGGCGCGGAGCGAAATGATCAAAATCGCGGGCGGGGCTGCCACTCATGCAAGCGAAAGGTGAGCCCATGCCCATGACGACGCCTGTGACGAGCCCGGGGGTCTGCGTCATCATCGCCGCCCGCAATGCGGCGCGCACGATTCCCGCCGCCATCGCTTCGGCGCTGCGCGAGGCGGAAGTCGCCGAGGTCGTCGTGGTCGACGACGCCTCCACCGACGACACCCGCGATGTGGCTTTGGCCGCCGACGACGGCAGCGGCCGGCTGGCCGTCATCCGCTTCGACGTCAATCGCGGTCCGTCCGCCGCGCGCAACGCCGCCATCCAGGCCTCCAGATCGCCCTTCATCAGCATTCTCGACGCCGACGATTTCTTCCTCGAAGGCCGCTTCCGCAGGCTTTTCGCCAGCGCCGACTGGGATTTCGCCGCCGACAACATCATGCTGATCCGCGACGATGCCGCGACCGACCTTGCCAAGGTCGCCGCGCCGTCTTTCGCGGCCGATCCGGAATTTCTAGATTTCGAGCGCTTCATCGACGGCAACATCTCGCGCCGCCGCGTCCTGCGCGGCGAGCTCGGTTTCCTGAAGCCGGTGATCAGCCGGGCTTTTCTCGAACGGCACGGGCTGGGCTACGACGAGAATCTCAGGCTTGGCGAGGATTACGAACTCTACGCGCGCGCCGTCGCCCGCGGGGCGCGCTTCAAGATCATCAAGTCCTGCGGCTATGGCGCGATCGTGCGCGCCGATTCGCTGAGCGGTCGCCACAGGACGCTGGATCTGAAGCGTCTTGCCGATGCGGACCTGGCGCTGCTGGCGCTCGACAACCTGCCGGAGCGCTCGAAGGCCGCGTTGCGTCGCCACGAGCGCCATGTCCGCGACAAATACCGGTTGCGCAATTTCCTCGACGTGAAAGCCGAGCATGGGCTGGCGTCGGCCGCGGCTTACGCCTTCGCCAGCCAGTCGAATCTGATCCCGATCGTGCGCGGCGTCGCCACCGACAAACTCGACGCGCTGTTCCGTCGCACCGGTATTGCTGCAAAGCAACAAATACCGCCGACGCGCTTCCTGATGGCGGCAACGAGCGCCGCAAACGAGTGATCCCGCATCGCGCCGGAAGCCGTCGCCCCTCAAAAAATCCGCATTTGCAAAACTATGATGTTGCCTAGTCGCTGCGGTAATGGCAGTCTATGTTGCAATGCAGCAATTTCGAAAGGCCGATAGCATGGCTTCGATTTTTGGCTTCAGATCCCGGGATCCGGCTCGCGACCGGCAGACCGATCTCCAGCGTTTCGACCGGCTGGCGAAGCTGTTCGACCAGATTGCGGCCGAGATCGAGGCGGAGAAGACCGGGCTGGAGAATCGTTACAGGTCGACGGCCGCCAACGCGGCCTTTCTGGTCGAGGCGATGGAGAATGGTTCGGCGTCGACCAGCAAGGGCTCGGATGTCAGCGCGATGACGAATTCGATCCTGAATTGCGAGCGGCGCATTGCAGACCTCGTTCGCCAGAAAGGCCTGGTGAAGGAACTGCGTCATTCCCTTGACGCGATCGTCGAGGATGGTTCCGACCGGTCTGCTGCGCAGGCGACGGCAAGAGGCTGATGGCGCCTGCGGGCGCCGTCATCGGTCCGAGGCACTGAAGCAATTCCAGGAAAAGTGTGAGCGGTTTTCCGTCCGGAATTGCGTAAAAACAAGGAACAGAGCGGAGTTCAAAGGCGGAGGATCGGAAGGGCTCGCTCAGGCGGGCCAAGGATGACTTTGGGTTGGGGCGGAACAACACAAGGTGAGTTTGTTATGAACGCAGATCCAGACAACACCTCCACCGTGGCGGCTTGCGCGATATCGCATGCGCCAGGGAGCGGATTAACCAACCTTCGGCTCGGCGTGGTCGGCGCCCTGCTTGCGATCGCGGCGAGCCTGCATCCGGCGCACGCGCAAGAGGCGCAGCAAGAGCTGCAAAGCGCGCCGTCCTTCGTCGACAATTTCTCGAATTTCAACCAGTCCCGCTGGTTCGTCTCGGACGGCTGGACTAATGGCGCCCATCAGAACTGCACCTGGTCGAAGGATCTGGTTCGGCTTTCCGACGGCGTGCTGTCGCTGGGCTTCGAAAAGCGCAAGCTGAAGGACCGCGATTTCGCCTGCGCCGAGATCCAGACCAAGCAGCGCTACGGCTACGGCGTCTATGAGGCGCGGATGAAGACCGGCACCGGCTCGGGCCTCAACGCCGCCTTCTTCTCCTATATCGGCCCGCAGGACAAACAGCCCTGGGACGAGATCGACTTCGAGGTCCTCACCAAGGATCCGTCGAAGGTGCAGGTCAACAGCTACATCCAGGGCAAGCCGAAGAACGGCAAGCTGGTCGACGTCGAAGGCGGCGCCGACAAGGGCTTCAACGACTACGGCTTCGTCTGGGAGAAGGACCGCCTGCGCTGGTATGTCAACGGCAAGCTCGTCCATGAGGTGACCAACCCCGACGAGCTGCCCACCCATTCGCAGAAAATCTTCTTCAGCCTCTGGGGCAGCGACAAGCTGACCAACTGGATGGGCGCCTTCACCGATCCCGGCAGCAAGGTGACCATGGAGGTCAAGCGCGTCGCTTTCACCGCCTTGGGTCAGCCATGCCAGTTTCCGGAATCGCTGGCATGCAGCATAAGTAATTCCAACTAGGCATGATCCCCAAAAGTGGGAACCGGTTTTGGGGTAAGATCATGCCGAACCAGCTAGGCCGTCGGGCCTGGGGGACATCTGAACCGGCCGGACCGCTTTTGCGGCCCGGCCTTTGACAGGAATAGAACCAAATGAATTTGACGGTGTTTGGGATTGGCTATGTCGGTCTCGTCCAGGCCGCAGTGCTTGCCGAGGTCGGCCACGAGGTGGTTTGCGTCGATATCGACGAGAAGAAGGTGGAGCGGCTCAACCAGGGCCTGATCCCGATTTTCGAACCCGGCTTGGAAGCCCTCGTCAAGGAAAACCACGCGGCCGGCCGCATCCGCTTCACCACCGACGCGGCAGCGGCGGTCCGGCATGGCCAGATCCAGATGATCGCGGTCGGCACGCCGCCGGGCGAGGATGGCTCGGCCGACCTGAAATATGTGCTGGCCGTCGCCGAGACCATCGGCCGTGAGATGGACAGCGCCAAGATCGTCGTCGGCAAGTCGACCGTGCCGGTCGGCACGTGCGAGAAGGTGAAGGCCAGGATCGCCGAAACGCTGAAGAAGCGCGGCCGCGAGGATCTCGCCTTCGATGTCGCCTCCAATCCCGAATTCCTCAAGGAGGGCTCGGCGGTCGCCGATTGCATGAAGCCGGACCGCATCATCGTCGGCACCTTCAGCGAGGACACCGAGATGGTGATGCGCGAGCTCTACGCGCCGTTCAACCGCAACCACGAGAAGATGATCGTGATGGATGTGCGCAGCGCCGAATTCACCAAATACGCCGCCAACTGCATGCTGGCGACCAAGATCAGCTTCATGAACGAGATGGCCAATCTCGCCGAGCAGCTCGGCGCCGACATCGAGGAGGTGCGCAAGGGCATCGGCTCGGATCCGCGCATCGGCTACCACTTCATCTATCCCGGCCTGGGCTATGGCGGCTCCTGTTTTCCGAAGGACGTGCGCGCGCTGATCAAGACCGCCGAGGGTGTCAAGTTCGATGCCAAGCTGCTGCGCGCCGTCGAGGAGCGCAACAATGCGCAAAAGTCGGTCCTGTTCGACAAGGTCAACCACTATTTCAAGGGTGCGCTCAGGGGCAAGACGTTCGCCGTCTGGGGACTCGCCTTCAAGCCCAACACCGACGACATGCGCGAGGCGCCGTCGCGCACGCTGATGGAAGCGCTGTGGGCGGCCGGCGCCAAGGTGCAGGCCTATGACCCGGAGGCGATGCAGGAATGCCAGGCGATCTACGGCCTGCGCGACGACCTGCTCTTGTGCGGCACCAAGGAGGCGGCGCTGCGCGGCGCCGACGCGCTGTTGATCTGCACCGAATGGAAGAGCTTCCGCGCGCCGTCCTTCGACGCGCTCAAGGACGCGCTGACGACGGCGGTCATCTTCGACGGCCGCAACCTCTACGATCCGAAGGTGATCGCGCGCTACGGCATCGAATATTTCTCGATCGGCAGGATGGCGGCATGACGATGGCCGCAAGCCTCGAGGACAGCCGCCGCCGCGAACGACAGCGGGGCCGACAATGACCATGCGCGCAAAGCAGGAGGGTTCGATCTGATGGTGCTCGACGTTCGGCCCGAACAAATCGCCAGCGAGCATTTCGATCTCGTCGTCATCGGATCCGGTTTCGGTTCGTCCTTCTTCCTGCACGAATTCCTGAAACGGCGCAAAGCCCGCGTCCTGGTGCTCGAATGGGGCCGCCACAACACGCATGAGTGGCAGCTCAGCCAGAACGCCAACACCGACATCGACGACGAAAGCACCTATAAGACCGACAATGCCGACAAGCCGTGGAACTATACGATCGGCCTTGGCGGCGGCACCAATTGCTGGTTCGCGCAGACGCCGCGTTTCCACCCCAACGACTTCAAGCTGAAGAGCACCTACGGCGTCGGCAACGACTGGCCGATCAGCTATGACGAGCTCGAGCCGTTCTACGGCGACGCCGAGGAGATCATGTCGATCTCCGGCGACCCCGACATGGCGCGAATGCTGCCGCGCTCGCGGCCGTTTCCGCAGCCGCCGCACCGCATGTCGACGCCCGACCGCATGATGAAGGCGGCGCAGCCGGATCAGCATTTCGTCATGCCGACCGCCCGGGCGCGCGTGGCGACGTCGCAGCGCGCCTCGTGCTGCGCCAATCTCAGATGCTGGCTGTGCCCGGCGGATGCCAAGTTCACCGTCAACAACGGCTTGATGCATGTCTTCCAGCATCCGGAGGTCTCGGTCTGCCTCGGAGTCGAGGTGCGCCGGTTCGACCATGTCGGCGGCGCGGTCCGTTCCGTCGTCTTCACGCAGCAGGGCAAGGAATATTCGGTCAGCGGCGATCTCTTCATCCTCGGCGCCAATGCCATACAGAGCCCGGCGATCTTGCTGCGCTCCGGACTTGGCGGCGAGTTCGTCGGCCTGGGTCTGCACGAATCCTATGGCTGGAATTACGAGGCCTATCTCGGCGGCGTCGACAATTTCGACGGCTCGACCATCACCACTGGTCTGAATTTCGGCCTCTACGACGGCCCGCATCGCGCCGAGCACGCGGCGGCGCTCGTCTATTTCGAGAACCGCTGGCAGCACGGCATGCGCGCCGAACCGGGGCGGCTGCGGCAGGTGCTGCCGCTGGTCATTGTCACCGAGAACCTGCTCGATCCGGAAAACCGCGTTATCCTCGACAAGGACGACAACGCCTTCGTGACCTTCAAGGGCGCGTCGGACTATGCGACCAAGGGCATGGCGAAAGCGCTGGAAAGGCTGCCGGAACTGCTCAAGCCGCTGCCGGTCGAAGAGATTTTCGATCGCGGCATAAGGCCGACCGAATCGCATGTGCAGGGCACGCTGCGCATGGGCACGGGCCCGGCCGACTCCGTGGTCGACCGCGACATGGTCCATCACCAGCTTAGGAACCTCGTGGTTGTCGGCACCAGCACCTATCCGAGCTGTTCCTGCGCCAATCCAAGCCTGACCGCGGCTGCCCTGTCCTTGCGGGCGGCGGGCAAGCTGGCAGCATGAGGGAGAGCCCGATGAAGATCACGCGCCGCACCGCACTGGCCATCGTCGCCGGCGGGATTGCCTCCACCGGCATCGCGGCCGCTGCCGTCTCGTCCTTCTCGGACGAGGACCTGGTTCGCGTCACGCTGGAGAAATATTTCGGCCCGCTCAACATGCGCATCGAACACCTGCAGCAGTTCGTGCTCGAATTCCAGAACCGCAACCCTTGGATATTCCCGAGCGCCAAGGTGGCGGACGTGGTGACGCTGGCGGAAACGGTGAAGCTCGGCAAGGCGCGCGAGCTGCTGCCCCAGGACAAGCGGCGCGACCTCCGCCATTTCGACCGCTGGGTCATCGCCGAGTTCCACATGCTGACCGATTATGCCTGGCGCAGCTCGCCCGACGATCCGATCCGCTTCACCGGCTGGCATCCATGCACCAATCCCTTCGCCAATCTGGAACCGCAGAATGCGTAAGGCAGGCGGAACAGAAGCTCTTTGCTTTCACGCAATTCCGGACGGAAAACCGTCCCGCACTTTTCCTGGAATTGCTCTAGCATGAGGTCCCCAATGGCTGCGCAGCGCAAACCGACGGTCACCGTCATCGTCCCTACCTTCAACCGGGAAAAGTTCCTGCCCGAAGCCATCGACAGCCTGCTGCGGCAGACTGTGGTGCCGGATCAGATCCTGATCGTGGACGACGGCTCGACGGACAACACCGGCGCGGTGGCGGGCGCTTTTCCCGCGCCGGTCGAATATTACCGCAAGGAGAATGGCGGCAAGTCGACGGCGCTGAATTTCGCGCTGAAGCACTGCAGGGGAGATTTCGTCTGGATATTCGACGACGACGACGTCGCGCATCCGACGGCGCTCGAGCGGTTTCTCGCTGCCTTCGAGCAGGATTCGGCGGCGGACTTCGCTTTCGGCGAATATGCGCGTTTCCAGCGTTCGGCACAGATCGCGGAGCAGGATTACGAGATCGTCGCCTTCGGCCATGTCGCCCAAGACAATTTCTTCCCGTCCCATCTCGAATATTGCCACGTCCACCAGCCGGGCCTCCTGGTGCGCCGCAAATGCTATGACGAGGTGGGAGGCTTCAACGAGACCCTGGTCCGGTCGCAGGACTACGAGATGATGCTGAGGCTGGCGCGGCGGTTCAAGGGCGTCAGGGTCGACGGCCTGATGTTCTTCCAGCGCCAGCACGACATGGTGCGCGGCAGCACCAAGGTGGTGATTTCCTATACCGACCGGATCAAGGCCTGGGGCTCGTACGACCGGGTGATCATGGAAGCGATCTACAAATCGGTCGATCTGCATGAATATCTCGACCGCTCGGAGCAGGCCTTGCCGAAGACGGCCGATCTCGAGATGCAGGCGCTGCTGCAGCGCTCGAGCATCATGGCCAGGAAGGGCCTATGGCACCACGCGGCCGAGGATATCCGCCGCTATGCCTTGCTTGCCGAGCGGGCCGGAAAGACGTCGCTCAGCGACAAGGAACGCGCCATCGTGCGGCGCACCTTCGAAGCCTACGACACGGGCCTGGCCACCGCCCCCGCCGACGAATTCGTCTCGGCCGTGAAGGGATGGAAGGCGGGAGCCCTGAAGACCGATATCGTCAGGGAATACATGCACTCCTTCCCGCATTTCCTCGTCCGCGATTTGAAGGCGGGAAAACTGGTTCCTGCATCGAGGCTCTGGCGGGAGTACTCGACGTTGTCTCTTTCAGGCTCGGTCGGGCGCCTCTGTCGGGCGATGACGTCGAAGCTTCCGTTGCTGCGCGGCGCAAGCTGACGGCCTGCAATTGAGCGCCGGATTGCCGGACAACGCTGGACCGAATTAGGAGCCGACCGATGAAAGTGCTTTTTGCAAGCGGCAACGGATACATCCCCGAGTTTACCGGCGGCGTGCAATCCAACACCCATCATCTGGTCGAGCAGCTGATCGAGCACGGTCACCAGGCCTCGGTCCTCGCCTCGCTGTTCGGCGACGGCATGTTCGGCTTCAAGGCGCGCGCCAAGATGAAGCTGCTGCGGCAGCCCGCGGTCGTCGACACTTTTCCAGGCTATCCGGTGATGCGCGCCTGGTTCCCCTGGGAAGCGGCCGGTTTCGCCGTCGGGAAGACCAGACCCGACGTCGCCGTCGTGCAGTGCCATAAGTCGGTCCTGCTCGGAAAGGCGCTTCTGGCCGAAGGGGTGCCGTTGGTCGTCTATCTCCACAATGTCGAATTCCATGAGCTCGCCGGCGATCCGCGTGAGCTCGGTTCGGCCTTATTCATCGCCAATTCGGAGTTCACGGCGCGCACCTACAAGGAAAAATTCGGCATCGAGTCCATCGTGCTTCCGCCGACCATCAACGACGCGCTCTACTGCACGCACACGACCGGCGAATTCGTCACCATGATCAACCCCTACGAGGAGAAGGGTTTCGACCTGGCGGTCAGGATCGCGGCTGCCTGTCCGGAGATCCCGTTCCTTTTCCTGGAAAGCTGGAAGCTGGACGACGACCATCGCGCCCGCATCGACAAGACCATCGCGCCGCTTCCGAACGTTACGCTCGAAAACCGCACCAACGACATGAAGACGGTCTATGGCCGCACCAGGATCCTGCTTGCCCCGAGCAAATGGGAGGAAGCCTGGGGCCGCGTCGCGTCAGAGGCGCATTGCAGCGGCATCCCTGTCGTCGGATCGAAACGGGGCGGCCTGCCGGAAGCCATCGGGCCCGGCGGCGTGGTGCTCGACTACGACGCCCCGCTCGCCGACTGGGCTGCGGCGGTGAGGCGCCTGTGGAACGATCGCCAGGAATACGAACGGCTATCGGCCGCGGCTGTTGCCTTCTCCAAACGCCCGGAACTCGATCCGGCGCGGCAGCTGGTTGTGTTTCTCGATCTGCTCGAAAGGGCGGCCCGGCAGGGCGTCCGGCGCGCGGCCTAAAAGCATGTCTCCCGAAAGTGGGAACCGGTTTCGAGGCAAAGACATGCGCAAAATCAAAAGCCTAAAGCGCAAGGAGCGAATCTGAAAGATCGCGACGCGCTTTAACGCTCTACGCCGGGCGCTTCACCCGGTTCTTCAGGGCCGCGTAGCCGCGCTCGCCGAGCAGCGCCCGGGCCGTCGCCTTGACGGCCTGCTTTCGCCCGTCGGTCGAATTGATCTGCCTCAGCCGCGCGGGCAGGTTGCGCGCCGCCTGCTGCAGCGCCGGCAGCGACATCGGGTCGGGCAGGCTCACAACGTTGGTTTCGACGCACAGCACCGGCTTGCCGGAGAGCCTGGCGATCCTCTGCGCCTGCTCGTGCTCGCTCTCGATGAACAGGATGGCGTCCGATTTGCGGTAGAATTCGGCCTTGAAGCTGCCATGCGCGCCAAGCCGCTGCCGCTCGGCCTTGTTCGGCAGATCGAGCATGATGAGATGATCGTATTTGATGTCGCGGCTGGCGAGCCATGCCTCGGTCAGCTTGCGGTATTTTTCCAGCCGGCTCGTCACCAGCCAGCCGATCTTGCGTGTCGGCGCGAGCAACGGCCGCGCCTCGGCCAGGAATTTCTCGTAGGCCGGGCCGTCGTCGTTTTCGTCCTCGGTCGGGTCGAGGCAAAGCACGCCGTCAATGTCGACGCAGCACTGCTCGAGGAACATATGATGCATGAAATTCCACTGGAACATCCTGGGATGCGGCACGGCCTCGAAGACCATGTCGGTTTCCTCGTGCTGCAGCGACAGGCCGAACACGGCGGCGAAGATGAAATCGCCCTTAATGCCGCTGACCGCGACCTTTTCGCGCGCATCGCGCATGGCGGTGCCGCCGATGATGCTGTCGTCGATCACCAGGACCTTGCGCATCTCGGAAGCCTGCCGGTCGAGGCCTGCCCAGCGCTTGGTGATCCCGGACGTATAGATCCTGCCGGCCAGGAAGCTGTCGAGATCGGTCATCGGGATGTTCGCGATCAGGCTGACCATGGTGCCGGCGAGGATGCCGCTCCTCGGCACGCCGACGACCAGGTCGATATCGCGCGGCAGCCGGTGCAGGTTGCGCACGATCGCGTCGTTCATGTCTGAAATCGATCGGTAGTTCATGCGGTTATCCCTGTTCTGAGATCAGCGTGTCGCGCGGGCTCATTTCGCCCCGCTGGGGGCGGCGGAAAACCCTCGTGCCGGGACCAGCCGCAAGGCCTCGCGAAGCGCGTCGCGGCCGGCGCCGAAGGCGAGCGCGACGACAATGGTGGCGGCATAGGAGAGCGCCGCGCCGGCGGCCAGCGCGACGACGGGCGGCGCCTGCAGCATTGGTTTGACGATCCAGACCAGGCCGAACGCCACATGCGCGCCAAGCACGAAAGGCAAGGCCGCGTGGAGCACATGGCTGGCCTTGAGCGGTCCGTGCCTGCCGACATAGAGCCACAGGAAGGGCGTGCGCATATACTCGCTGATGGCGTAGGCGACCGCGACGCCGAGCGCGCCGTAGGGAAGGCCGATGGCGAAGGCCAGCACCGAGGTCACCGCGGTGACGATGCCCCAGCGCATGAAGTCGCCCGAGCGGCCCTGGCTTACGAACAGCCATCCCGCGGGGTTGTTGAGCGGCTGCAGCAATCCGGCAAAGCCCAGCGCCAGGAAGATCGGCGCGCTTCCCCGCCACTGCTCGCCGAGCACGAAGGGAATGAGCGTGTCCGACATGGCGGTGGCGAAGGCGACGCCCGGGAGCGCCACCAGAAGGATCAGCGGCATGACTCGCAGATACGCGCTGCGGTAGCGGTCCGGCTCGTCCTTCAATCGCGACAGCGCCGGCACCATCACCTTCGCCAGCGGATTGGTGATCTGGCTGAGCGGGAAGAGCAGAAGCTTGTAGGCGCGGTCGTAGAGGCCGAGCTGCGCCTCGCCCCAGTATTTGCCGATCAGCACATTGTCGAGGTTGCGGGCGAAGAAATTGGCGAAATTGAAGCCGGTGATGCCGGCGCCGAAATTGATCAGCGCGCCGATGCCGTCGACCTTGCGCGGCAGGCCGGGACGCCAGCGCGAAGAGTACCAGTAGCACAACGTCGGCAGCACGGCGCTTGCCAGCGTGCCGGCGAAAAGCGCCCAATAGGAGCGGTCGATGAAGGTCCAGGCGATCGAGACGCCGACACCGACGATGGCGCTGGCGATGTCGATGATGGCCAGCCGCGTGAACTCCATGCGGCGCGTCAGCAGCGCCACATGCTGGGCCCCCAGGCCATAGGCTATGATCTGCAGGCCGAAGGCGGCGACGAGGCCTGTCACGCGCGGCTCGCCATAGAAGGCGGCTACCAGCGGCGCCGAAGCCGCAAGCACGCAGGCAAGCAGCGTGCTCACCGCCACGTTGATCCAGAACAGGTAGTTGACTTCCTCGTGGCGGATGCCGGTCTTCTGGATCGTCGCCTGGGTCAGGCCGAAATCCTGGAACAGCGCGATGAAGGCAAGCACCGGCGCGCACATCGCCACGACGCCGAAATCCTGCGGCGACAACAAGCGCGACAGCACGATGACGGAGATGATCTGCGTCGCCACCCGCACGCCTTGCGCTATCGCGGTGACGACCGCGCCGCGTCCGACCGATTTGCGCAGCGAGCCCTCAGGCGGATCGAATGCACTGGTTTCCAAATTCAGGATCCCTGATCTTGCATCGGTCCGACATCGTCGAGACCGGCGCCCGCCGCCATGCATAAGCTACCGCAATACGTTTTTGCAGTGCAACAAAAAATGTGCGGGCATTTGCTACGCCGCACCAAAATTGTTGCGATGCAGCAAAAGCTGTACTAGCATCCCCGATGGGTGGGCCCAACAGCGGTCGAGTTACATGCTGCATGTCTTGTACCTTGTGCATGACGTATCCGACCCGGCGGTGCGCCGGAGGGTTCAGATGCTCAAGGCAGGCGGCGCCAGGGTCACCCTGGCGGGCTTCCGCCGCACCACCAGCCCGGTCGCCGAGATCGAGGGTGTCGAGCCTGTCGACCTCGGCGCGACGCGCGACGGCCGATTCGCGCAACGCCTCGGCGCGGTCGCCAAGGCAGCCATGTCGATCGGCGCGAAGCTGGGCGCCATGCCCACGCCCGATCTCATCATCGCGCGCAACCTCGAAATGCTGGCGCTGGCCCGCCGCGCCAATGGCGCGCTCGGAGGGAGCATGCCGATCGTCTATGAATGCCTCGATATCCATCGTCTTGTGCTGCGCGACGATTTCGTCGGCAGGACGCTGCGCGGCGCCGAGCGTCGTCTCGCCCGCGACGTGAAGCTCCTGGTGACGAGTTCGCCCGCCTTCATCGCCAATTATTTCGAGCCGTTCGGGCAGATCGGCGCGCCCGTCGAGCTGATCGAGAACAAATATTTCGAGGCGGCGTCCGTTGTCGCCGCGCAGTCTTTCGAGGACGACAGCCCGGCGACGCCGCCGTGGCGCATCGGCTGGTTCGGCGCGCTGCGCTGCCGCCGCTCGCTGGAATTGCTGGCCGATTTCACCCGCCGCCAGGCCGGGCGTTTCGAGGTCGTGCTCAGGGGCCGCCCGGCGCTGTCCGAATTCCCGGACTTTCGCGGTTTCGTCGAGGCCGAGCCCTGGCTTTCGTTCGAGGGGCCTTACCGCAACCCGGAGGACATGGCGGCCATCTACGGGGAAGTGCATTTCTCCTGGGCGATCGATTTCTTCGAGGCCGGCCAGAATTCGGAATGGCTGCTTCCCAACCGCCTCTATGAGGGCTGCCGCTTCGGCGCCGTGCCGATCTCGATGGCCGGCACCGAAACCGGCAGGTTCCTCAAGGGGCAGGACATAGGCGTGCTCCTGTCCGAAGCCACGCCTGAAGCCATCGAGACGATGCTCGGCCGGATGGATCAGGACCGATATCGCGGCCTGAAGTCGCGGGTGTTGGCGCGCAATCCCAGGATCTGGAGCTACGACCGCAGCGACTGCGCAGCCTTCGTCGACAAACTGCGCGGCCTTGCCGCGATGCCTTCAAATTTTGCGACGACGGAGGCGGCGGCGTGATGGCGGGAGACGCACAAGAACCGATGATGCGGGCATCGATCCTGATCGTCATTCCCTGCCTCAACGAGGCAGCCCATATCGGCGGCCTGCTCGACCAGTTGCGGCCCGCGGCGGCACAGCTTGGCGGCCGCATCGTCGTCGCCGACGGCGGCAGCGACGACGGCACGCAGGCCATCGTCGAAAAGGTCGTGGCGCAGGATCCTCGCGTTATCCTGCTCGCCAACCCGAAGCGCCTGCAGAGCGCCGCCATCAATCTCGCGGTGGCGACCCTCGGCGAAGGCGTCGACTACCTGATCCGCATCGACGCGCATGGCGGCTATCCGGACGATTACTGCGACCGGCTGGTCGAGGAAGCGCTTGCCACCGGCGCCGATTCGGTCGTCGTTTCGATGCTGACCGCGGGCACCGGCGCCGTGCAGAAGGCGGTCGCGGCGGCGCAGAATTCCAAGCTCGGCACCGGCGGCTCGAAGCACCGGCATATGTCCGAGGGCGAATGGGTCGACCACGGCCATCACGCGCTGATGCGCATCGCCGCGTTCAAGGATGTCGGCGGCTATGACGAGAGTTTCAGCCACAACGAGGACGCCGAGCTCGACTACCGGCTACGCCAGGCCGGCTACCGCATCTGGATGAGCGGCAGGACGCAGATGGTCTACTATCCGCGTTCGACGCTGAAGAGCCTTTATTTCCAGTATCTCGGCTATGGCCGCGGCCGCGCCAGGAACGTGCTGAAGCATCGCATGGTGCCGAAGGTCCGCCAGATGATCCCGCTGCTGGTGGCGCCGGTGGTGCTGCTCGCCCTGTTCTCCTTCGTCCACTGGCTGGCGGCAGTGCCTTTCCTTTTGTGGGCGGCGGTGTGTCTCGGCTACGGCCTGGCGACGGCGATACGCCAGCGTAACGCCAGCATCGCGCTGGCCGGGGTCTCGGCCATGGTTATGCATTTCGGCTGGTCGGTCGGCTTCTGGCAGCAGCTTCTGACGCCGCGCTCGCAGCGCAAGGTGGCGTGATGGCCGGGCGCTCGATCGATATCTGCATCTGCACCTTCCGCCGGCCGGAGCTGGCCGACACGCTGCGCTCGGTCGCCGCGCTGGAGAAGCCCGCGGGACTGGAGATCGGCATCGTCATCGCCGACAATGACGACGAGCCCAGCGCCCAGAAGCTGGTGAAGGCACTGGCCGAGGAGCTGAGGCTGCCGGTCCGCTATCGCCACGCGCCGGCGCGCAACATCTCGATCGCCCGCAACGCCTGCCTCGATGCCAGCGTTTCGGACTTCGCCGCCTTCATCGACGACGACGAGACGGCATCGCCCGGCTGGCTGGTCGAGTTGGTCACGACGGCCGATGCCACGGGCGCCGCGGCCGTGCTCGGACCGGTGCGGGCGCATTATCGCCAGGACGCACCGGCCTGGATGCAAGAGGGCGACTTCCACTCGACCTTGCCGGTCTGGGTGCGCGGCGAGATCCGCACCGGCTACACCTGCAACGTCCTGCTCAGGATGACCGATGCGAGCCTGCGCGGCCGTCGCTTCAGCCTGGCGCGCGGCCAGACCGGCGGCGAGGATACCGAGTTCTTCGATGCCATGGTCAAGGCCGGCGGCCGCATCGCCTTTGCGCCTGATGCCTTCGTCGACGAGGTGGTGCCCCGCGCCAGGGCCGCATTCGACTGGCTGCGCCGCCGCCGCTTCCGTTTCGGCCAAACGCATGGCCATCTGATCGGGCACGGCACCGGCGGCGTGCGCCGCGCCGGCCAGGTCGGGCTGGCTTCGGCCAAGGCCGCCTACTGCTTCGGCATGGCGATTTTGACCGCGATCAGCCCGGTGCGACGGAACCGCAGCGTGCTGCGCGGCATTATGCACGTTGGTGTCGTCAGCGGTTTGGTCGGCGTCCGCGAAATCCGCCAGTACGGCCTCACTTCGCCAGAACAAGGGAACAAGCGTGCAGCCTGACGTCAGCTTCGTCATCGCCGCCTATAACGCGGAGGCCACTCTCGACCGCGCCATCGCCGGCGCGATCGCCCAACTTGGCGTGACCGTCGAGGTCATCGTCGTCGACGACCAGTCGCGCGACGGCACGCTGGATGTGGCGCGCGGCTATCCGCAGGATATCGTCAAGGTGGTCGCGTTGCCCGCCAATCGTGGTCCCGGCGGCGCCCGCAATGCCGGCCTCGACCTCGCCAGGGGCCGCTGGGTGGCGGTGCTCGATTCCGACGATGCGGTGCTTCCCGACCGCCTTGCCACGATGATCTCCCGCGCCGAAGCGGCGGGTGCCCAGATTGCGGTCGACAATGTGCAGGTCGTGCGCGAGGACGGCACGCCCGACGACACCATGTTCCCGGCCGGCTATCTCGAAGGCTTGCGCGAAATTTCGCTCGCCGACTACATCGCCGGCAATCTGGTCTTCGAATCGCGCTTCAATTTCGGCTATCTCAAGCCGATCTTCCAGCGCCGCCTCCTCGACGACAACAGGCTGCGCTACGACGAGAAGCTGCGCATCGGCGAGGACTACATTCTTTTGGCGAGCGCGCTGGCCAGCGGCGGCCGCTGCGTGGTCGAGCCGACCGTCGGCTATGTCTACCACATCCGCACCGGCTCGATCTCGCGGGTGCTCGAATTGCATCATGTCGAGGCAATGATGCGCGCCGACGCCGCCTTCGCGGCGGCATATCCCATGGACAGCGGCGCCCGGGCGGCCTTCGCCAGGCGCGGCCGCAGCCTGCGCAAGGCAGCGTCGTTCCTGTCCCTGGTTCAGCACATCAAGGCGCGCGCGCCGCTCAAGGCGATCGGCGCGGCGATCAGGGATCCGGCCGCGATCGGGCATATGAGCATGCCTATCGCGGTCCGGCTGAGAAGGATTGCGGCACAAGTTCGCCGTCGGGGCGGGGAGACGAAGCATGCGGGCGATTTGATAGCCAGCGATAAGTAGAAATCTTTTTCTCTCAGAAGGAATATCAGATGCAGAAAGTCAGGAAGGCAGTCATCCCGGTCGCGGGGCTCGGAACGCGGTTCCTGCCGGCGACCAAGTCGATGCCGAAGGAGATGCTGCCCGTCGTCGACAAGCCCGTCGTGCAGTATGCCGTCGACGAGGCCTTCGAGGCCGGCATCGAGCACATCGTCTTCGTCACCGGCCGCAACAAGGCGGTCATCGAGGACTATTTCGACCTGCATCCTGAACTGATCGGCACGCTGGAACAGACCGGAAAGAAGGCGCAGCTCGAATCGCTGGAGAGCCTGCTGCCGATGGCCGGCGCCACCTCCTTCATTCGCCAGCAGTCGCCGCAGGGTCTCGGCCACGCCGTATGGTGCGCGCGCGACGTGATCGGCAACGAACCCTTCGCGCTGCTGCTGCCCGACATGGTGTCCTTCGGCGCGCGCGGCTGCCTCGCCGAAACGGTCGATCTCTACCAGCGCACAGGCGGTAATGTGATCGCCGTCGAGCGCTGCGACCCGGCCGAAACCGGCAAATACGGCATTGTCGGCCGTGGCGACGAGGTCGGTTCCGGCTTCAAGGTCACCGAGATGGTCGAAAAGCCCGCACCGGCCAAGGCGCCGTCGAATTTCTACATCAACGGCCGCTACGTGCTGCAGCCGGAGATATTTGCCCTGCTCGGCAACCAGCAGCGCGGCGCGGGCAATGAAATCCAGCTCACCGACGCCATGGTGCGCCTGGCCCGGAGCCAGCCCTTCTACGCCCAGCCTTTCGATGGCCGCATGTTCGACTGCGGCTCCAAGGAAGGCTTCATCGAGGCCACCATCGCGTTTGCCCTGGCGCGCGACGACATGAAGGGGCCTGTCTTCGAGATGCTGCAGCAATTCGTCCGGTCGCATGAGCGCCGGGAAGTAGCCGCATAATGCCCATGTTTCGGGTGCATATGCGAACCCGCGATGGCGCGACAGCCATACAAGCGCCCGGGCCTTCCGGCCCGGCGCATCCTGGCAACGACGTTGCGCGGTCTTTTCTGGTCACGACGCCGATCTACCAAGGCCGATAGCGCCTGCAACCTGGAATTGGACCGAAGATGAACTATGCCAACTTCCCTCTCGACAAGAGGATGCCGTTGCCCAGTACCGATCCGGAAAAGGGTGAAGACTTCATCGATGTCGAGCGTCTGCTTGGCATGGCCGCCCGACAGGCCAAGGTGGTGGCGGTCTGCGCCATCATCGGCCTGTTCCTGGGCGTGATCTATCTGCAGACCACCCCCAAGCAATACATGTCCGTGGCGAGCGTCCTGATCGACGAGGGCCTGAACAAGGTCGTCGACGACATTTCGGCGGCGTCGCAAACCGTTCAGACTGACGCCTCCTTTCTCAGCCAGGTCGAGATTCTCACCTCCGCACGGCTGGCGTCGGTGGTGGTCGACAAGCTGAAGCTCGACCAGAACGACGCGTTCATGAACCCGCCGCAATCGGCCCTGGCCAAGGGCGTCGGCTTCCTGCGCGGCGTGGTCGGTTATTTCCGCGGCAGCTCGGCCGATGACATCCCCGGCATGCAGAATGTCGACGAGGCGACGCGCCAGGCCATGATCAGGACGGCGCGCCACGACTATGCGGTGCTGAAGCTGCAGAGCGAGGTGCTGGCGCAGCGCAACGGCCGCAGCTACGTGCTTTCCATCGGCTACCAGGCGCCCGATCCCGCACTGGCCACGGCCATCACCAAGGCCTATGCCGATGCCTATCTGGCCGACCAGCTCAACGCCAGCTTCGACGCCACCGAACGCGCCGCCTTGTGGCTGCAGGGCAGGCTCACCGAATTGCGCGAAAGCTCACAGCAGGCAGCGATGGCGGTCGAGAAGTTCAGGGCCGAGCACGGGCTCTCCGCCAACAGCGACGGCCAGTTGCTGAGCGACAAGCAGCTCGCCGACCTCAACGCCCAGCTCATCGTCGCCCAGGCCGATACCGCCAGGGCCAGCGCACGCTATCAGCAATACAAGGCGATTGTCGACAGCGGCTCCGAAAGCGCCTTCAACGATTCGGCCATCGGCGCCGACCAGCCGAGCAGCTCGGTCATCATCGCGCTCAAGACCCGCTATCTGGCCATCGCCAAGCGCCTGCAGGACGTCGAGACGAATTTCGGCAAGGACCACCCGCAGGCGGTCGCGCTGACCAAGGAAAAGGCCGATGTCTCGGCGCAGATCTTCGGCCAGCTGAAGCAGCTCACCGAAAGCTACCGTAACGATTTCGAAGTGGCGCAGGCGCGCGAGACGGCGCTGCGCGACAAGATTTCCACCGCCGCCGGCAAGAGCTCGATCGACAACCAGTCGCAGGTGAAGCTGAAGGAGCTCGACCAGCAGGCCCAGGCGCTGACCACGCTCTACCAGACCTTCCTCAGCCGCTATGAGGAGGCCTCGCAGCAGCAGTCCTTCCCGGTCGGCAAGGTCCGCATCATTTCCGACGCGACGATGCCGCTCGCGGCTTCCAGCCCGCGCACCTTGCGCGTGCTGTCGCTGTCGCTGGTGCTCGGCCTGATGCTTGGCGCCGGCTTCGGCGGTCTCAACGAGTTCAACGAGCGGTTCTTCAGGACGGGCGAGGACATCCGTGACCGCGTCGGTCTGAAGTTCCTCGGCTACCTGCCGACGATCGGCGGCGGCAAGGCAAGGGATTCCAAGCCCGACGACCTGCCGGCCGACGGCAAGGTCGCCAGCCTCTCCGCGGCCGAGAAACGGGCGCGCATGCGCGTCAGCATCGACGCCCCGGCCTCGATGTTCGCCGAGACGCTGCGCAACGCCAAGATCGCCTTCGACGTCGTGATGGAAGACCGCGGCAGCCGGGTCATCGGCGTCATTTCGGTGCTGCCTGGGGAAGGCAAGTCGACGGTGGCCGCGAACCTCGCCGGCCTGCTCGCCGCCAACGGCGCCAGGACCCTGCTCATCGACGGCGACCTGCGCAATCCGGGCTTGAGCCGCAGCCTCGGCATGGAGACCGAGCAGGGCTTGATGGAGGCGGTGGTCAACGGCCAGACCTGGCAGTCGGTCGGCAAGGTCGACCGCCAGACCAAGCTTGCGATCATTCCGGCCGTGCTGCGCGGCCAGTTCTCGCACACCAGCGAGCTTCTGGGCTCGGCCGGCATGCGGCGTTTCATCGAGAACGCCAAGGAGACGTTCGAATACATCATCGTCGACCTGCCGCCGCTCGGGCCAGTCGTCGACGCCAAGGCCTTCGCGCCGCTGGTCGACGGCTTCGTGATGGTCACCGAATGGGGCCGCACGCCGCGCAACATGGTGCGTTCGATGCTGGAATCAGAGCCCTATATCGCCAACAAGGTGATCGGCGCGGTGCTCAACAAGGTCGATCTGAAGAAGCTGGCCAAATACGGCTCGCTCGGCGGCTCGGAAAGGTTCTTCGACCGCTATTCGACCTACTATCTGGATAAGTCGGAATCGCGCGCCAAACAGGCTGCTTGAGGCGGCCTTACGGTTGGAAAAACAAGGACACGGGGCGGCTCAGCCTGAAATGGCGTGCCGCCCTAATTCTGTGAAGACAGCAGCCGGCCGTATTTGCCGACGATCCTGAGCGCGGTCAGCCGCCCCGTTTGAAAGGCGCCGGTGTCGATGTCGAGCCGGCGCCCGTCGAGCGTCGGGGCGTCGACGATCGTGTGACCGTGCACCACCCAGCGGTCGAGGCGGTGCGCCGCCTGGAAGAACTCTTCGCGGATGTTGAGGAGGTCGCCTTCGTCTTGCGCCTCGAGCGCGATGCCGGGCCGGATGCCGGCATGCACGAAGACGAATTGGTCGGAGCAGATCATCGCCGGCAGCGTGCGCAGGAAGTCGACATGGCCGGCGGGAATGGCCTCGCGGATGCGCGCGTCCGCCTGCTCGCCCGAACGGTAGAGACTTGTCAGGCGATCCGGGTCGACGCCGTAGGAGAACAAGGTTTCGCGGGCGCCATAGCCGAGCCAGGGTTCGCGCGAAAGATGGCCGTCCAGATAGAGGAGCAGCGCGACCTCATGGTTGCCCACGAGGCAGACGCGCTGAAAGCCTTTCGGCGGCGGCGCCATCAGATGTTCGATCACGCGCCGCGAATTCGGCCCGCGGTCGATATAGTCGCCCAGCATGATGATGATCTTGCGGCCGCGGAACCGCTGCGCGTCGAGCTGGATTTTTCCTTCCAGCGCGCGCAGTTCGTCATAGCAGCCATGCACGTCGCCGATCGCGTAGACGACCGTGTCGCGCATATCCATGACAAGGCGCTCGCGTGGAGCGGGTCGAGGACGTCTCGATCGTTGGAACAGGCTCACGGATTGAGGCTCGAATGCTTGCACTGATTTGCGCCTCGATATCATGCCGAATGCAAACAATTCCACACCGGCGCGTGCTCGGCGGCCGCGGTCGTCAGGCGGCCTTCAACCGATAGCGGAACAGCGTGTGGTCGAAGAGCAGCCGGACGCGCGGCTCGGCTTCGGCCGCGATCAGCCAGCTCACCGCGATCATGGCGGCGCCGACAATGGGAATGGCAGCCAGATAGGGCACGCCGGCGCGCGTCAGGGCGCCGAGCATCGCCGCGCCGACGACATCGTGGATGAGATAGAGCGGATAGGTCATCAGCCCGATGCGCCGCCAGCCGCGCCAGGAAAGGTCTAGGCGCAGCGACCAGGCCATCAGGGCGACCGCCGTGAGGAAGATGATGATCGGCGTCGCGTAGGGCATCGCGGCTTCCACCTTGACGGCGTGCACGTCGACCGAGCTCGCGATCTGCAGCGCGCCCCCGAGCAGGAACAGGGCCGCGAAGGCAAGGCGCGGCAGGGTTATCGCCTTGAAGCGCATCAGCCACAGAAGCACGCCGACGGCGAAGAATGCGCCGTGATGCACCAGCGTCAGCTGCAGCCAGCGCGTCTCGGCGAGATCGGTCCAGCCGAAGGCGAAATAGGCGCACCAGAACAATGTGCTGACGAGGCCGATGACGATGGCCACGGTCTCCATCAGGTCGAAGCGACCGAGCCGCAGCAGCACCCAGACGATCGCATAGAACGCGATCTCGATGCCGAGCGTCCAGTAGACGCTGTCCACCCATGGCTCGAAGGGCACGAACAGCCCCGTGCGGACGAGGCGGATCACGGCGTCCGTCGGCCAGGAGAGGCCCACCATAAGCAGGACGATCGCGGTGAGCGGCGCGCAGATCCACACTGCCGGCACCAGCCGCCTGAAGCGCGCCTCGAAGAATTTCAGCGACGTGGCGTTCTCGGCGCTGAAGGCGATGACGAAGCCGCTGATGACGAAGAACACCTGCACGCCGACCCAGCCGGAGCCGGCAAAGGCCATCTCGGGATGGGGCGGGATGCCGCCGGTGGCGCGCGCCGAAATGCCGTCGGGGAAGGCCCAGATCCAGAAGCCATAATGATAAAACATCACCATGACGGCGGCCAGGAAACGCAGGATGTCGACGCCGCCGAATGTCGTCTTGTGCTGAGCCATGCCGTGCTTTCGGTATGGCCCCCCACGCGAAGTCTAGGCGTTATTGCTGCATTGCACAACAGACGATTGCGCTGCGGGAGAAATTCGCCGCTTTGCCGTCTTGCGTCTACACCCCGATGCCGCGGCCCTTCAGCACTGCAGTGATCTCGTCGAGGATCACAGGGTCGTCGATGGTCGCCGGCATCGTCCATGCCTCCTTGTCGGCGATCTTCTGCATCGTGCCGCGCAGGATCTTGCCGGAGCGGGTCTTGGGCAGCCGCTTGATCGTCACCACCGTCTTGAAGGCGGCGACCGGGCCGATGCGCTCGCGCACCAGCCCTACGACCTCGCCTTCGATCGCGCCGGTATCGCGCGACACGCCTGCATTGAGCACGACGAAGCCGAGCGGCACCTGGCCTTTCATGGCATCGGCAATGCCGATGACCGCGCATTCTGCGACATCGGGATGCGCCGCCAGCACCTCTTCCATGGCTCCGGTCGAGAGCCGGTGGCCGGCGACGTTGATGATGTCGTCGGTGCGGGCCATGACGTAGAGATAGCCGTCCTCGTCCATCATGCCGGCATCGGCCGTCTTGTAGTAACCGGGGAACTCTTCCAGGTAGGCCTGGCGGAAGCGGGCATCGGCATTCCACAGCGTCGGCAGGCAGCCGGCGGGCAGCGGCAGCTTGACCACGACATTGCCGAGCGTGCCGCGCGTCACCTCGTGGCCGGCATCGTCGAGGATGCGGATGTCGTAACCGGGCATCGGCACGCCGGGCGAGCCGTATTTCACCGGCAGCAGCCCCAGGCCCGCCGGATTGATCGTCATCGGCGAGCCGGTCTCGGTCTGCCACCAATGGTCGACAACCGGCCGGTCGAGCTTCTGCTCGGCCCATTTGATGGTTTCGGGGTCGGCGCGCTCGCCGGCCAGGAACAGCGTGCGGAACTTCGAAAGGTCGTATTTCGGCACGAACTCGCCCTTGGGGTCCTGGCCCTTGATGGCGCGGAACGCCGTCGGCGCGGTGAACAGCGCCACCACGCCATGCTGCGAGATCACCCGCCAGTAGGTGCCGGCGTCCGGCGTGCCGATCGGTTTGCCCTCGAACAGCACGCTGGTGCAGCCATGCAGAAGCGGCGCGTAGACGATGTAGGAATGGCCGACCACCCAGCCGACATCCGACGCAGCCCAGAACACTTCGCCGGGCTTGACGCCGAATTCGTTGTTCATGGTCCATTTCAGCGCGACCATGTGGCCGCCATTGTCGCGCACGATGCCTTTCGGCTGGCCGGTCGTGCCGGAGGTGTAGATGATGTAGAGCGGATCGGTGGCCAGCACCGGCACGCAGTCGACATTGGCGCCGGCGGCGCGCTCGCGGGCGACCGCATCGGCATAGTCGAAATCGTAATTGTCCTTCATCTCGCAGCGCAGCTGCTCGCGCTGCAGGATGAGGCAGGCGTCGGGCTTGTGCTTCGACACCTCGATCGCCTTGTCGAGCAAGGGCTTGTAGGCGACGACGCGTCCGGGCTCCAGCCCGCAGGAGGCGGTGATGATCAGCTTCGGCTTGGCGTCGTCGATGCGGGTGGCGAGCTCATGCGAGGCGAAGCCGCCGAACACCACCGAATGCACGGCCCCCAGCCTCGCGCAGGCGAGCATGGCGATGGCTGCTTCGGCCACCATCGGCATGTAGATGATGACGCGGTCGCCCTTGCCGATGCCGCGATGCCTGAGCACCGAGGCCAATGCGACGACCTCGCGCTTCAATTCGGCATAGGTGAATGTCCGGATCGTGCCGGTGATCGCGCTGTCATGGATCAGCGCCAGCTGGTCGGCGCGTCCGCCGGCGACATGGCGGTCGATTGCGTTGTAGCAGGTGTTGCAGGTGGCGCCGGTGAACCAGCGGCCGTAGACGCCTGCCGTCGGATCGAAGACCTTGTCGGCCGGCGTATACCAGTCGATCGCCTTCGCCGCCTCGGCCCAGAACCCTATGGGGTCGCGTTTCCAGCCCTCATAGACTTCGTGGTAGCGTGAGGCCATGTGGTCTTCCTCCCCAGGAACGTTTTGCTGCCTGGGAATAGCCTAAGTCGTTCTTGCCGGCCATGTCTTCCTGCATTTTGGTCGACATCGCCGCCAAACGGCTCCGTTCGGCGCCTACCTGGAGACGTCGCCGTCACAATCCGCGATATCGGCTGGCTTAAAGCGGCAGCGCCGCCAGCATCAACCCGACGCCGCCGGCGATCAGGATAGCCGCCGCAAGCGCCTTCCGATGGCGCTCGAACGCCGTCGGAGCCCGTTCCCAGTTGTAACGCATACAGATCACTCCCCAAAGCCCGGCGGACTCATAGCTTACCTAAGGACAGGAAGGCAAGACCTCGCTAATATTCGCCCCGTGGCGGGCAGGGAGCCGGCCATCGCTTTCGGATGTGGAATCGAGGGAATTTCATGAAGCGGATTTATGAGAAGCCGGTGCTGACCAAACGCGGGAAGTTGTCGATTCTCGCGGCGGGCAATTCAAGCGGCCCGACGGGTCCGAGCGGCTGATAGGTCGCAACCCGCCTAGGTACCGTCACTCACGGCGATGGACAGCCTAGCGGTGCCGCGCTAATTGCTCTTGAGCGAAGGGAGCGGGCGGATGGCTGAAATCGGCTCTGAAACGGTGCTGCGGATGGCGGACGACGCGTCCGTGCAGCATGTCGGCGATGGCGCCGTCGTGCTTCTGGCCCGCAGCGGCCAGCTTTACACCTGCAACGACACGACCGAGGCTTTCCTAGGCAAGGTCGATGGTGCGCGCAACCTCGACCAGATCGTCGACCTGCTGTCGGACGAATTCGAGGTCGACAAGGCAACGCTCGACGAGGACATGACCGCATTGGCCGCCGAGCTGGTGGCCGAAGGCATCCTCGCCGACCCGGGCGCGTGATGGCCGACGGACCGGTCCTGCGCGTCCTGTTCCGCGTTCATTTGTGGTTCAGCGCCAGGCTGATGCCGGTGCTGGTCGGCCGGCGCGATTTCGAAAGCGTGTTGAAACTGGCGCCGCTGCAGTCGCCTGCGCCTTATCGCGACTTGCCCTGGACCTACATCGTGCAGCGCGTCAAACGAACGGTGCGGCGCCCCTGGTTGATGCGCGACCGCAGATGCCTTCGGGAAGGTCTGCTCGGTTTTCGCTTTCTGCGCATGGCCGGTCTCGATCCGGAGTTGCGTTTCGGCGTCGACGCCAAGTCGATGCAAGAGCCCCGCCTGTCGGCGCATTGCTGGGTCTGCCTCGACGGCAAGCCGGTGGTCAGCGACAGCCAGCCCGGCATGGTGGAGATCTACCGCCACCCGGCCAGGACGAAGGCGACAGCCGCTTGAGCGATCAGACTTTCCGCTACGACCTCAACGGCCAGGTCATAGGCATCACCGCCGCGCGCGCCGATCTCTGGCCGAATTTCGACCTGATGCTCGGGACGTTGCGTGTGGAAGCAGCTGTCCAGCCCGGCTTTCGCATCGACATCGTCGAAACGCTCGAGTTGCAGGAGAATCCCCAAGGAAAGCTGGCTTTCGACGGCGAAGTGCCGCTGGACGGCCATTGCCGCATGATCGACGCCGGAAGCGTCTTCCATCTGGTTTTCCCAGGCCAGCAGACCGTGTCGATCCACGACGGCGAGGGCCGAGCCCAAATCCGTCTCCATCCGGACAGCAAGATCAAGTGGACCCTGCTGATGATGGTGCTGGATGCAGCGCTCGATGCCGACGGCCAGCATATGCTGCACACGGCCGGCCTGACGCTGCCGGACAGCGAGGCGCTCGTGCTGATCCACGCGCCGAGCGGCACCGGCAAGTCGACGACGTCGCTGGCGCTCGCCTCGCAGGGCTTCGGCCTCTGCTCGGACGACGTCATGATCCTGAAGACGACAGCCGATGGCGTCACGGCCTGGGGCATGCCGCGCAAGGTGAAGGTCCATCGCCACACCGCAGCGATGCTGTCTTTCGTGTCGCCCTGCCTGGGGGAGACATGGGACGCCGAGGGCGAGCAATCCGTTTCGCTGGACCGCCTCGGCGAAATCATCCGCGTCGAGGATGTGCGCCCCAGACCCGTCGTTGCGCTCCTGCATCTTGCGCGTTCGGCGGACACCGAGACCCGGTTGCTGCCGATGGCCAGGACCGACGCCATGGTGGCGCTGGCCACGGACAATGTCAGGACCGGCATGACTGGCCTGCTGTCGGTGCAGAAAAGGCGGATGGCGGCGATCGCTGCGCTGGTCAAGAGGGTGCCGACCTTCACGCTGGAAATCGGGGCGAGGCCGGTCGAGGCGGCGGCGCTGATCCGCGCTGCGGTGCAGGGCTGAGGCGCGTCAGTCCTTCGCGCCGAAGCGCCTGATGTCGAAGGATCGTGGCTCTTGTCGAGCCGGATAACGCTTCGCCTTCCATCGCATCAACAGCCGGGAAAGCTTGTTGTAGGCCAGATGCACGACGCGCGCGTCGGCGCAATCGAACTCCACCAATCCCCATCGGTATTTCGCCGCTTCGCCGGTGGGCGGTCCTAGGCGACGGATCGGCTGAGCCAACCGAACCGGCTTTCCATTGATCAGGACGCTGACCGGCACGCTCGACCCGACGATCCGGCATAGCCGGGCGACATGCTCGCTTGACGATTGCGTGCCGACGACCAACGGACCGGGCTCGATGCGGGCCCACACATATGCCCCGTCAGGCTGGGGCGATCCGGCAAGCCTGCCACGGCAAAACTCAGGCGCAATATCCGCCGCAAGCACAGCCATGGCGTCGGCCAAGGCCTGGTTCACCGTTGCGGCCGAACGCCAGTCCTCTGCTGCAAAACCGACCTGCGCCAGGATATCGCCCTCATCGAAGCCGGACGTCAT
Source organism: Mesorhizobium sp. BH1-1-5 (assembly GCF_020165615.1). Classification (NCBI taxonomy): domain Bacteria; kingdom Pseudomonadati; phylum Pseudomonadota; class Alphaproteobacteria; order Hyphomicrobiales; family Phyllobacteriaceae; genus Mesorhizobium; species Mesorhizobium sp. BH1-1-5. The sequence continues at coordinate 164,917 of NZ_JAIUIM010000006.1, forward strand.
CTTGTGCAAGGTCACGCCGCCATGGGCGTCATGCATCTGGTCGATAGTTAGCCGGTGGATCGGATTCGGGCCGCGATAGTGCGGCAGAAGCGCGGGATGCAGGTTGAGGCCGCCTTTTGGAAACAGCTCTAGCGCGGTTTGCGGAATCAGCCTGCCGTAGCCGAAACAGATCAAGACATCGGCGCCAGGCGCGCTGAGCCGCGGCCCGAGCGTAGCCCAGTCATAGGGCGGGCTGAATTCGATCAGCGGGGGCACAGCGTGTCCGAGATGAGACCTCAACGCAAGCCTGCGCCGCAGGCGACGGCGCAGGACGCTGAAGCTGCGGCGTTTGCCGGCACGTGGGCCAGGCACCACTATGGCGGCAATGCGGTGGCCGCGATTTGCCCAACGCGCAAGCATCGGCCCGGTGACGGAAGAAACCTCGGTGACGAACACGGCCGAGAGCGGCTTCTCCATGCCGAGACTCAGGCTGGATACGGCCGCGGCCGCGCCAGCCTCTGCACCCAGCGGAAGGCATCGCGGCTGAGGCGCGAGCGCAGCTTTTCGCGGGAATTGACCCGAAGCAGCATGTTGCCGGTGATCAGCCATTTCGCCAACCGTATCGAGAGGTCCGGCTTGATGCGGTTGGCGAGCTCGATCGCCCGCGGCGCGCCGAAAAGGCGCCCGGTGACGTTGAGGACCGTGGCCAGCTCGAGCTCGATGCCGGTCATGCGGGCGGCCTCGAGCAGGCGCGCTTCCTCTTCCGGCGATTTCAGCGCCCGCACGCCTTGCAGCACATCCACGCAGAGCTGCAGCCGGTGAAATTTGTGGCCGCCGGCGGCATGGACGATGGCGATGGTGAGCAGTGAGGCCGGCGTGTCGTTTTCGCCGTCGTCAATTGTCTGCAGTTCCCGAAATCCGAGCGACAAGCGCCGGCGCATACCGGTGTCATGCACAAGATTGCCATGCAACTCGATCAGCAGGCTGGAGTTCTCTTTCTCCAGCCATTTGAACTCCTGCAATTCGTGCGACTCGGTCTCGTCGCTGCCAAGCTCGAAGCCGCATTCGCCGATCGTCCGGTTGGCCGCCTCGATGCTGGTAGGCTCGACGAGAATGTCGATGTCGGTGAAGGGACGGTCCGCAGACTGGCGATAGAGCTTGCGTGCGAACACCGGTCCCTTGACGATCCGGGCCGGCACGCCTTTCGCAGCCAGCGCTTTCATGATGCGGTCGCCGTGATACTGCAGCAACATCGACTGACCGGTTGCCATTGTCGCTTCGTCGCGCAATTCCGACAATTTCCGCTGCAGCGCTGCGTCCTGCGGCAGTCGGGCGTCGCCGATCTCCCGGAGTTTGCGCAGCATGATCGGCAGCACGCCGTGGAACTCCGCGTTGGCGAGCAGCGCCAGCAGGGTTTTGGCCGCAAGACCATTGCCAATGGCGGCCGGCGCCTGGGGGTCGGCGAAGGTCAGCAGCAGTTTCTCATCGGCAGGCGCAAGAGAAGGCAGCATAGATCTGTCGGGGTTCGTTCCTGGAAGACAAATATGGCGGGCATGGTTGCAGAAAAGCATCAGGGATGCCAGCAGCGCGAGGGCAAAGCCCGCGCATGAATTGACAGTGCCAATAGCTTTGCCGCATCCTTACAATCTGAAGTCGGAGGCATGAAATGACCAAGAAGCCGTATCAAGCGCCGGTTTTGCGCAAGGCAGGCAGGCTGCCCACCGTGGTGGCCGCCTCGAAAACACCGGTCTAGCCCGGAATTCGCCGCTCAGCCTCGGCTGACGCCGGCTAAATTCCCCAGCGCAGCGCCGCCGTATGCACCGGCGCGTCCCATAGCGCCGCGGTATCGTCGTCGAGCATCGTCAGCGTGATCGAGCATCCGGCCATGTCGAGCGAGGTCACGTAAGACCCGACCAGCGAGCGGACAACCACCACCCCCTGTTTCTCGAACATTTTGCGGGCGCTGTTGTACATCAGATAGAGCTCCATCGACGGCGTGCCGCCGAAGCCGTTGACGAGCAGCAGCGCCGGCCCTTTGGCGCGGTCGCCGAGATCACCGGCGATTGCCGCGCAGACCTCCTCGGCGATGGCATCGGCGCTTTTCAACGTGTCGCGTCGCCGGCCGGGTTCGCCATGGATGCCGACGCCGAACTCCATCTGGCCGTCGCCGATCTCGAAGGTCGGCTTGCCGGCGGCGGGCACCGTACCGCTGGTCAGCGCCACGCCCATCGAGCGTGTCGCGGCGTTGACGCGCTCGCCCAGCGCCTTGAGCGCGGGCAGCGCCATGCCTTGCTCGGCCGCGGCGCCGACGATCTTTTCCACCACCAGCGTGCCGGCGACGCCGCGCCGCCCGGTCGTGTAGGACGAGTTCTCGACCGCGACGTCGTCATTGGTCACCACTTGCAGCACGCCGTCCGCCATCTCGGCCGCCATGTCGAAGTTCATCACATCGCCTTCATAGTTCTTGACGATGAACAGGCAGCCGGCGCCGGTGTCCACGGCCTGCACGGCCGCCAGCATCTGATCCGGCGTTGGCGAGGTGAACACCTGGCCGGGGCAGGCGGCGTCCAGCATGCCATGGCCGACGAAGCCGCCATGCAGCGGCTCGTGGCCGGAGCCGCCGCCGGAGATCAGCGCCACCTTGCCGGGCTTCAGCGCTCTGCGGCGGATGAATTTGTGGTCGTCGCCCAGCACGAGGATATCGGCATGAGCGGCCGCAAAGCCATCGAGGCTTTCAGCCAGGACCGTGTCCACCGAATTGATGAATTTCTTCATGGCAGTCCTCCCATGCTCCCGCTCTAGCCGCTGCCCTTGCCGGCGATGCTGGTTATTTTCTGGATGAATTCGTTGATCGCCCGGTCGAGCGCGGCGTTCTGCCTATCGTCGCCGAAATCCGGCACGATGAGCGAGACATGGCGTGTCCTGCGCGGACCGGAGGTCGCGGGCACCTTGCCGGGATGCGCCTGGTGATAGGCGGCCATGAACTGGTCGCGCTCGGCCTGGCTGAAATGGCAGACGGAAAAGATGGACGGCAGATGCTTTGACGGGATCGGGATCGAATAGGCCGGGCTGGAAATCTGCGTTACGAAGCTGCGGTGCTTGCCGAGCGCATCGGCCAGGCGTTGCCGCATGCCCGACGGGCGCTGGTCGATCACCTGCGACAGGATCGTCTTATAGGCGCGGATCGCCTCTTCCGAGCCGGCTTCCGGTATCTTCTCGGTCCCGGCCATGCCGCGTCTATACCGCAACGGCCGCAATGGCCGCCTTGGCCATGGCGAGTTGCGCGGGGGCGACCGACAGGTCGCGCAGGCCGGCCTCGAGCAGCGCCGGGATGGTTGCCGGATCGCCGCCTGCGTCACCGCACAGGCTGACGGGGATTCCCTTGTCGCGCCCGAAGGCGGCGACGGCTGCGATCAGCCGCAGCACCGCCGGGTGACGGACGGTGTTCAGATGCGCCACGGCCGCATTGTCCCGCGCGGCCGCCATCACATATTGCGTCAGGTCGTTGGAGCCGATCGAGAAGAAGGCGACATCGGCGAAGGCCTCCGGCGCCAGCGCCACCGACGGCACCTCGACCATGATGCCGAGCGGCGGCAGCTTGCGCGCGACGCCCTGCGCCGCAAGTGCTGCCTGTTCTTCGGCGAACAGCGCCGCGGCTTGGCTGTATTCATCGGATGTGGCGATCATCGGGAACATCACCTTCAGATTGCCGTGGATGGCGGCGCGCAGCAATGCCCGGATCTGCACGCGGAAGATATCGCGACGCTTGAGCGAAAGCCTTATGCCGCGCAGGCCGAGGAACGGGTTGGTCTCCTCGACGGTGAAACCCGGCGACGGCTTGTCGCCGCCGGCATCGACGGTGCGGATCGTCACCGGCTTGTCGCCGGCCCATTCCAGCACCTTGCGGTAGGCACGGTACTGCGTCTCCTCGTCAGGCAATGTCTTGCCGAACAGGAATTCGGTCCGCATCAGGCCGACGCCGTCGCAGGTCGCGATATCGATGCCGTCGACGTCGGAAGGGTAGGCGATGTTGACCTGGACGCGCACCGCTGTGCCGGCCTTGGTCACCGCCGGCTCCGTCAGGAATGGTTTTGCCGCGCCCTGGCGGTCGGCGAAGGCGGCGGCCGATTGCCGGAACGCTTCGATCTCGGCCGGCGACGGCAAGAAGACGATCCCGCCGCGTTCGGCATCGAGCAGCGCGTCGCTGGTGACCGGTCGGGCCGTGGCGCCCAGACCGACGACCATCGGCACGCCGCGCGAGCGCGCCAGCATGGCGACATGGCTGGCGGTGCTGCCTCGCTCGAGCGCGATGCCGCCGCCTTTGCTCCAGTCGGTCTCGAGGAAGCGCGTTGGCGCGATGTCCTGGCCACAGAGAATCGCGCCCGGGGGCGCCGCGGCTTCGCTGTCCTCGCTCAGCGCCCGCAGCACCTGGTCACGAATATCGCGCAGGTCCGCCGCGCGGGCGCGAAAATAGTCCTGGTCCGATGCTTCGTAGCCGGCGATCTCGCTGTCGAGCGCCGCGCGCCAGGCGGCGTCCGCCAGCTGCCCGGAACCGATCGCCGCGATGGCCGGACCGCTCAGCGCGTCGTCCTCCAGCATGGCGATGTGGAATTCGAGGATGCCGGCGGCGTCCCCATCGGCGGTTTCGATCAACGCAGCCAGCCGGCCGACGGCCTTGCCGATCGCCCCTTCCAGCGCGGCTCTTTCCTCGGTCGCGTTTGTTTTGCCTTGATAGGCGGCCGGCGGCTGCTCCAGGTCGAACAGCGGGCCTTCGGCGTAGCCGGGAGAGGCGGGAATACCGTCAACCCGCATGGCTCGCTTTCCTTGCGGGCCTGTGGGCATGCGGATCCGTCTCAAGCGGACCGGGCATGATCCGCGTCCTCGTCGAAGTCGCGCTGCACCAGATCGACCAGCGCCTTGACCGCCTGCGCAGCACCGTCGCCCTTGGCGCGGATATGCAGCAGGGTGCCCTTCGGCGCCTTCGCCGCCATCACCTTGACGATGCTCTTGGCGTCGAACCAGGGACCGTTGGCGGCCACCGCCACCTCCACCTCGGCCGCGAACGTCTTGGCGAGCTTGGTGAACTTCACCGAAGGGCGCGCATGCAAGCCCACCGCGTGGGTGATCAGGACGGTTGCTTCGGAGGATGCTGACATTCAGTCGGTTCCCGTTCGTTCACGACGGCGACAATTCATGCGCCGTCGCCACCACTTCCTTGAGCGAGGCGCCGCCGGAGGATTCGGTTGCCGCCATCACCGCGCCTTCGACGATCGGCGCGTTGCAGACGACTATTCTGTGCGAGCGCGGCTCGCCGATCATCTCGACCGCCATCTCCGAGTTGGTCTCGGCGCCGCCAAGATCGACCAGGATGGCGACGCCCGCTTCCGACCAGGCCTTGTCGATCGCGCCCATGATCGCCTCGACGCTGGTGCCGAGCCCGCCATGGCCGTTTCCGCCGCACCATGCAAGCGGCACTTCGTCGCCTACCATCTGGCGCACCATGTCGGCCGTGCCCTCGGCGACCAAAGGCGAATGCGACACGATGACGATACCGACATTGCTCATCAAATACCCTCTATCGCTTCCGCGACTGCGCGCACCAGAAGCGCGGTCGAGCGCGCTCCGGCGTCCATATGCCCGATCGAGCGCTCTCCCAGGAAGGAGGCGCGCCCGCGCAGGGCCTTCATCGGCACCGTGGCCTCCGCAGCCCTGTCGGCTGCATCGACGATCTCGGTAGCCGTCTTGCCTTGCGCCAGCGCCTCATACACCGGCCGCAGCACGTCGAGCATGGTTTTTTGGCCAACTTGCGATTTACCCCGCGCGGCGACCGCCTCGATCGCCTTGCCCAGGGCCACGGCCAGCCCGTTTCGATCGGGTGCAACCGGCAGGTCCTTGCCGAGCGCCATGAACAACGTGCCGAACAGAGGCCCGGAGGCGCCGCCCACGGTCATCACCAGTTTGGTTCCCACCGCTTTCAGCGCCTCGGGCAGCGGCTTCGCCGAGAAGGCGTCCGCCTCGGCGCGCACGGCCTCGAAGCCGCGCTTCATGTTCAGCCCGTGGTCGCCGTCGCCGATCGCCTGGTCGAGCGCGGTCAATTCCTCGGCATGCGCCGCGATCGTATCGGCCGCCGCCGCGATCAGTCGGGAGAAATCGAATGCGGCCATTGTCCGTCCTTCATGCCGGGGCGAACAGTACTGCCACGGCAGTGAAGACCTCGGCGACCGCGAAGGCGCCGGGGTCAGCAACGTCGAGCTGCCTGCCGATATAGGCGGAACGGCCGGCCTTGGCCTTGCGCATGGCGGCGGTTGCTTCGGCGCCTTGTCGCGCCGCTTTGGCGGCCGCTTCCGGTCCGGCCACGTCGAAGGCTTTCAGCGCCGGCTCCAGCGCATCGACCATGGTGCGGTCGCCGACCTTGGCGCCGCCGTAGAAGGTCATCCGGTCGAGCCCGGCGAGCAAAGCCTTGCTGAGCGACGCGCCGCTGCCGAGCGACTGCGACGCGGCGGTGAAGAAGATCGACAACAGCACGCCGCTGGAGCCGCCCATCGATGTGCCCAGCGTATCGCCGATCGCGGCGGCGGTCGCGGCGCGATCGGCAAGCGGCAGCGTCTCGATGCGCCCGAGGATACTGCGCGCCCCCGTCGCCACGGTCGAGCCGGTGTCGCCATCGCCTGCCTTGGCGTCGAGCGCGTTGAGCGGCTCTTCGAGCGAGATCAGCTTCTGGCAGACGGCTCTTATCAGTCGCTCGGCGGCCGCATCGGGGCTGGAGGGCTTGGTCGTTGCGCCGGCCGCGGGCCTTGCCATCGACACGACGACGGGCGCGCGAACCGGCTTCGCCGGCAACCAGGCATGCGGGCCGACCGGAGCCAACAGCGCCGCCTCGCGTTCCGCATCCAGCTTGAGCAGTGACAGCGAGAACCCGTTCATGTTGAGCGCCGTCATCAGATGCCCGGGGCCGATCGTCAGTGCCACGGCCTTCGCCAACGGCGAGGCGAGCACCGCGTTGGCGATCAAGGACATTTCGAGCGCCGGCACCGAGCCGAGATTGTTGATCAGCAAGGCATAGCGGCTGCCAGAATCGAGCCGCGCGGCGAGGCGCTCCGCCATGATGGCGACGAATGCGCCGGCGCTCTGCAGCGCGATGCGCTCGACGCCCGACTCGCCATGGATGCCGAGGCCGAGCTCGCCATCCTCCGCGCCGAAGCGATCCTCATGCGCCTGCCCGGGGATCGAGCAGGAGGACAGCGAGATGCCGAGCGAAAATATGTCCTTGGCCGCCGCGCGCGCCGCGGCCGCGACCGCCGCCAGGTCCTGGCCGCTTTCGGAAAGGTGACCGGCGATCTTGTGGACGAACAGCGTGCCGGCGACGCCGCGCGGCTGCGCGATGTCGGGCAGCGCGATGTCGTCGCCGACGATCACCATCTCGACCGCAAGGCCTTCGGCGCGCGCCTTTTCGGCGGCGAGGCCGAAATTGAGCCGGTCGCCGGTGTAGTTCTTGACGACCAGCAGGCAGCCGGCCGGGCCGGTCGTGGCGCGGATCGCCGCCAGCACCGCTTCGACGCTCGGCGAGGCGAAGATCTCGCCCGAGACTGCCGCCGTCAGCATGCCGGCGCCGACGAAGCCGGCATGCGAGGGTTCATGCCCGGCGCCGCCGCCTGAAACCACGGCCACCTTCGTCTTGTCCCAGTCGGCGCGCAGCACGACCTTGATCTCGGGATAGCCGTCGAGGCGGGCGAGCGCGCCCGACCCCGCCGTGGCGAGAAAGCCGTCGAGCGCCTCGGTGACGATCGTGTCCTTGCGGTTGAAAAAGTGCTTCATGGATTTCGTCCAGTCCGTATCTGCGGTCGTCAATCAGTGCGAATATTGGGCGCGAGGCGGCTACATCGGTCCCCGCTACATCAATCTTTGCCCGTCCGAGCCGAAATAGAGCGGCGCGATGTAGCGGATCGTCACCTTGTCCCCCTTTGCGAGCGGCGTGTCGGGATCAGTCAGCGTCACCAGCTTCTTCGCCCCCACCGTCACATGCAGGTGGTTCTGGTCGCCGAGATGCTCGACCCAGTCGACGACGCCGTCAGCATGCCCGTTCGCCGCCTTCTCGATCGCGAGGTGCTCGGTGCGGGCGCCGATCGTCGCCGTGCCGGTCGGCGTGCCGCCATCGGGCAGCAGCCCGGCCGGCAGAAGGTTGATTGCCGGCTGGCCGAGGCGCGCCGCGACATGCAGGTTTGCCGGCTCCGAATAGATCGCGCGCGGCGTGCCGATCTGCACCAGCACCCCGTCGGCGAGGATGCCGATGCGGTCGGCCATGGTCATAGCCTCAATCTGGTCATGCGTGACGTAGAGCATGGTGGCGCCGAGCTCCGACTGGATGCGCTTCAACTCGAGCCTGAGATCGGCGCGCAGCTTGGCGTCGAGCGACGACAGCGGCTCGTCCATCAGGTAGATCGCGGGCTTCCTCACCAGCGCGCGGCCGATGGCGACGCGCTGCATCTCGCCACCCGACAGTTTTGTCGAACGGTTGTCGAGCTTGTGGTCGATGCGCACCATGCGCGCGACCTCCTCGACGCGGCGGCGCACCGCCTCCTCCGGAAAGCGCCGCGCCGGCGAGCGCAGCGGGAAGGCTAGGTTGTCGAACACCGAAAGATGCGGGTAGAGCGAATATTGCTGGAAGACGAAGGCGGTGTCGCGCTCGGCCGGCGACAGCGTCGTCGCGTCATGGCCGCCGATCTTGATCGTGCCGCGGTCCGGCCGCTCCAGCCCCGCGACCAGCCTCAGCGTCGTCGTCTTGCCGGCGCCAGTCGGTCCGAGCAGCACGACGAACTCGCCGTCCTTGATCGCGAGGTCGAGATCGTCGATCGCGACGGTGTCGCCGAAGCTTTTGGTCACGCCCTGGATATGGACATCAGCCATGGCGCGCCTCCGCTGCCTGATCATGCATGACGGTCCTGACCGCGCGGCCGGAACCCTTCTCGAACAGCGACAGCCGCGCGCTGCTCAGCGCCAGCCCGACCTGTTCGCCGGGATTGAGAGGGATGCCCGCCGGCACGCGCGCCTTGATGATGCCGTCGGCCGTCTCGACGGCGACGATCTGCGTGGTGCCGAGATATTCGGTGCCGTAGATCGCGCCGCGCAGCTTCGAGCCGTCGTCGAAGCGGATGTGCTCGGGCCGGATGCCCAGCGCCATGTCGGCGGGCGCGATATCCTCGCGCACCTCCGGCACCGCCACCTTGGCGCCCTGCACGACGATCTCCTTCGCGCCCCTGGCAAGCCCGCCGCCGAACTTCAGGAAATTCATCGGCGGCGAGCCGATGAAATCGGCGACGAACATGGTCGCCGGCCGGTCGTAGATCTCGCGCGGCGTGCCGAATTGTTCGATGACGCCATGGTTCATCACCGCAATCTTGTCGGCCATCGACATCGCTTCCATCTGGTCGTGCGTCACATAGACCGTCGTGGCGTGGATGCGGTTGTGCAGCTCGCGCAGCTCATGCACCATCAGATCGCGGAACTCGGTATCGAGCGTGCCGAGCGGCTCATCCATGAGAAAACATTTCGGCCGCCGCACGATGGCGCGGCCGAGCGCGACGCGCTGGCGGTCGCCGCCGGCAAGGCCGGAGACGGATTTGTTCAGCAAATGGTCAATACGCAAGAGCTTCGCCGTCTCCTCGACGCGGCTGCGGATCTCGGCCGCCGGCATGCCCTGCGCCAGCAGCGGGAAGCCGATATTCTTGCGCACGTTCATATGCGGATAGAGCGCGAAGAGCTGGAAGACGAAGGCGATGTCGCGCTCGCGTGCCCGGCGCATGGTGACGTCCTCGCCGCCGAGCAGGATCTTGCCGCCGGTAGGCAACTCGAGGCCGGCGATCATGCGAAGCGTCGTCGTCTTGCCGCAGCCGGATGGCCCGAGCATGACGAAGAACTCGCCGTCCTCGACGACGAAGTTGGAATCCTGCACGGCAACGAATGCGCCAAAGGCCTTCCTCAGGTTCTGAACACGGATCTCGGCCATCGTTACTCCGGGAGTTTCGAGACGATGATGAACATCACCGTGCCGGCAAGCATGGTGACGAAGGAATAGGTGTAGAGCGATAGCGCGAAGGGCTGGAACAGCATCAGGAAGCCGATCGCGATGATCGCCGTCGCGATGTTTTCCATGCGGCCGCGCCTTGCCCAGACAGGCCAGCGCGATTTGCGTTTTGCAGGCTGTATCGTGCTCATTTGCGCACCGCGCCGAAAGTTATGCCGCGCAGCAATTGCTTGCGGAGCAGGATGGTGAAGACGAGGATCGGCACCAGGAAGATCGTCGTGCCCGCGGCCACCGCCGGCCAATCCTGGCCGCCCTCGCCGATGATGGTCGGGATGAAGGGCGGGGCGGTCTGCGCCGTGCCAGAGGTGAGGAGCGCGGCGAACGCATATTCGTTCCAGGCGAAGATCAGGCAGAAGATCGCTGTCGCGGCGATGCCGGTCGTCGCCTGCGGCAGCACGGTGCGCCAGAAGGCCTGCAGCCGCGTGTAGCCGTCGATCATCGCGGCCTCTTCGTACTCGCGCGGGATTTCGTCGATGAAGCCCTTGAGCAGCCAGACCGCGAGTGAAACGTTGACCGCGGTGTAGAGCAGGATCATGCCGAGCGCCGTGTCGGACAGGCCGAGCTCGCGATACATCAGGTAGATCGGGATCGCCACCGCGATCGGCGGCATAAAGCGCGTCGACAGGATGAAGAACAGAAGGTCGTCGGCCAAGGGCACCTTGAAGCGCGAGAAGCCATAGGCCGAGAGCGTGCCGAGGAACACGGCGCAGAAGGTCGAGCCGAAGGCGATGATCAGCGAATTGACGAAGCGCGGCAGGAAGTTCGACGGCCCGGCGATGACCATGTTGCGCTTGCGCACCGTCTCGTCGCAGAAGCCGGTCGGCGGCCCGAGCGCGTTGATGTACTCCGGCGTCTGCCGGGTGCGGGTCGTGAACAGGTTGCAATAGCCCTCGATGCTCGGCTGGAAGACGATCTTCGGCGGATAGGCGATCGAATCCGGCGGCGTCTTGAAGCTGGTGGCGAAGATCCACAACAGCGGCACGATCGAGATCAGCGCATAGGCGATGATGATCGTGCCGGCGATCAGCTTCGCGTTCGACGACGGTGCTACGACGGAATGGGCGGTGGTCAGGCTCATCTCTGCTTCACCTTGTTGAGCGCCTTGACGTAGATGTTGGCGAGGCCGAACACCGCGACGAACAGGATGATGGCGAAGGCCGAGGAATAGCCGGTGCGCCAGCTTTCGAAGGCCTGCCGCTTCAGCGTGATCGAGGCGACCTCGGTGGTCGAGCCTGGCCCGCCGCCGGTCAAGAGGTTGACCATGTCGAACATCTTGAAGTTCTCGATGCCGCGAAACAGCACCGCGAGCATGATGAAGGGCAGCGCCATCGGCAGCGTGATCGACCAGAACTGCCGCCAGTTGGAGGCGCGGTCGACCTCGGCCGCCTCATAGATGTATTCGGGAATGGAGCGCAGGCCGGCAAGGCAGATCAGCATGACGTAGGGCGTCCACATCCATGTGTCGACGATGATGATCGACCACGGCGCCAGCTCGACATTGGACAGCATCTGCACATTCGTCGGCGGAATGCCGGTGACGAAGGAGACGACATAGGAAAACAGCCCGATCTGCGGCTCATAGAGGAAGCGCCAGAAATTGCCGACCACCGCCGGCGACAGCATCATCGGCACCAGGATGATGGTGGTCCAGAAGGCGTGGCCGCGGAATTTGCGGTCGATCAGCCAGGCCAGTGTGAAGCCGATCACCGTCTGCAAGAGGATCGTCCAGAACACGAAATGCGCGGTGGTCTGCATGGCGATCCAGATGTCCTGATCGCCGAGGATGCGCTTGTAGTTTGCGAGCCCCAGGTTCTTCACCACCTCGTTGGGCCGGTTGGCGCGGTAGTTGGTGAACGACAGATAGATCGCCCAGAACAGCGGGAAGATGTTGATGGCAAGCAGCAAAAGGATCGTCGGCGAGATGAACAGCCAGGCGAGGCCCTTGTCGCTGATGCCCCGGATCTTCTTGGCCAACGGCTCCGGGGTCGCCCGGGCAGCGTTGTCCGCAGTCCGATTGAGCATGGTCAGTCCTGCTTCGGTCACGGTAGGTCTCGATGATGGAATTTATCTGAACTGCGTCCCGTGCCAAGGGCGGCACGGGACGCTTCGGTCCGGCTCGGGAGGAGCCTTACATCTTGGCCCGGTTACATCTTGCCGTCGTCCTGGAAGACCTGGGTCCAGTCCTTGACGAGGCCGTCGAGCGCGTCCTTGGGCGAGCCCTGGCCGGCCACGACATAGTCATGGAAGCGCTTCTGCGAAGCCTGCAGCAGCGGTGCGTAGCTCGGTTCGGCCCAGAAGTCCTTCACGATGGCCATCGAGTCGAGGAAAGCCTGCGCGTAGGGCTGACTGGACGGGAACTTCGGGTCCTTGACGACGGAGTTCAGGCAGGAATAGCCGCCGAGCGACCACCACTTGGCCTGCACGTCCTTGTTGGCGAACCACTTGATGTATTTCAGCGCCGATTCCTGCTTGTCGGAATAGGAAACCACTGAAATGCCCTGGCCGCCGAGCTGCGCGAACTGGTCGCCGTCGGGACCTTTCGGATTGACGAAATAGCCGATCTTGTCACCGCCGACATTCTCGTCCTTCTGCAGGCCGGGCCAGGTAAAGGCGAAGTTCATATGCATCGCCACCTGCCCGGATTTGAAGGCGTCGACGCCTTCGCCCATGTAGCTGTTGGAGGCGCCGGGCGGCGTGCAGCAATCATAGAGCGCCTTGTAGAACTCCAGCCCCTTCACCGATTTCTCGGAATTGACGAAGCCTTCCATCTCGTAGGGCTTCTTGGGGTTTTCATACTGGAAGCCATAGCTGTAGAGCACGTCCATGGCGCCCATGGTGATGCCTTCCGAGCCGCGCTCGGTATAGATCGAGGCGCCATAGACCGTCTTGCCGTCGATCTGCCGCTTCTGGAAGAATTCGGCGATCTGCTTCAGCTGGTCGAAGGTGGTCGGCGGGGCGAGGTCCCAGCCATATTTCTCCTTGAATTCCTTCTGCAGCTCGGGCCGCGAGAACCAGTCCTTGCGATAGGTCCAGCCGACAACGTCGCCCATGGCCGGCAGCGCCCAGTAGTTCGGCGTATTCTTCGGCCATTCCGAATAGCCGACCACGGTCGCCGGCACGAAGTCGTCCATGCTGATCTTCTCCTTGTCGAAGAAGTCGTTCAGCTTGACGTAGTGGCCGTTCTCGGCGGCGCCGCCGATCCACTGGCTGTCGCCGATGATCAGGTCGCAGAGCTTGCCGTGCGAGTTGAGCTCGTTGAGGAAGCGGTCGGCGTAATTGGTCCACGGCACGAATTCGAACTTCATGCCGATGCCGGTTTCCTTGGTGAAGTCCTTGGACAGTTCCACGAGCGCGTTGGCCGGATCCCAGGCCGCCCAGCACAGCGTCAGGTCTTCCGCATGCGCGACGTTCGAGACGGCTGTCGACGCAAAGATCGCCGAGGCCAGTCCCAACGCCAGTTTCAAGGTCGATTTCATGCCTTACCTCCCATTTGCGAAACGCGTCCGGATGACGGTTTCAAGAGCCCTCAACCCTCGCTCCTCCGAGGGCCCAAACATGGTGCGCGATGTGCCGCCGATGTTTAGTAATTTGTTTAGTGATGCGCTTTTTACTAAACAACGCAAGCGAATTCGTTGCTGCGCCGCAGCATGGCGAAAACGGGTGATTGAAATCGTTGGGAAATGATTTCCGGACGCTGCGGCCCGCCGCCGTCAGCCGGCCGGGTTGGCAGGGCTCGGGCTTGCCGTCACCGGCCGGACCGGCGGCGCTGGCGGCAGCAATGCGCGTATGTCGGCGAAGGGAAAGGTCGGCTCGAAGCGGAAGGCTTCCGCCAGCGCGCCGGAAACGCCGTTGCACTGGCCGGCGCGAAACTCGTTCTGAAGGCGCGCCCTGTGCACATAATGCTCCGGACCCTGCGACTGGTGCGCGCGGATCGCCTTCGCCTTGATCTCCCAATGATGCGAAATCTCGACATGATGCGTCGGCGAAAAGCCGGTGCCGCCGAGCGTGTCGGCATGCAGCACCGGAACGGCGAAGGATGCGGCGATGCGCACGCCGTCGGACAGGGCGCGATGGTCGCCGTGATAGTCGTAGGGCGCATGGGTGATCGCCAGGTCGGGTTTCACTTCGCCGATCAGCGCCTTCAGCATCGAAATCAACGCCGCATCGGCGACGAGTTCTCCGTCGGGAAAGTCGAGGAAGCGCGGCTCGACGCCGAGCAGGCCTGCCGCCTTGGTCGCTTCCTGGCGTCGCAAGCGGGCAAGCGCCTTCGGATCGCCCTTGCCGCCCTTGGCACCATCGGTGGCTATCGCAAAATTGAGCTCTGCGCCTTGCGCTGCATAGGCGGCCAGCGTACCGAACATGAATATCTCGATATCGTCGGGATGTGCCCCCAGCGCCAGTATCCTCATGTCTTCTCTCCCGGAAATGGTATGCCGAACGGAATCCTGCTCGCCCTTCTCGCTTACGCAAACTATTCGTTCAGCGACGCCGTCATCAAGGGTCTGGGCGGGCAGTTCACCGTCTTCGAGATCGGCTTCTTCGTAACCTTGTTTGCCGGCTGTTTCCTGTTCTTCACTCGGCCGAAGGAGGAGCGCTGGCGCGATTTCTGGCGCACCAGGCGGCCCTGGGCCGTACAGGCCCGCGCCTGGGCGGGGATCGCGTCGGGCGTGCTCAGCGTCTATGCCTTCACCACCATTCCGCTGGCGGAAGTCTACGCCCTGCTCTTTCTGGCCCCGTTGCTCGTCACCGTGCTTTCGACCGTCATCCTGAAGGAGAAGGTCGGTCCATGGCGGTGGCTGGCAGTGGTCGCCGGCTTTGTCGGCGTCATGCTGGTGGTGCGGCCGGGCTTCCGCGAGCTGCATCTCGGCCATCTCGCCGCCTTTGCCAACGCGTTTGTCGCGGCAACCATCGTCATCCTGATGCGCTCTCTCGCCCAGCAGGAGAAGCGCACCACCATGTTGGGCACGCTGATCGGCTGCGGCCTGTTGTTCAACGGCGTCGGCGCGGCCGCGACGTCGTTTTCGCTTCCCAATCTGTGGCAACTGGGCTGGCTGGTCCTGGGCGGTCTGTTCACCGCCGGCGGTCAATTGCTGCATCTCCTGGCGGCCAAATACGCTCCGGCCAACCGCATCGCGCCGACGCATTATTCGCAGATTGTCTGGGCGGTCATCCTCGGCGCGATGTTCTTCAAGGAATACCCCGACGCCATGACGCTGGTCGGCCTTGTCGTCGTAGGCGCTTCCGGCCTGCTCACCATGGTGCGCGAGGAAGTGCGGCTTGGCACGGTGCGCTGGAACCCGTTCACGCGCGCCCGGCTTTGAGTTGCGCAGCGGTCGCGACCGCTGATATGCGGGCGCCATGACGACGAAACCTTTGCCGGACCTTCCGGTCGCAGCCGTGCTGCCGGCGCTTGCCGAGGCACTTGCCCGGCGCAGCAGCGCCGTGCTGGTGGCGCCGCCCGGCGCCGGCAAGACGACGCTGGTGCCGCTGGCGCTGCTCGACGCGCCATGGCTCGGGCAGGGCAGGATCGTGCTGCTCGAGCCGCGGCGGCTCGCCGCCCGCGCCGCCGCCCGCCGCATGGCCGAGCTGCTGGATGAGGAACCGGGTGGCACGGTCGGCTACGCCATGCGCATGGAGAACCGCAGCTCGGCGCGGACAAAGATCCTGGTCGTCACCGAAGGCGTGCTCTCGCGCATGATCCTCGACGACCCGGAGCTGCCCGGCGTCTCGGCGGTGATCTTCGACGAATTCCACGAGCGTTCGCTGGATGGCGATTTCGGCCTGGCGCTGGCGCTCGACGTGCAGGGCGCGCTCAGGCCGGACCTGCGTCTGCTGGTCATGTCGGCGACGCTCGACGGCGCCCGCGTGGCGAAGCTTTTGTCGGATGCGCCGGTGATCGAAAGCGAGGGCCGCGCCTTTCCGGTCGAGATCCGCCATGACGAGCGGCCGGCCGGCATCGCGATCGAGGATGCTATGGCCAAGGCGATCCGCTCTGCGTTGACTACCGAGCAGGGCAGCGTGCTCGCCTTCCTGCCCGGGCAGCGTGAGATCGAGCGCACCGCCGAGCGGCTTCAGGGCAATGTCGCCGCCGATACCGACATCGTTCCGCTCTACGGTCAGCTCGACAACCGGGCGCAGGACCAGGCGATCAAACCGGCGCCGGCCGGCCGCCGCAAGGTGGTTCTGGCAACCTCGATCGCCGAGACCTCGATCACCATCGACGGCGTGCGCGTCGTCATCGATTCCGGCCTGTCGCGGCTGCCACGCTATGAGCCGGCGAGCGGCCTGACCAGGCTCGAGACGGTGCGCGTCAGCAAGGCTTCGGCCGACCAGCGCGCCGGCCGCGCCGGCCGCACGCAAGCCGGCGTGGCGGTTCGCCTGTGGCGGGCCGAGCAGACGGCGTCGCTCCCTGCCTTCACGCCGCCGGAGATCCTCGAGGCGGATCTGTCCGGCCTGCTGCTCGACTGCGCCGCTTTCGGGGTGGCCGATCCGTCGAGCCTTTCCTTCCTCGATCCGCCGCCGGCGCCGGCGCTCAACGAGGCGAGGGTCCTGCTCAAGGCGCTGCATGCCATCGACGATGCCGGCAGGCTGACCGGGGC
Organism: Mesorhizobium sp. BH1-1-5; assembly: GCF_020165615.1. Lineage (NCBI taxonomy): Bacteria > Pseudomonadati > Pseudomonadota > Alphaproteobacteria > Hyphomicrobiales > Phyllobacteriaceae > Mesorhizobium > Mesorhizobium sp. BH1-1-5. The sequence goes on from NZ_JAIUIM010000006.1 coordinate 181,576, forward strand.
GGGCGCCGCCATGCGCAAATTGGCGCTGCCGGTGCGGCTGGCGCATATGGTCGCCGAGGCCGCGAAGACCGGCCATGCGCGGGAAGCGGCCTTGCTCGCCGTGCTTTTGACAGAGCGTGGATTAGGCGGCGACAGCGCCGACCTGGAGCGGCGCCTGATCCGGTTTCGCGGCGAGAAATCCCCCCGCACCAACGCCGCCAGGCAGCTCGCCGAGCGGTTGGCCAGGCAGGGCGGCGGCGGCCAGGGCAGCGAGGCGGCAGCCGCCGGCTCGCTCCTCATCCATGCCTGGCCGGATCGGGTCGCCAGGGCGCGCGGCGAGCGCGGCCGCTTCGTGCTCGCCAACGGGTCGGGCGCCATGGTCGATGCCGCCGATCCGCTGGCCAACGAAACCTGGCTCGTCGTCGCCGACCTGCAGGGCAAGGCGCAGAACGCCCGCATCACCGCCGCCGCGCCGGTTGAAGAAGCCGATATCCGCGCCGCCCTTGCCGAGCGCATCGAGACGAAGCGCGAGGCGGGCTTCGACCGCGAGCGCCGTGCCGTGCGCATGCGCGAGACCGCCAGGCTCGGCGCCATCACGCTTTCCGAGCGCATGCTGCCGGCGCCATCCGGCGCCGATGCCGACCGCGCCATGATAGATGCCGTGCGCGAGCACGGCCTGTCGCTGCTCGACTGGGGCAAGGAGGCGGAAACGCTCCGCCAGCGGCTTGGCTGGCTGCACAGTGGCCTCGGCGCGCCCTGGCCCGATGTTTCGGATGAAGCGCTTGTCGAGGGTCTCGACGATTGGCTCCTGCCGTTTCTCGCCGGCGACGCCTCTTTCGCCGCCATCAAGCCGGCGACGCTGTCGTCGGCGCTGATGGCCTTGGTCCCGCACGACCTGCAGCGCAAGGTCGACGCGCTGGCGCCGACCCATTTCGACGCGCCGTCGGGCAGCCACGTGCCGATCCGCTATGACGGCGAATGGCCGGTGCTGGCGGTCCGTGTGCAGGAGCTGTTCGGCCTCGACGGCCATCCGGCGATCGCCAACGGCACCGTGCCGCTGACGTTGGAATTGCTGTCGCCGGCGCACCGGCCGATCCAGACGACACGCGACCTCCCCGGCTTCTGGCGCGGCTCCTGGGCGGACGTGCGCGCCGACATGCGCGGCCGCTACCCAAAACATGTCTGGCCGGAAAATCCGCTCCAGGCGGCCGCCACCAGTCGCGCCAAGCCGCGCGGGACGTAGTGTCGGGGCGGACCGCAAACCTTTGCGATTGGCGCAAACGCCCGTTCCTTCGTCGTCCACGGGCGGAGCAAGGAGCGAAGCGACGCGCGTAGAACCCGAGGATCCATTCCGTGACGTTGAGGCGGCGCCGCGGTTCAGAATTCTGTTCCGCTGCATTCTACGCTCAAGGTAACGGAATGGATCCTCGGGTCTGCGCTCCGCTTCGCGTCGCTCCGCCCGTGGATGACGAAGTCGCGAGGGCCTCGGCCAATCTCGAATGGTTATGATGAAACACCCGCTGCCAACGGGTCGGGTCGCCTTTACAGGGCTACTAGCGCTTACCCTCCCGCGGTTATAATCGTAAGTCGATGATCAACATCCTGCGCGCGCCCGATTCCCAGCAAAGCCAGCGGTTGCGGCTCAACACGCTGATCCGCCTTCGCTGGCTGGCCATCGTCGGCCAGAGCCTGACCGTGCTGGTCGTCGCCTATGGCCTGAAGTTCCCGTTGCCGGTGTCGATGTGCTTTGCGCTGATCGCCTGCTCGGCCTGGATGAATCTGTGGCTCACCTTCCGCTATCCGGCGGCGCATCGGCTCACCCCGCTTTCGGCCTTCGCGATCCTCACTTTCGACGGCATCCAGCTCACCGGCCTGCTCTACATGACCGGCGGCCTCACCAACCCGTTTTCGGTGCTGCTATCGGTCCCGGTCGTCATCTCGGCCGCTTCGCTGCCGCTGCGCATGACCGCGGTGCTTGGCGCGCTGGTCATGATGGCCGCCACGCTGCTGGTGTTCTTCCACCTGCCGCTGCCCTGGTACGAGGAGGCGCCGCTGCCGATGCCGTTCATCTATGTCGCCGGCATGTGGATGGCTGTCTTCGCCTCGATCGCCTTCACCGCCATCTATGCTTTCCGCGTCGCGGCCGAAGCGCGCCTGCTCGCCAACGCGCTGGCCGCCACCGAGCTGGTGCTGCAGCGCGAGCAGCATCTGTCGGCGCTGGACGGGCTGGCGGCGGCCGCCGCGCATGAACTCGGCACGCCCCTGGCAACCATCACCGTCGTCGCCAAGGAGATGGAAAAGGCGCTCGGCAAGGACCCTAAATACGGCGAGGACGTGAAGCTCCTGCGCTCGCAAAGCGAGCGTTGCCGCGAGATTCTCAAGCGGCTGACCAGCCTTTCCTCGGAAGGCGAGGCGCATATGTCGCGCATGCCGCTCACCTCGCTCGTCGAGGAGGTGACGGCGCCGCATCGCGATTTCGGCATCTCGATCCGGCTGCGGCCCGGCGAACGCATCGGCCCCGAGCCGGTCGGCCAGCGGAGCCCCGGCGTCATCTACGGGCTCGGCAACCTGGTCGAGAACGCCGTCGATTTCGCCCGCAAGTCCGTCACCGTCAGCTGGAGCTGGGACAATGAGGCGGTCATCTTCTCGATCACCGATGACGGGCCGGGCTTTCCGGCCGAGATCATCGACCGCATCGGCGAGCCCTATATGTCGACGCGCCAGGGCACCGAGGCCGGCGGCGGGCTGGGGCTAGGGCTGTTCATCGCCAAGACCCTGCTGGAACGGTCGGGCGCCACCATCGATTTCCGTAATTCGAGCGGGCTCGGCGAAGGCGCGGTGGTGCAGATCGCCTGGCCGCGCGGCGTCTTCCTTAACCAGGACCAGGCCTCCACCATGTTCGACAATGCCTAGAGCAATTCCAGGAAAAGTGCGTAGCGGTTGGGCTCGGCGACTTCGCCGTAGCTTTCCGTCCGGAATTGCGAAACGGTGAACCATGCCTTGCATTCGCCGCATGGCAGCTCTGTTGCGGGCTCTAAAAATTGGACATTGCTGTTGCGGAATTGTATCTGCGTAAAAGTGAGGCATGTCGCCTAAAACTGTGCAGCCGCGTTTGGCGAGACGGCATGCCTGGAAACAAGGACTTAAGGCGCATTCGGTAGAATTCGTTTTGATGCGAAGGTGCTCTTGGTCAGTAGGATGTCGATAAGATGAGCGGAGACGAAACGACGGGCGCAATGGTCGAGGGCGAGGATACCTCGCTGCTCATCGTCGAGGACGACAAGCCGTTCCTCACCCGGCTTGCCCGGGCCATGGAAACCCGGGGTTTCGTGGTCGAGACGGCGGAGAGCGTGGAAGAGGCGGTCGCCAAGGCGCGCGCCCATCCGCCGGCCTATGCGGTGGTCGACATGCGGCTCGGCGACGGCAACGGCCTCGATGTCGTGGCCGCCATCCGCGAGAAGCGCAACGACGCCCGCGCCATCATCCTGACCGGCTACGGCAACATCGCCACCGCGGTGACGGCGGTGAAGCTCGGCGCCGTCGACTACCTGTCCAAGCCCGCCGATGCCGACGACGTCTTCGCCGCGCTTACCCGCACCTCCGGCGAGCGCGCGGCGCCTCCGGAAAACCCGATGTCGGCCGACCGCGTGCGCTGGGAGCACATCCAGCGTGTCTACGAAATGTGCGACCGCAACGTTTCCGAGACGGCCAGGCGATTGAACATGCACCGCCGCACGCTGCAGCGGATCCTCGCAAAGCGGGCGCCGCGGTAGGCAGACATTCGTCATCCTCGGGTCTCCGCGGTCGCTTCGCTCCTTGCTTCGCCCATGGATGACGAAAGGACAGGCGTTTCAGCCAACTTTCGAAACATGCGCTGGCGTGTAACTTGTAAGCCTTGCGTCATCGCTGGCGCCGCGCATCATTGGAATACAGACTCCCGGCCGATAAGGCTAGGTGAGGCTGGGCTAGGGAGGGACCATGCGAGACGAACGGCCGAAATCGATCCTGCGCGAATTCCTCGATGGCGAGGCCGCCGGCGGCATCATCCTGATGGTGGCCGCCGCGCTCGCGCTGATCGTCGCCAATACGCCTCTGGCTGCAACCTATTTCGCCGTCCTGCACGCCTATCTCGGGCCGCTCAGCGTCTCGCACTGGATCAATGACGGGCTGATGGCGGTGTTCTTCCTGCTGGTCGGGCTGGAGATCAAGCGCGAGATGCTGGACGGCCAACTCTCGACCTGGCCGCGCCGCGTGCTGCCTGGCATCGCCGCCGCCGGCGGCATGGTGGTGCCGGCGCTGGTCTATGTCCTGATCAACCGTAACAATGCGGCCGCGCTTTCCGGCTGGGCGATCCCCACCGCCACCGACATCGCCTTCGCGCTCGGCGTGCTCTCGCTGCTCGGCAGCCGCGTGCCCGCCTCGCTGAAAGTCTTCCTCACCGCTCTCGCCATCATCGACGATCTCGGCGCCGTCATCATCATCGCGCTGTTCTACACCAGCGGTCTGTCGCTCGCTTATCTGGCCGCCGCCTTCGTCGTCATCGCTCTGCTGGTCGTGCTCAACCGCATGCGGGCGATGAAGCTCTGGCCGTATCTGCTGCTTGGCGCGCTGCTGTGGGTGCTGGTGCTGAAGTCGGGCGTGCACGCCACGCTGGCCGGCGTGGCGCTGGCGCTCACCATCCCGCTGGAGCGTTCTCCCGGCATTAGCCATGATGTCGAACATTCGCCGCTGCACCGGCTGGAGCACGGCCTGCACAAGCTCGTGCCCTTCATCGTCATCCCGATCTTCGGCTTCGCCAATGCCGGCGTCTCGCTCGGCGGCGTGAGTTTTGCAGCGCTCGTCGAGCCGCTGACGCTGGGCGTCGCCGCCGGCCTTGTGCTGGGCAAGCTGGTCGGCGTCTTCGGCTCTTCGGCGCTCGCCATCCGCTTCGGCCTCGCCGACCTGCCGGTCAATGCCGGCTGGCTGCATATGCTGGGCATCTCGCTGCTTTGCGGCATCGGCTTCACCATGAGCCTGTTCATCGGCCTGCTCGCCTTCGCCAGCGACCCGGCGCTGCAGGACGCGGTGAAAGTCGGCATTCTTGCCGGTTCGCTGATTGCCGCGCTGGTCGGCGCCGCCGTGCTGCTCATGGCGCCGGCGGCCGGCGGGGTGGACGAGGATCTGGGCTAAGGCAGGCTGGGTTCCGGCGGCAGGCCGAAGGCCGCAAACAAGCTGGGACCGAGCGGCGGGACATAGATCGTCAGCACGGCGATCCTGTCGCCGGTCGGCTCGATGACATGCAGCGAATGCGGCCGCCACTTGGAATCCTGGCGGCCAAGCGCGTAGACGCCGACGGCCGGCTGGGTGTTGGCGCCGACGGCCACCGCGCGATAGCCGGCAAAATTACCCCAGACGCTTCCCAGGAAAGCGCCGATGGCAGGACGTCCGAAGTACCATTCCCGCCAAGGCGGCATGTGGTAGACGGCGTCTTCCTTGAGCAGCTCGACGAGCCCGTTCAGATTGTCGGCCTGCCAGGCCCGCATATAGCGTTCGAGAAGCACGCCTTCGTCCGCGCTGGGCCGCGACCGTTGCGGCGGGCGCACCTGGCGGCCACCCAGCGTCGCGCGGGCCCGCTGCAAGGCGCTGTTGATCGAGGCGGTCGATCCGCCCAGCAGTTGCGCGGTCTCGATTGCGGACCACCCGAGCACGTCGCATAGCAGCAAGGTTGCTCGCTGCCTCGGCGGCAGCAGCTGGATCGCCGCGACGAAGGCGAGCCGCACGGCCTCGCGGGCTTCGTAGCGCGCTTCCGGACCGGGCCTGTCGTCGGCAATGTCGGGCAGTTCCGCGTCCGGATATGGCTCCAGCCAGGTGAGTTCGATGGCCGGGCCGCCGGTCGCTCTTCCTTCGGAAGGCGGCCGTCCGGGCTGCTCGAGAATGCGCCGCGTGGATGCCCGTGCCTTGATCGCATTGAGGCAGCTGTTGGTGGCGATCGAGTAGAGCCAGCCGCGCGCCGAGCCGCGTCCGTCGAATTGCGACCGTGCGCGCCAGGCCTTGAGGAACGTCTCCTGGACGAGATCGTCCGCCTCGTTGAGCGAGCCCATCATCCGGTAGCAATGCAGCTTGAGCGCGCGGCGGTGGGCGACGCTCAGGCGCTCGAAGGCCAGCCGGTCGAGGGCCGGCTGGCCTGGCCGGCCCAAAGGCCGGGTAGGGCCGGAAGCGTCAGTCATGCGGAGCCCGGAGAGCTGAATTCGGCCGCCATCCTGCGCGCCTCATGCCGTCGCCGCAAGGCCGCTGCCGCTCACCGTGAAGGAACTGCCTTGCGGCTTGCCCGTCACGAGCTGGATCACCGCCTGTCCGACATCGGCCGGCGTCTGCATGTCGCTCATGCTGGCCAGGAAGTCGGCCGGGCGGATGCCCATATAGGCCGCAATGCCGTCGATGCCGCGATCGCCGACTCCGGTGCCCGGCATAATGCGGGCCGGTGAAAGCGCCATGAAGCGCAGGCCGAGGCCGAGCCGGTCCGATTCCTTCTGGCAATGGCCGGCCAGGAATATCTGCATGCGCTTTGCGCCGGCATAGCCGCCCGAATTCGGCGGGCCGCCGCTGATGGCGGCGCCGCTGGCGATCAGCAGCACACGGGCTCCGGGCTTGAGCCGGCCCTTGAGAGCTTCCCGGCAGAACAGGAACGACGCCTTGACGTCCATCTCCCAGTTGGCCGAGAAGACCTCCCAGCTCTGCTCCTGGATCGGCGCGGCCGGGGCGAGCGCGCCCGCGCAGACCACCAGCGCGTCGGGCGCCAGCGCGTCGAAAACCACTCGCGGCGCGTCTTCCGCCGTCGCGTCGGCGGCCAAGATCTTCAGGCCTGGCCGTTCCCAGGCGAGTTGCTTCAGGTCGGCCGCGCCTCGGGCGACGGCAAGCACGGTCGCTCCCGCGTCAAGCGCTGCTTCCACGATCGAACGGCCGACACCGCGGCTGCCTCCGACGACGACGACATTCTGGTTTTGCAGGGATTTCATGCGTCACCTCTTTTCCAGGCCGCCGGCCATCCGGACGCGCCTGTAGGTGAAGACAAATGGGATCGGCGGAAATCATCGGTGCGAGGCGAAAAATTCTCGCCGACCTCGCGCGGGGGGAGCCTGACCTACTCGCTCTCGCCGTCCAGCGCCGGCACCGCGACGCCGGCAAGCTCGGCTGCCAAGAGCCGCGCGGCGCCCGCTCGGGCAATCCGCAGCATCAGCGCCTTGCGCGTCGCGGCCGCCATGCGGTGCTCCGGCGCCTCGCGCAGGATCTCCGCGCCATAGCCGTCGGAAAGAATGAAGCCGCATTCCTCGGGGAAAATGTCCTGCGGGACGCCGGGATGGGTGGCGAAGAAGAAGCGGTCGGAATGCAGCCGGTAGTCAGGCCATTTGCGGTCGACCCGGAAATCCTCGATCGAGGATTTGATCTCGATGATCCAGATGTCGCCCTGCCTGGTCAGAGCCACGAGATCGGCCCGCCGCCCGGTGGCGAGCGAAAGCTCCGGCAGCACATGCGCGCCCATCTCGGTGAGCAGCCGCTGCACGCCGCGCCGCACCAGCATGGCGCGCTCCGACTGGCGGCCGTCGATCAAAGGGTTGAGGGGAATCGGGGAAACGATGGGCATGGGAGGCACCATGCCAGATTTTGTTCATGGTTTGAACCCGTGTCGTGGCCGACCGCTAGCAAGATAATGTCTGGGTTGGTCGATAAGGGGCTGGTGGAACTGTATACCAAACGAGGACGGAAACATGACTCAACCCGAACGTACTGGTTCAAAGTCCGCCAAGTCTCAAATTGATAAATTTCGCGAACTGGCGCGCGAGATTGAAACCGTCGATTCCGAAGCGCCGTTGAACGCGGCAATTAGGAAGGTGGCCAAGTCGTCGCCGCCGCCGAAGGACGATTAGGCCGCCGCATTCATCTGCTGGTTGGGACTGGATCGCGCCTATCTTTCAGCCATTTCCTAGTTGCCTAGCGCGAGCTTTCGGATCGGTAGCTTTGCGGGTTAGCGGGGTGCACATGACCGTCATGTTGCCCGTGCGACGGTCAAGATACTGGAGACAGGATTTCTGGGATGTGTCTGGGATACACTCTTTGATATTCATTGGCACAAGCTTCCCCCCGATATCACCGTACCCGGTATGGTTTGTGCACGTTACCTTACTCGAATAAGGAACATTCGCTTGGCTAGTGCACGCGGTTGCACTTGCTGCAATGGCAACGACGATTGCTATACGGATCATTCTGCTCCCCCGGATTCAAGTCGCCAATAGGTAGCATCGCAAGATTGGTAGGGGAAGTTTGGGTCTGTCAAATATACAATCGCCATCTTAGGGGCGATTGTATATTTGACAAACCCGGCGACTGCCGACTTGCGCGCTGATAAGTGTTAGGGAATGAGTTGGCTTGCTATAGCAGTCGTCATTGTTGGCATCGGTCTTCCGGCCATTTTGGCTTCTGCCTACTACTGGTCCGACCTCGAAACCCGCAAAGGTCGAGGCTGGAACAAGTCCAGAGACCTCTCCTAATTTGCCGGATTCCGGGGTGCGCTGATACAAAAGTCGCATGAGGAAGCCCAGCAAGCTTATGATGAGAGCCGGTATGCTCGCTATGGAGTTGGCTCTAGTCTTTTTGGTTGCCCAGTCCCTTTGGACGGGCCGGATTCTTTTCAAGGATCACGCTGTAGAGCGAGCCCATGACCCATTTACCTATTGGGTCGGGTTGACCGTGATCGTGTTCGGTATGATTACCGTGCCGCTCTGGATCCACCGGGAGCGGCAAGAGCGCCAAGGGGTCTAATCTCGACTCGGCCCAGCCACCAGAAGAACGCAGCACCCTTACTGTGGGTTCCCCGCTCGAAATTCATCCGCCAGAAGCCTCGCCAAGTGGTCGCGGCTCAGGCTCAATGTCTCCTTCAGGAACCACAGGAAGTTGCGCGGGCCGTCGGTCGGCAAGCCGTTTTCTTCCGCCTGGGTGATGACCGCGCGCTGGTGCTCGATCCGCTGCTCGATCTCGCGGATGTGCTGCTCGACCCGTTCGATGTCTTCCTGGATGCCCATGGCCCATGATGGCGACGAAGGCGGACAAAAGCCAGCGCGATCCGGCCTCTACAAGCAGATCCGATAGAGGATCATGGCGCGCGGAATACTCGAAACGATGGGCAAGGAGATTAGCCCTTGCTAATCATATCCCTCGGCAGCAATCTCGCCGTGAGGGGATTTCCCCATGACCCGCGATCAGATGCTTGCCCACCTCCGGTCCGCCGACGCCGTCGCGCGCGAGGCGGCGGCGCATGGGCATCATCCGTTCGGTTGCGTCCTGGTCGGGCCGGACGACCAGGTTCTGATGCGGCAGGGCAATCTCGACACGGTGCGCCATGCCGAGACCGAGCTCGCCCGTCGCGCCGCGGCGGCCTATGCGCCTCAGTTCCTGTGGCGATGCACGCTGGTCACGACCGGCGAGCCCTGCGCGATGTGCGCCGGCACGATGTATTGGGCCAACATCGGGCGGCTGGTCTACGGCTACGAGGAGACGGATCTCCTGGCGCTCACCGGGGATCACGCGGAGAATCCGACGATGAACCTCACCTCGCGCACCGTCTTCGCCTCCGGCCAGAAGAAGATCGAGGTCTTCGGCCCCTTTCCCGAAATCGCGGACGAACTGCTCGCCCCGCACCGCGATTTCTGGAAGCGCTGACGCGGTCTCAGAAGCGGGTGTTTCCCGCCTCGTTGAACCGATAGACGAGCGAGAACGAGAGCGTCTGCACTTTCGGCTTGAAGGCGATGGCGCTGTCCGGGGCTCCGGTGGCATCGACATACATGCCGGCGCTTTTGCGGCCGTAGTCGGCGAAGCGGTATTCGGTCTTCATGAACCAGCCCGGTGAAGCGATGCCCGTGAAGTCGAGCGTGTTTTCGACGCCGCCGCCGACGAACCAGCCGTCATAATGTTGTCCGGCAACGCTCAAGGGCACGAGCGGTGTCGGGTCGAGGCCGGATCCCGTGAACTCGGCGTGGCTGTAGCCGCCATTGGCATAGATCAGCACGTCCGGCGTTGCCAGCACGCCGAGGCGAAGTCCCGCGGCAAGGTTCAGCCTGTTGCTCGTGGTGCCGGAATATTGCTCGAAGGGCGCCCGGATCGTGCCCCGGATGTCGCCGAACTGAGCGTCGGCGAAGGCGCCGGCCAGCCAGGAAGGGGCAAATTGCCAGTCATAGCCGCCGCCCACAGTGGCAAAGCCGCCGCTCCCTGTGGTCTGCTCGGATGGTCCGGGCGCGGGAAAGCCTCCGAAATCGGTGTACTGGTCGGCGCTCCACCATCCGAACCCGCCGCCGGCCGAAAGATAGAACCCGCTCCAGTCCCGGGCCGGCGCTTGCCCCGCGGCATTCATGTCGGCCGCCGATGCCGCCGGCGGCAACATGCTCACGATGACGATACCGGCCGCGCGCAAAGCTCTCATGCAAAAGTCCTCGAAGTTGATCCTGGCACGTGCAGCCATGGCTGATTTCGCGGCTGCCGTCTTGGACCGGCGGGCTCCGGCATTGGATGGGCGGGCGTGGTTTGAAATCGATCGGGAATGTGGCGCGGCTGCAACGAATACCGATCCAAATGATCGCGGCTTGGACCGGATGGCTCTGGAATTGGACTGGCGAGCCGGATCGTTTCTTTTTGGCCGATCCGCGCCGCGATGGCCGTGCTAGGCTGAGCACGGGGCAAACAGATTTCCGCCAATGCAGAAGATCGATTTTTCGTCGGACAGCCTGCCAGCGCATCTGAGCGACAAGGATCGCTTTCGCCTCTGGCGCGACATGTGGATGGAGCAGCTCGGCGCGGCCGAGATCAGGCATGCCGAGGACAAGCGCTTCGCAACGGCGACGAAGATGCGCTTCCTCGGCGACCTCCGCGTCGGCCTGTTCGAGACCACGACCGAGTACTATGTGCGCACGCGCCGGCATGTAGCCAACGATCGCGACGATATCTTCGTGGGGTTTTACCGCAGCCCCAAGCCGCAGGTCTGGTCGGTCGCCGATTGCGATCTGTCGCTGCTGCGCGGCAACGGCATCGCCTACAACGTCGCCCAGCCCTGCCGCAGTTTCACCGACGGCGTGACCGCCTGGGTGCTGGCCTCCATCCCTCGCGCCTCGCTGCTCAGCATGGTGCCGCATGCCGACGACCGCCCGGTGACGCGGCTCGACCCGGCAAACCCCGCCGTCCGGCATCTGGAACGCACGATCGACTTCCTGCTGCAATCCGAGGAGCTGGACGGAGAGCCGGCGCTTTCGCGGCAGGCCGGGACGGCGCTGGCCGACCTGATCGTGCTGGCGCTGGGGGCCATGGGCGACGCCGCGGAAATCGCGACCGGCCGCGGGCTGCGCGCGGCACGGCTTCGCGAAGCCGTGGCGGTGATCGAGGCGCGTTTTGCCGACCCGGCGCTGTCGACGGAGATGGTCGCCCGCGCGATCGGTCTGTCGCGTCGCTATCTCAACACGCTTCTGCTGGAGAGCGGCCGCACCTTTGCCGAACGCGTGCTGGAGCTGCGCCTGCAGAAGGCATCTGCCATGCTGTCGGATATCCGCAACGACGCCACGAGGGTGAGCGACATCGCGCTCGCCGCGGGGTTCAACGACGTGTCCTATTTCAACCGGCGGTTCCGGGTTCGGTTCGGCGCTTCGCCCACGCAATATCGCGGCGGGTAGGGCGGGGGCCTGTCAGGCGGAGAGCTGGTCCACCGCGCCAGCCATATCGTCCAGGATCGGGCAGTCCGGCCGGTGGTCGCCGTGGCAGGCGTGGATCAGTGTCTGCAGCGTCGAGCGCATCGACTGCAATTCGCGCACCTTCTCCTCGATCGCCCTGACATGGGCGGCGGCGATCTCGCGCACGTCGTGGCTGGCGCGGTCGCGGTCCTGATAGAGCGCCATCAGCTGCCTGCAATCGTCGATTGAGAAGCCGAGGTTGCGCGCGCGGCGCAGGAAGGCAAGCCGGTGGATGTCCTCGCCGGAGTAATCGCGATAGCCGTTCCCGGCCCGCGCCGGACGGATCAATCCGATCTCCTCATAGTAGCGGATGGTCTTGGCCGGCAGGCCGGAACGCTCGGCGGCATCTCCGACATTCATGGCGCTCTCCTCGAATTCCAGGCGGCTCTCTGAGCCGCCTCATTGATTTTGCTTCACAATCCCGTGAGGCCTGTTGCGGAAATGCCGCAGTTCGGCACTTACCGGCACGTAAGGTCTTGCATATAGGCAGTGCGCGCTTGGCAAGCAAAAGAAATGCCAGCATGAATGATGGCAAGAAGGCGGCCGACTCGTGCCGCTGCCATAGAGACGGGGCGTCGGACCTATTCATGCGCTTGAAGTCATTTGCAATCCTCGCCGCTCTTGCGCTGTCGACCGCGATCAGCGGGTGCAGCACCATCGGTGGGCAAATGTTCACCAACAACTATGGCGCGATGACCGATGCCGGTTATCAGCTGCCGCGCATCCCGATCGAGAAGGTCCCCGCCAGGTACCACCGCCAGGAAGTGCGGTATGATTCTTCGGAGAAGCCGGGCACCATCATCGTCGATACACAGAACAAGTTCCTCTATTTCATCGAGGGCGACGGCATGGCGATGCGCTATGGCATCGGCGTCGGCCGCGAGGGTTTCGAGTGGCACGGCACAGCCCATATCGCGCTGAAGCGCGAATGGCCGACCTGGACGCCGCCTTCGCAGATGATCAAGCGCCAGCCCGAGCTCGCCAAGTTCGCCGGTGGCATGGAGCCGGGCCTGAAGAACCCGCTCGGCGCGCGTGCCATGTATCTCTTCAACAAGGGCGGCGACATGGGCTACCGCCTGCATGGCAGCCCGGAATGGTTCTCGATCGGCAAGGCGATGTCGTCGGGCTGCATCCGGTTGATGAACCAGGACATTATCGACCTCTACGACCGCACGTCGGTCGGCGCCAAAGTCATCGTGATGTGATCACGAAGGCCGAGGCCAAAAGCTTTCGCAAGCGGACCGTCTAGGCAACAACAAGACGTCCAAGAACAGAAAACCGGGCTGTTGGGGCCCGGTTTTTTGTTTTTGTGGTTTGCTGGAATATCGCGGCGCGACGCCCTTTCGAGAGTTCGCCTTGCTGAATCCATATGGCTTGGTTTTCGAGAACCGGAGCGGAGCGTACTTTAAGTACGTGAGCACCGGAAGCGCAGAAAACCGAGCCAGATGGTCAGCGGGGTAGAACTATCAATGGGCGTCAGGCGACCTGCTCGACCTGCTGGACCTCCGGAACGAAGTGGCGAAGCAGGTTCTGGATGCCATGCTTCAGCGTCGCCGTCGAGGACGGGCAACCGGCGCAGGCGCCCTTCATATGCAGGAACACGGTGCCGTTCTCGAAGCCGCGGAAGGTGATGTCGCCGCCATCCTGGGCGACCGCCGGGCGCACACGCGTGTCGAGCAGTTCCTTGATGGTCAGCACCAGCTCTTCGTCTGCCTTGTCGTAGAACTCGCCGGTCTCGCCGACGTCGCTCGTCGGAGCGGTCGAGGCCATGACCGGCGCGCCGGACATGAAGTGCTCCATGATGGCGCCGAGGATCGCCGGCTTCAGGTGCTGCCAGTCCGGGCCGTCCTTGGTCACGGTGATGAAATCATAGCCGAAGAAAACGCCGGTGACGCCCGGGATCTCGAACAGACGGCCGGCCAGCGGCGAAGCCTCAGCCGCGGCTTCGGCGTTGCGGAAATCGGCCGTGCCTTCGCGCAGCACTTCCTTGCCCGGCAGGAATTTCAGCGTCGCCGGGTTCGGCGTCGATTCGGTCTGGATGAACATGGGTATCTCCAGGCCCTTCGCGGGCCGATAGTTTGGAATAATTCTAAATAGGCTCTATCGGCTGGACATTCAAGCGAAACGCGTCGCTAGGAACGGCTGGCTGGCGGAATGTTTTTTCGACCCCTCATCCACTTGAGATGTATTGAGATTCAGGTCAGGCCGAGTCGAGAACGGTGGTTTCGAGAACCGGAGCGGAGCGTACTTCGAAGTACGTGAGCACCGGAAGCGCAGGAAACCGCCGTTCGCAGGCCGGCCTCACCTGAATATCAGCACATCTCAGGCTAAGCTGTCGATCTCCTCATCCGACAGATTCTGCGGCACCACCGTGACCGGGATTGGGAAAGCGGCGCCCTTGCCGGCCACCGCGCCGACCAGCGGCCCGGGGCCTTCCTTGCCGGCGCCAGCCGCCAGCACCAGGATGGCTATGTCCTGGTCGTCCTCGATCAGCTTGTGGATTTCTTCCGTGGGCTTGCCTTCGCGCACCACCAGCTCCGGCTCGATCCCGACATGCTGACGCACCTTGTTGGCGTAGCCGTCGAGCGCTGCGCGGGCTGTCGCCGTGGCTTCCTCGCGCATGATCTTTTCCACGCCCAGCCAGTGCTGGAAATCGTCCGGCTCGATGACGTAGAGCAGCACCAGCACGCCGCTGGTATGCTGCGCCCGTTTCGAGGCGTAAGCGACTGCGCGCTCGCATTCCGGCGTATCGTCGATGATCGCCAGAAATTTTCTACGATGCCCGGCTTCGCGGCTGAGGCGTTTGGAGACCATCTCTATCTGCTCGGTATCAATTCGGCCGCAATCTGCCACCGCCACGGGGCGGCGGCAAGCCGCCGGCCCGTATGGCGATTGAGTTTAGCGGGACAGAAGGATCAGTCCTGCAACAGGCCGATGATGTCGCGCACCGTCTTCATCGTGCGTTCGGCAATCGCCCGGGCGCGGTCGCCGCCATCCTTGAGCACGGCGTCGACATAGGCGCGATCACCCTCGATGCGGCGCATCTCGGAAGCGATCGGCGCCAGCTTCTCCACGGCAAGGTCGGCCAAAGCCGGCTTGAACACGGAGAACTGCTGGCCGCCATATTCCTTCAGCACGTCTTCCTTCGAGATCTCGGCGAGGCCGGCATAGATGCCGACGAGGTTTTCGGCCTCAGGCCGGCTTTCCAAGCCGTCTATCTCGCTCGGCAAGGCTTCCGGGTCGGTCTTGGCCTTGCGGATCTTCTTCGAGATCGTATCGGCATCGTCCGTCAGGTTGATGCGCGACAGGTCCGACGGGTCCGACTTCGACATCTTCTTCGAGCCGTCGCGCAGGCTCATGATACGCGCCGCCGGACCGCCGATGACCGGTTCGGTGATCGGGAAATAGCCGTTCACCGTCTCTTCGCCTATCCTCATCTCGACGCCGACGCCGAGCGC
Organism: Mesorhizobium sp. BH1-1-5; assembly: GCF_020165615.1. Lineage (NCBI taxonomy): Bacteria > Pseudomonadati > Pseudomonadota > Alphaproteobacteria > Hyphomicrobiales > Phyllobacteriaceae > Mesorhizobium > Mesorhizobium sp. BH1-1-5. Next base: position 196,757 of record NZ_JAIUIM010000006.1, read on the forward strand.
CGCGATCCTGTCGGAGAAGTCGTTGTTGAATTTTTGCGCGATGTCGCGGGTGAGCTCCAGATGCTGCTTCTGGTCCTCGCCCACCGGCACATGGGTGGCGCGATAGAGCAGGATGTCGGCGGCCATCAGGCTCGGATAGGCGAGCAGGCCGAGCGAAGCGTTCTCGCGGTCCTTTCCAGCCTTGTCCTTGAATTGCGTCATCTTGTTCATCCAGCCGATGCGCGCCACGCAGTTGAAGATCCAGGCCAGCTCGGCATGCTGCATGACCCGCGACTGGTTGAAGACGATGTGCTTCTTGGGGTCGATGCCGGAGGCGAGGAACGCCGCGGTGATCGAGCGCGTCTGGTCGCCGAGATCCTGATGGACGAGCTGCGCCGTCAGCGAATGCAGGTCGACGACGCAGTAGATGCAGTCGGACTGTTCCTGGAGGGCGACGAATTTCTTGATGGCGCCGAGATAATTGCCGAGATGCAGGTTGCCGGTCGGCTGGACGCCAGAAAAGACGAGTGGCTTGAAGGCGGACATGAGTTCCTCATGGCTTGTGGAGGGCCGTATAAGCATGATTCCAAAAAGTTTGGAGCCAATCATGCGGCTGGAGACCGCGCGCGGCGAAAGTCTTTCGACGGCGGGCTTATGGACCAACCCGAGGGCGGGAGCAAGTACCGACGACAGGCGAGGTGGCAGGCTGACTATTCGTCGAGATTGGGCTTGGACGCCGGCGCGGCCTTTGCCTCGCCTCGCTTCACGTTCCGGCGGATCATGCCGAAATCGGCGCCGCCGGTGCCGAAGGCGGCGATGAAGTAGAGCGCCGCTCCCCCGGCAACGAGCGCAAGCACGGTCGTCGCCTTCACCGCCAGCGGTGAACCCGGTCCGATCTGCGTGGCAAAATGGCGCTCGGCGAAGTAGAGCGCAACGGCCATGATCACAGCCGACAGCACCAGCCTCGGGATGCGCTTCAGCAGGGGGATGTCGCGGCCCCAATGACCGCGCCTGATCAGCATGGCGAGCAGCATCAGCGCGTTGACCCAGCCCGCGACGGCCGACGCCACCGCGATGCCCGGAGCGCCCATCGACGGGAACAAGGTCAGCGCCGTTGCGACATTCACGCCGACGGAGATGGCGGCGAAGATCATCGGCGTGCGCGTGTCCTCGCGCGCGAAATAGCCCGGCGTGAAGGCCTTGATCAACACGAAGGCAGGCAGGCCGAGGCCGAAGACCGCCAGGATGGAGGCGACGACCGGCGTCGAGTGGTTGGCGGCGAAGGCGCCGCGCTCATAGACCAGCCGCACGATCGGTTCCGACATCACCCACAGCGCCGCCGCCGCCGGCAGCGTTATGAACAAGGTGAACTCGACCGACCGGTTCTGCAGGTTGGCGGCTTCGATCAGATTGCCCGATTTCAGCGCCCGCGACAGCTCCGGCAACAGCACGATGGCGACCGCAACGCCGACGACGCCGAGCGGCAGCTGGTAGATGCGGTCGGCATAGGCGAGCGACGACACGGCGCTGTTCTGACCCGAGGCGATCGCCGTGCCGATCAGCTGGTTGATCTGGGTGATGCCGCCGGTGATCGCCGCCGGCAGCGCCAGGACCAGGAGCCGCTTGACGTTCGGCGTCATCTTCGGCCGGCGGAAGCCGATCGAGATGCCGGCATAGCGCACTGCCACCCACACGATCGCCAACTGAACGATGCCCGCCGCCAGCACGCCCCAGGACAGCCCGAAGCCGACATCATGCGCGTCCAGCCCATGATACCAGGCATAGGCGAGCACGCTGATCAGGATGATGTTGAGGAAGGCGGGTGCGATCGCCGCGGCGAAATAGCGGCGCAGCGAGTTCAGCATGCCCGCCATCATGGCGCCGAGCGACATGCAGATCAGATAGGGAAACATGATCGTCGCAAGCGTGACGGTCGTCTCGAACTTGCCCGGCGTGCTGGCAAAGCCCGGCGCCACCAGGTAGCGGACGATCAGCGGCATCGCCAGTTCCATGAGGACGGTGAGCGCCAGCAGCACCGAGAACAGAACCCCGAAAACCTCCTCCGAGAAGCGCTTGGCTCCCTCCGTGCCGTGCTGTTCGATCTCCTTGGCGAACAGCGGCACGAAGGCGGCGTTGAAGGCGCCTTCGGCGAACAGCCGGCGGAAGGTGTTGGGGAGCTGGAAGGCGGCATTGAAGGCGTCGGCGACCGGCCCGGTGCCGAGCGCCGCCGCCATCAGCATCTCACGGCCGAAGCCCAGCGCGCGGCTCATCAGCGTGCCGGAGGCGACGGTGGCGAATTTCTTGACTAGGCTCATGCTGGGGACGACTGCCAGAAAAATTGCGTCAAATGGATGGTCACTCGGCCGCCGCCTTGGCCCTGCCGTTGCGTTCGGACGAATTGCCTTCCAGCGTATCGATTAGCCGCTTGTGGATGGCGGCGGTGCGCGTCGGGCTGTCGATCTTCTGGCCGGTGAGGTCGGTGACGTAGAACGTGTCGATGACCTTCTCGCCGAAGGTGGTGATATGCGCCGAGGCGATGTCGAGCGACAGGTCGGACAGCGTCCCGGTGATCTCGGAGAGCAGCCCCGGCCGGTCCAGTCCCTCGACCTCGATCACCGAGAAGCGGTTCGACAGCGTGTTGCGGATTTCGGCGCGCGGCGGAATGCGGAACGCCTTGGCCCCGCGCTTCGGCTTGGTGCGTTTCTCGATCATCTCGGGCAGCCAGCTCTTGCCGGACAGCACGTCCTCGATCAACCGGCCGACGCGCTCGGCGCGGCGGCGTTCGTCCTCGTCGAGGTCGAACTCCCGGGAGATCAGGATGGTGTCCAGCGCGCGCCCGTCCGAGGTGGTGAAGATCTGCGCGTCGACGATGTTGCCGCCGGCCGCGGCACAGGCCCCTGCGATGATCGAAAGCAGGCGCGGATGGTCCGGCGCCAGCACGGTGATCTCGGTCACCGCTTCGAACTCATGCGTCTTGACCATGGTGGCGAGCTTCTTGCCGGCCGCATCCGCCTCGCGGACGAATTCGGCATGGCGCAACTGGTCGGACAGGTCGACGGTCAAGAGGTAGTTCTCGTAATGCTGCGCGACATAGCGCTTGCGCTCCTTCGCCGGCCAGGCAGACAGCGCCTCGGCCAGCCGCTCGCGCGCCGCCGTCGTGCGCTCGGCGCGCGAGACTTCCGAGAAGCCGCCGGTCAGCAACAATTCGGTCTCGAAATAAAGCGTGCGCAGCAACTGGCCCTTCCAGCCGTTCCACACACCTGGTCCGACGCCCCTGATGTCGCAGACGGTGAGGATCAAAAGCAGCTTCAGCCGCTCGACCGACTGCACGATCGAGGCGAAATCCTCGATGGTCTTGCGGTCGTTGAGGTCGCGCGTCTGCGCCGTCATCGACATCACGAGGTGGTTCTCGACCAGCCAGGCGACCGTCTCGGTATCGGCCGCTGACAGCCCCATATGGGGACAGATGCGCCGGGCAATCCTGGCACCCGCTTCCGAGTGATCCTCCGGCCGGCCCTTGGCGATGTCGTGCAAAAGCACCGCGACATAAAGCGCCTCGCGGCTCTTCTTCAGTCCCGGCATCAGCGAATGCGACAGCGGATGCACTTTCGCGCCGTCGCCGCGCTCGATTTCGGCCAAAACGCCGATGCAGCGGATCAGATGCTCGTCCACCGTGTAGTGGTGGTACATCGAGAATTGCATCATGGCGACGATCTTGCCGAAGTCGGGGATTAGCCTGCCGAGCAGCCCCGCCTCGTTCATGCGCCTGAGATTGAGCTCGGCGTTACGGTCCGACGTCAGGATGTCGAGGAACAGCCGGTTGGCTTCCTCGTCGCGCCGCAGCGACTTGTTGACCAGGCCGAGCGAGCGGGTGAGCAGCTTCAGCGCATCGGGATGGAACTCCAGCCCATGCTTGTCGGCGAACCAGAACAACCTGAGCAGGTTGACCGGATCGCGCTCGAACACGCTGTCTTCGGCGATGTTGATGCGGTGGTTATCGACGATGAAATCGGACGTACCGGCAAGCTTGCGCTTGCGCCGCTGGAAGGTGAGGAAGATACGGTTGAAGCCGGGCACGTGCTTGGCCTGCTCTTCCTCGAGCGCCGCACAGAAGATGCGGGTCAGGTCGCCGACATCCTTGGCGACGAGGAAATAGTGCTTCATGAAGCGCTCGACGGCCGACAGGCCGGGATGCGTGGTGTAGCCGAGCCGCTCGGCGATCTCGCGCTGGATGTCGAAATGCAGCCGCTCCTCCGCCTTGCCGGTGAGGAAATGCATGTGGCAGCGTACCGCCCAGAGAAAATCCTCGGCCTTCTGGAACTCGCGATATTCGGCCTCGGTGAAGACGCCCTTCTCGACCAGCTCCTCGCCGGTGCGCACGCGGTAGAAATATTTGCCGATCCAGAACAGCGTCTGCAGGTCGCGCAGCCCGCCCTTGCCGTCCTTGACGTTGGGTTCGACCAGATAGCGGCTTTCGCCGGCCTTGGCGTGGCGATCGTCGCGCTCGGCAAGCTTGGCCTGCACATATTCCGGCCCGGTCGTGCGCACCACCTCATGGTCGAAGCGGGTGAGCAACTCGTCATAGAGCTTGCGTTCGCCCCACAGGTATCGCGCTTCCAGGATAGAGGTGCGGATGGTGATGTCGCCGCGCGAGAGCCTGAGGCACTCGTCGATGTTGCGGGTGGCGTGGCCGACCTTCAGCCCCATGTCCCACAGCATGTAGAGCATGTATTCGACGATCTGCTCGCCCCAAGGCGTCTGCTTGTAGGGCAGCAGGAACAGGAGATCGATGTCGGAGCCCGGCGCCAGCGTGCCGCGGCCATAGCCGCCGACGGCCACGACAGCCATGCGCTCGGCCGCCGACCGGTTCTTGACCCGGTAGACATGGGTGGCGGCGAAATCATAGAGCGCCCGGATCAGCTCATCCATCAGATGCGAGAGCCGCTCGGCGCAGGCATTGCCGCCGCCATCCTGCATAAGCATGGCCTCGGCGATCTTTCGTCCTTCCGCCATCCTGCCCTTGAGCAATTGGAGGACGGCCGCGCGAACAGCGGCCCCCGAGCCGTCGCCGGCGCTTGCCGCCGTCAGCGCGGTCAGATCGCGGCGCAGCGCGTCGCCATCGATCATTTCGTCGAGTTTCAGGGAGATCTTTGCCATTCGGCGGCGTCTATAGCCTGTTTTCGCGGCGCTGTGTATGGGGCGGGCCGCCACGTTTCCAGTCGTATGCGATAGACGCTATGGGCAACTGAAAGGCGAAAGTCTAAAAATCCGAACCGCCCCTTGACCTTCCAGTAGCTGGAAGGACTACCTCCGCCTCAAGTTCGAAAATTTGAGGCGTTGTCATGAGCCATTCCGACCACCACCATCACCGTCATAAGCATGGCGGAGCCTGCTGTTCCGCCAAGGATGCCGCGCCTGCCGCCGATGCAGTGATTCGCGATCCTGTCTGCGGGATGATGGTCGATCCGGCGGGCGGCAAGCCGACGGCCGAGCACGGCGGCCGGACGTTTCATTTCTGCAGCGAACGCTGCCGGACGAAATTCCAGGCCGAGCCTCAAGCATATCTTGCGGCCACCGACCCCGTCTGCGGAATGAATGTCGACCGCGCGAGCGCCAAGCACTTCGTTCGCCACGAAGGGCAGGGCTTCTACTTCTGTTCGGCGGGCTGCAAGGGCAAGTTCGAGGCGGAGCCGGCAAAATACCTTGCCGGGCGGCCCGAGCCGCAGCCGATGCCGAAGGGCACCCAATACACCTGTCCGATGCATCCCGAGATCGTCCGCGACAAGCCCGGCTCCTGCCCGATCTGCGGCATGGCGCTGGAACCGATGGGCGTTCCGACCGGCGACGAAGGCCCTAACCCCGAGCTCGTCGATTTCACACGCCGGTTCTGGGTCAGCGCTGCGCTCTCCCTGCCGCTGCTGATCGTCGCCATGGCGCCGATGCTGGGTTTCAGCTTCGAAAACCTCGTCGACGGCCGCACCAAGACCTGGGTGGAGCTGGCTCTGGCGAGCCCCGTGGTGTTGTGGGCGGCGTTTCCGTTCTTCCATCGCGGCTGGGAATCGATCCTTAACCGCAGCCCAAATATGTGGACGCTGATTTCGCTGGGTGTGGGTGCCGCCTATCTCTTCAGCCTCGTCGCGACGCTGTTCCCGGATGTCTTCCCGCATCAGTTCCGCGGTCATGACGGCGCCGTCCCGGTCTATTTCGAGGCCGCCGCCGTCATCGTCGCGCTGGTCTTCCTCGGCCAGGTGCTGGAACTCAGAGCCCGCGAGCGCACCGGCTCGGCCATCCGCGCCCTGCTCGACCTTGCGCCGAAGACAGCGAGGCTGATCGGCGCCGACGGCTCCGAGAAGGACGTGCCGCTCGACAGCGTCAAGACCGGAGATCGGCTTCGCATCCGCCCTGGCGACGCGGTGCCAGTCGACGGCACCGTGCTGGAGGGACGCTCGGCGATCGACGAATCCATGATCACCGGCGAGCCGCTGCCGGTCGAGAAGACGCAAGGCGATGCGCTTACCGGCGGCACGCTGAACAGACAAGGCTCGCTGGTCATGCGAGCCGAGAAGGTCGGCGCCGAAACCACGCTGTCGCGCATCGTCGAGCTGGTCGCCAAGGCGCAGCGCTCGCGCGCGCCGATCCAGGGGCTGGCCGACCGCGTGTCCTTCTATTTCGTTCCAGCCGTCGTGCTGGTCGCGGTCATCGCTTTCATTGCCTGGGCGGCCGTCGGCTCCGAGCCGAGCCTGATCTTCGCCATCGTCTCGGCAGTGTCGGTGCTGATCATCGCTTGCCCTTGCGCGCTTGGTCTCGCGACGCCGATGTCGATCATGACCGCGACCGGGCGCGGCGCGCATGCCGGCGTGCTGATCAAGGAGGCCGCGGCGCTGGAACGTTTCGCCGCCGTCGACACGCTGATCGTCGACAAGACCGGCACGTTGACTGAGGGCAAGCCCAGGCTCACCGATGTCGTCGCGGCCGGCGGCATCGAGGAGAATGAGCTGCTCGGCCTCGCCGCCGCGCTCGAAAAGGGTTCGGAGCATCCGCTGGCCGAGGCGATCGTCGAGGGCGCCATCGCGCGCGGTCTGAAGCTCGCCGATGCCGTCGATTTCGAAGCCGTCACCGGCAAGGGCGTTTCGGGCACGGTGTCGGGCCGGAAGGTCGCGCTCGGCAATGCGGCGATGATGGCGGATCTCGGCATGGAGGCGCCGGCGGCCAGTGCCGGGGCGCTGCAGGCCGACGGCAAGACGGCCATGTTCGTGGCTGTCGACGGCAGCTTCGCCGGCTTGGTCGCCGTGGCCGATCCCGTGAAAGCGACGACGGCCGAGGCGATCAAGGCGCTGCATGACAAGGGCCTGCGCATCATCATGGCGACGGGCGACAACGAGCGCACCGCGAAAGCCATCGCCGGCAGGCTGGGCATTGACGAGATCCGTGCCGGCCTGCTGCCGGACGGCAAAAGCGCGCTGGTGGCAGAACTGCGCGGCCAAGGCGCTGTCGTTGCGATGGCCGGCGACGGCGTCAACGACGCGCCGGCCTTGGCCAGCGCCGATGTCGGCATCGCCATGGGCACCGGCGCCGATGTCGCGGTCGAAAGCGCCGGCATCACGCTGGTCAAGGGCGATCTCAACGGCATCGTCAGGGCCCGCACGCTCGCCCAGGCGACGATCCTCAACATCCGCCAGAACCTGTTTTTCGCCTTCCTCTACAACGTGCTCGGCGTGCCAGTCGCGGCCGGCGTGCTCTACCCGCTCACCGGCACGCTGCTGTCGCCGATGCTCGCGGCTGCGGCGATGAGCCTGTCGTCGGTATCGGTGATCGGCAACGCGCTGCGGCTGAGAACGTTGAAACTCTGAGCAAAACACCCAGATACGAAATCCAACAGAAGGAGACCTGAATGACCCTGGCCAAGAAAATCGTGCTGCTGCTGATGGCCGCCGGAATGCTGCTTGCCGTCTTCCTCGAAAGCGTGCCGGCCTCGTCGGAGGAGATGAAGCACGACATGTCCAAGATGGCGATGGGCGCCCAGAGCCCGGCCACCGTCGGCTACGAGGCGGCGATGAAGAAGATGCACAAGGACATGATGATCAAATACACCGGCAATGCCGATGTCGATTTCGTCCGCGGCATGATCCCGCATCATCAGGGCGCCATCGACATGGCCAAGGTGGTGATCGCCAACGGCAAGGACCCGGAAATCCGCAAGCTCGCCGAAGGCGTCGTCGCGGCGCAGGAAGCCGAGATCAAGGAAATGCAGGACTGGCTCGCCAAGCATCCGGTGAAGTAGCCACTGCGGGAAATCCGGCCGGCCAGGAGCCCCTTCGGTTTGGATTTTCGGCCTTTGATCTGGATTTCAGAACGGGGCTGTGCTGCGATCCGTCCGCACGAGGAGCAAGCCATGCCGTCATCCGTCAGAACCTTAAAGCTGCCATCGGGCGAAACCGTTCTGGTGCTGGGTCAAGGCACCTGGAAGATGGGTGAGGACCGGCGCCGCCGCGCCGATGAAGTCGCGGCGCTGAAACTCGGACTCGACCTTGGCATCACGCTGATCGACACCGCCGAGATGTATGCCAGCGGCGGTGCCGAGGAAGTGGTGGCGGAGGCCATCGCCGGGCGCCGCGACGAGACCTTCCTGGTTTCCAAGGTGCTGCCCTCCAACGCCTCGCGCGCCGGCGTGAAGCGTGCTTGCGAGAACAGCCTGAAACGGCTCGCCACCGACCGCATCGATCTCTATCTGCTGCACTGGCCAGGCAGCGTGCCGCTCTCCGAAACCGTGGAGGCGTTCGAGGCGCTGAAGGCCGAAGGCAAGATCCGCCACTGGGGCGTCAGCAATTTCGACACCGACGAGATGGAGGATCTGGTCGGCCTGCCGCATGGCGGCAACGTCCAGACCAACCAGGTGCTCTACAATCTGTCGCGGCGCGGCCCGGAATTCGATCTGGCCCCCTGGTGTGCAGAGCGCGGCATTCCGCTTATGGCCTATTCGCCGGTCGAGCAGGGCGCGCTGGCGCGCAACGCCCGGCTCGAGGCAGTCGCTGCCCGGCACAACGCCACCGCGGCGCAGATCGCGCTTGTCTGGGTCATGGCGCAGCCAGGTGTCATCGCCATCCCGAAGGCTAGCCGGCAGGAACATGTCCGCCAGAACGCCGCCGCGCTCGACATCAAGCTGACGGCGCAGGATATCGCCGATCTCGACCGCGCCTTCCCGCCGCCGACGCGCAAGCGCGGGTTGGAGATGATCTAGCCGAAACCTAGGTTGAAAGAGAGCAAGCGTGGAACGAATTTCAGACGGGCCCTTTCACGCGACCTACAAGATCGGCGACATCAAGGTCACCTCGCTGCGCGACGGTTATGTCGATATGCCGGTCCGGCGGCTGCGCCAGCCGGGAGACAAGCCTTTCGGCGACGATTTCCCGTCGCAAGTACCGCTCTTCGACGGCGCGCTCAGATTGTCGGTCAATGCCTTTGCCATCGACGACGGCGAAGCAATCACGCTGATCGATACGGGATCCTCGAACGCCTGGCATCCGACGATGGGCTTCCTGCCGCAGGCGCTGAGCGAGGCGAAGATCGCCGTCGATCGGATACGTACGGTTGCCTTCACCCACACCCATCTCGACCATATCCACGGGCTCGTCCTTCCAGATGGTCGCGACGGCTTCCCGCAGCTCTCCCGCTTGCTTGTCCCTCAAGCCGAGCTCGACATGTTTCGGTCGGTAGCGAGATTGAGCCGCTTCCATGATCGAGCAGAACCTTCGAACCCCGGACAGCGCCAGAGCGCGAACATCGAGGCGGTCGCCGCTGTTGGCCACGAAATCGGCCACACCGGCTTTCGTGTCACGAGCGGCGGCGAGACATTGCTGGTCTGGGGCGACCTCGTGCATGTGCCCTCGCTCCAGTTCGACCGGCCTGAGATCACTTGGGAATTCGACGCCGACCAGGAACAGGCGCGGGCAACCCGGCTGCGCATCTTGGCGCTTGCCGCCGACAGCGCTTGGTGCGTTGCCGGCGCGCATCTCGATTCCCCCGGCGTCGGCCGGGTTTCCCGAACCGAAACGGGTTTCCGCTTCGAAGGTTTGTAGGAGCCGGGCTAGATCTTGGCCGGCAGCCCAAGCCGCATCCGCTGTCGGCGCAAGGCCCTCGAAAATACATCGAGGTCGTTGGCGGCGCGGGCAAGCGTGAGTGCGCCCTGAATGGCGGCGACGGCCTCCTCGGCCAACTCGCTGGCTTCGCCCGGTGGATGTCCGGATCGCTCCAGAGCGCGGGCAAGATGCACGACCCAGCGGCCGAAATAGCTTCCGATCTGGCCGGCGAAGAGGGCGCGCGATTCATCGAGCGCGAAGGCTCCGATGAGGCAAACCCGGCGCCCCGAGCGGAAATAGCTGTCGGTCGCCTCGAGCATCTGCCCGATCCCGGCCAGCGGCTCGACGGCGTCGCGCAAGGGCACGAAGACATTGTCCTCGAACCAGCCGTCTATATGGGCAATGACGGCCCGAGCCATCTCTTCCTTGCCGCCGGGAAAGAAGTGGTAGAGGCTTCCCTTGCCGAGCCCCGTCGCCTCACCGATCAGGGTCAGGCTGGCGCCCTCATAGCCATGCTCGCGGAACACCTCGGCAACGATCCCCAGCAGCTGGTCGCGATCTGGCGCGATGCGCCGCATCCACTCGGCCCTCTAGAGCCCGAGCTCGGAAAGGCCGGGATGGTCGTCCGGCCGGCGGCCGAGCGGCCAGTGATATTTCCGCTCGCTTTCAGTGATCGGCAGGTCGTTGATGCTCGCCACGCGTCGGCGCATCAGCCCTGCCTCGTCGAATTCCCAGTTCTCGTTGCCGTAGGAGCGGAACCAATGCCCGCTGTCGTCGCGCCATTCATAGGCGAAGCGCACCGCGATCCGGTTCTCGTTCCAGGTCCAGACCTCCTTGATCAGGCGATAGTCCAGCTCGCGCGCCCATTTGCGCTGGAGGAAGCCGACGATCTCGCCGCGGCCGGAGACGAATTCGGCCCGGTTCCGCCAGATGCTGTCCTCGGTATAGGCGAGCGACACCCGTTCCGGGTCGCGGCTGTTCCAGGCGTCCTCCGCAAGGCGCGCCTTTTGCGCTGCCGTTTCGGCCGTGAAGGGCGGCAATGGCGGGCGGCTCATGAAATCTCCTGTCGGTTTCGATCGTCGATAACCGACATTGTACCGATCGGTACAATGAGTCAACACAGCTTCTGTTCTTCGCGGCGCCTCAGACGGCTGGACTTATCGAATTTCGGTTTTCAGCCTTTCAAAGGCATCCCGGACATATCCTGCCAGCGGATGCTTGGCTTGTTGCTGCTGCCATGTTTCCACGGCCAGGCGCAACGCCACGACCGCCACCAGGGAAACCAGCCGCAGACCGTTGCGTGCCTGGTCCGGCCGCAACTCGCATAAGCCGTCGAAAATGGCTTGTTCGAGCTGCAGGTAGCCCGCACGTGACGCCGACGAACGCTTTGGCGGTCGGCGTTTCGAAAGTCGCGTCCACGGCGGTTTCCGAAGCGTTGCCCGAAGTCCGTGTTCCGGTTCCTCGCCTGCCGATCGGATTGGGCAGCCTGTCGCTCGAAGCCGAAGCGATTGATGACAACGGCAAGCAGGCGGCGGCGATGGTCTGGGGGCGCGGCGCCAACGCCTACGACCTGGCGGCGAAGTTCGGCGAGGATTTCAGCAAGCTCCTGGTCACCGGCAAGACGCCGTTGAACAAGCTGCCGTCGCTGCCGGCCAGGGCGGAATTGCGCGCCATGTTCGGCGGCGGGCCTAAATATCCCGCCTGCAAGGCCTTCGGAAAGTCGCCCGGTCTCGTCGGCTTCGTCGGCGATCGGATGGGATTGCCGCCGGCCTGGACCGACAAGGGAGCCGCGGTGCGCAATGACTGAGGCGATGACGCAAATGCAGAAGAAATCCCCGATGCCGCTTTCAGCTTTTCAACAAAGCAGAAGGATGCGCTTTCTTTGGCTGGTTGCTCCCGTCGTCCTGGCGCCGATCCTGCTTGCGGAGAGCGGGTGGCCGCAAGGCAGCACCTTTCGCGAAATGCTGGAATTTGCGGGTACCGTGCTGATCTTCATGTGTATCGGCGGCCGCTGCTGGGCATCGCTCTATGTTGGCGGACGCAAGAACCGTGAACTCGTCACAACCGGCCCCTATGCCTATACGCGCAACCCGCTCTATTTCTTCTCGGCCCTTGGACTGGCCGGCGTCGGGCTGACATTCGGGTCGCTGATCCTTTCGGCGTTTCTCTTTGCCTTCACCTGTCTGGTCTTTTCCTATGTCGCGATGCGCGAAGCGATCGCGCTGGACGCGATCTTTGGCGAGGCCTATTGGCGTTATTGTCGAAGCGTGCCGGCCTTCTTTCCCCGTCTGCGGCGCGATGACGACGACCTCTTAGGCCCGTCTCCCGTCACGTTCGATTCGGTGGCGCTGAGGCGGACCTCCATCGACAGCTCTTACTTTCTTGCGGCGATACTCGCGGTCGAATTGCTCGGCTGGTTCCAGTCGGCAGGGCTGGTGACGCCGATGTTCCGATTGTTTTGATTACCGATCCGCCAGCCCCTTCAGCCGGTAGAGCGCCTCCAGCGCCTCGCGCGGTGTCATCTCGTCCGGATTGATCGCGCCGAGCGCTTCGCCCAGCGCATCGCTCTTCACCGGCTTTGGCGCCTCGCGCTTCATCGCCACCGAAAACAGCGGCAGGTCGTCGACCAGCCGATTGGTCTTGCCGGAAACTTCGCCTTCTTCCAGTTGGTGCAGCACTTCCTTGGCGCGCCCGACCACCGCTTCAGGCAGGCCTGCCAGCCGCGCGACCTGCACGCCGTAGGAGCGGTCGGCCGCGCCCTTGCCGACCTCGTGCAGGAAGACGACGTCGCCTTCCCATTCCTTGACCCGCATGGTGACGTTGTGAAGCCGGGGCAATTTGCCGGCCAGCACCGTCATCTCGTGGAAATGCGTGGCGAAGATCGCCCGGCAGCGGTTCTTCTCATGCAGATATTCCACCGCCGCCCAGGCGATCGACAACCCGTCGAAAGTCGCGGTGCCGCGGCCGATCTCGTCGAGGATGACCAATGCCCGCTCGCCGGCCTGGTTGAGGATCGCCGCCGTCTCGACCATCTCAACCATGAAGGTCGAACGTCCGCGCGCCAGGTCGTCCGAGGCGCCGACACGCGAGAACAGCCGGTCGACGACGCCGATATGGGCGCTTTCAGCCGGCACGAAGGAGCCGGTCTGGGCAAGGATGGCCATCAGCGCATTCTGCCTCAGGAACGTCGATTTACCGCCCATATTGGGACCGGTGAGCAGCCAGATCGCGCCGGCCTTGGCGCCGCCCTCGGGCGACAGGTCGCAATCATTGGCGACGAACGGCCCGTCGCCGGATCGCCTGAGCGCCTGTTCGACCACCGGATGACGCCCGCCCGAAATCTCGAAGGCGAGGCTCGAATCGACCAGCGGCCGGCACCAGCTTTCGCTTTCGGAAAGCAGCGCCAATGCCGCCGACACGTCCAGAACGGCAAGCGCCTCGGCGCCGGCGCGGATGCTGTCCGCCGCACCCACCACTTCCGCCGTAAGCCGGTCGAAGGCGGCGAGCTCGATGCCGAGCGCTTTGTCGGCGGCGTTGGCGATCTTCGATTCCAATTCCGCCAGTTCCGTCGTCGTGAAGCGCATGGCGTTGGCCATGGTCTGGCGATGGATGAAGCGCGCCTTGGCGGCGTCGCTGCCGGTCATGATCGAGTGATGGTTGGCCGTCACCTCGATGTAATAGCCGAGCACATTGTTCTGCCGGATCTTCAGCGAGCGGATACCGGTTTCCTCGATCAGCGAGCGTTCCAGCCCGGCGATCACCTTTCGCGATTCGTCGCGCAGCGCCCGCATCTCGTCGAGCTCGGCATTGTAGCTCGACCGCACGAAGCCGCCGTCGCGCTTGATCAGCGGCAGCTCGTCGTCGAGCGCTTCGCTGAGATGGCGGGCAAGCGCCTCGGGCAAGGCGAGGATCGCGGCAAGTGCTGCACCGAGCTCGGCGGGCAGGGCGGACGCCGAGAACAGTTCGGCGATCGCGCCTGCCGCCTCGAAACCGGCGCGCAGAGCACCCAGATCGCGCGGTCCGCCGCGGTTGAGCGCGAGCCTGGACAGCGCCCTCGGCATGTCGGCGACGCTTTTGAGGCTTGTCCGCAATCCTTGGCAGAGCCGTGTCTCGGAGCGGAAGAAGGAGACCGAATCCAGCCGTGCCGCGATCGTCGCCGGATCGGTCAGCGGCGCCATCAGCCGGTCGGCCAGCAATCGCGCGCCGCCGCCGGTCACGGTGCGGTCGATCGCCTTGAACAGCGAGCCGTCGCGGCTGCCCGACAGCGTGCGCAACAGTTCCAGATTGGCGCGCGTCGCCGGGTCGATGAACAGCGTCGAGCCCTGCTCCTCGCGCTCGGGCCGCGACAGCGGCGGGCGTTCGGCTTTCTGCGTCTTCTCGACATAGGCGATGGCGCCCGAGATCGCCGACAGTTCCGCGCGCGAGAACGTGCCGAAGCTGTCCGGCGTCGCGACCTCGAAGAAGCGCGCGATGCGGCTTGTGGCTGACGCCGAATCGAACAGCGAAGGCGGCTGCGGATTGGCGACCCGGCCCAGCACATCGAATATCGGCCTGAGCTCCGGATCGTGGAAAACCGGCTCGGCGACGATCAGCTCGCGCGGGTCGACGCGGAAGATATCGGCAAGCAGCCGCTCGGCGCTCGTCTCGGCAACCCGGAAGGCGCCGGTCGAAATGTCGATCCAGGCCAATGCAAAGCCGGCCTGGCTGGTCGCCGCGCCGCCACCCTTGACGCGCCCCAGCGCCATCAGGAAGCTCGATTCCGAGGGTGCGAGCAGCTTGTCCTCGGTGATGGTGCCCGGCGTGACCAGCCGCACCACGTCGCGGCGCACCACCGATTTGGAGCCGCGTTTCTTGGCTTCGGCCGGGTCCTCGATCTGCTCGCAGACGGCAACGCGAAAGCCTTGTGCGATCAGCTTCTGCAGATAATCGTCCGCGGCGTGCACCGGCACGCCGCACATTGGGATGTCGTGGCCCTGGTGCTTGCCGCGCTTGGTCAAAACGATGCCCAGCGCCTGGCTTGCCTTCTCCGCATCCTCGAAGAACAGCTCGTAGAAATCGCCCATGCGGTAGAACAGCAGCGAATCCGGGTTCGCCGCCTTGATCTCGATGAATTGCTCCATCATCGGCGTGACGCCGCCCGTGGCGGGCGCAGGCGTCGTCGTCTCCTGGACGTCGGTGTCTGTCGGCATGTGCATGTTCATGCCCGAACGCTAGCAGATGTGGCAGCCCGGTTTAATGCCGGCGGCGCGAAAAGCAGGGGAAGACTGGGCGGTTGCCGCCATATGCAGGACAGGTGTGGAAGGAATGTTGCCTCATGCCGTCGGCCGACATATGGATCGTCCGGGCCCATGAGAGCATGGTAGGGCGATGAAGAAGGACGGACACGAGACGTTCGAGGAAATGGTCGGCCCCGCCGGCTCGTCGCTCGGCCGTATTCGGCTTCTTGCCACCAACCGCGCCAATCGAACCAGAACCAAAATCAAGGCGTGGACGCGGATACGGTTGCCCTTCATCCTTCCGGCGCGCGGACCGCTCTCAGGCCTCGATGGCGTCGTCGTCATGCCTCTCCACATCTTCAGTCGCGATCCGCTGATCCTCTATATACCTGTCGGCGGCAGGCGCCCGCTCTACGCGCTCGCTGCTTTCTGCCGGCGCCTGGCGCCACGGCGCGCTACCTTCCTTCTGATGCCGAACTGGACGCTGGAAAGGCCCGCCGTCGTCGAGCAGATACGCAAGGATCTCGCCTGGTTCGCCAGGGTCTGCCCCAACCACGAGTTGATCTTCCTTTGCAACACGGAGGAAGAGTGGCGCCTGATTGCAGGCGTTGGCGGCACAGCGATCTTCTCCAACCACAATCTGATGATTTCGGAAGACGTCTTCCGGCCGCTGCCGGACGTGCCGGTCGAGTACGATGCCGTCTACAACGGCCGCATCTCGTACACCAAGCGGCACTATCTCGCCTTCGAGATCGAAAGACTGGTCCATGTGACGTCCTCGATCGGCGAATTGCCGCCGGCCGGCGACCGCGCCTTCATCCGCCGCCTGCAGGCGCAATCGCCGCTTCACAGCATCGCCAATCCGCTCGTTGATGGCCTGCCCGGTCGGATGCCGTCGCAAGAGGTCAACCGCGTCTACAACCAGGCCGCGGTCGGGCTCTGCCTGTCGGCGGTGGAAGGGGCGATGTATTCCAGCATGGAGTATCTGTTGGCCGGCCTGCCCATCGTCTCGACACCGAGCATCGGCGGCCGCGACGTCTATTTCGATCCGGACTACTGCGTTATCGCCGAGCCGGAGCCGGCCGCGATCCGCCGCGCGGTCGAGCGGCTTCGCGACCGCGCCATACCGCGGGAGGAGATTCGCGCCGCACGCTTGAAAGGGTAAAGGCGGAACGGCTGGAACTGATAGCCTATCTCTCGGCGCTTAAGCAACGCATGGGAAGCGATGATCCGCCCTTCTCCGAATGGCCGTTCGCCGGTACCTCTGGGCTGACGCGCTGGGCTCCGGTGCGCGAGCACCTGCGCGAGATTGCCGCGATCTCATCGGGCAAGATTTGACTGTCGCCGGCAACGCCGAGGAACATCGTCACTGCATGGCTTGGCGGTTTACAGCGGCGGAGTATGGCCTTAAGCCGGTAATTCAAACGAATGCGCTCGCCTCAAGAGCGCGAAATGGTGAGGAAAACGTCAGGCATCATGGCCAGGAAAACTGAAAGCAGCGGCCCCTCCGTCAGTGCCGAGGAGGCGCTGGAGTTCCACGCCATGGGACGGCCCGGCAAGCTGGAGATCGTCGCCACCAAGCCGATGGCGACACAGCGCGACCTGAGCCTGGCCTATTCGCCTGGCGTCGCCGTTCCCGTGCGCGCCATCGCCGAGGATCCGAGCCGCGCCTTCGACTACACGACGCGCGGCAACATGGTCGCCGTCATCTCCAACGGCACCGCCATTCTCGGCCTCGGCAATCTCGGCGCGCTGGCCTCCAAACCGGTGATGGAAGGCAAGGCGGTGCTGTTCAAGCGCTTCGCCGATGTCGATTCCATCGACCTTGAGGTCGCGACCGAGGACGCCGACGAGTTCATCAACTGCGTGCGCTTCCTCGGGCCGTCCTTCGGCGGCATCAATCTCGAGGACATCAAGGCACCGGAATGCTTCATCATCGAGCAGCGGCTGCGCGAGCTGATGGACATTCCCGTCTTTCATGACGACCAGCATGGCACGGCAATCATCTCGGCCGCCGGGCTGATCAATGCGCTGGAGGTCACCGGCCGCGACATGAAGACCACCAAGATGGTCTGCAACGGCGCGGGTGCGGCCGGCATCGCCTGCATCGAATTGATGAAGGCGATGGGCTTTGCGCCGGAAAACGTCACCCTGTGCGACACCAAGGGCGTGGTCTTCCAGGGCCGCACCGAAGGCATGAACCAGTGGAAGTCGGCGCATGCCGTCAAGACCGAGGCGCGCAGCCTGGCCGAAGCGCTGGACGGCGCCGACGTCTTCCTCGGCCTGTCCGCCAAGGGCGCGCTCACCACCGCCATGGTGCAGTCGATGGCGAAAAACCCAATCATCTTCGCCATGGCCAATCCCGATCCGGAGATCACCCCGGAGGAAGTGGCCGAGATCCGCACCGACGCCATTATGGCGACCGGTCGCTCGGACTACCCGAACCAGGTCAACAATGTCCTTGGCTTCCCCTATATCTTCCGCGGCGCGCTGGATGTGCGCGCCACCACCATCAACGACGAGATGAAGATCGCGGCCGCCAGGGCGTTGGCCGAGCTGGCGCGCCAGGACGTGCCGGACGACGTCGCCGCCGCCTATCAGGGCAACCGGCCGAAATTCGGCCCCAACTACATCATCCCGGTGCCGTTCGATCCGCGCCTGATCTCGGCGATCCCGCTGGCGGTGGCCAAGGCGGCGATGGAATCCGGCGTTGCCCGCAAGCCGATCCTCGACCTCGACCGCTACGCGCAGGAACTGTCCGCCCGCCGCGACCCGATCGCCTCCACCTTGCAGCGCATCTACGACCGCGTGCGCCGCCAGCCCAAACGCATCGTCTTCGCCGAGGGCGAGGAGGAGCAGGTGATGCGTGCCGCCGTCTCCTATGTGAACCAGAAGCTCGGCACGGCGATCCTGCTCGGCCGCGACGACGTCATCAAGGACAATGCCCGCAATGCCGGCATCGACTTGAACAAGCCGGGCCTCGAAATCATCAATGCCAGGCTGTCGCGCCGCAACGGCATCTACACCGACTATCTCTACGAGCGCATGCAGCGGAAGGGCTTCCTGTTCCGCGACTGCCAGCGGCTGATCAACAACGACCGCAACCATTTCGCCGCCTGCATGGTGGCGCTGGGCGATGCCGACGGCATCGTCACCGGCGTCACCCGCAACTACTCGACCGCGCTCGACGACGTGCGCCGCATCATCGACGCCAAGCCCGGCCACCGCGTCATCGGCGTGTCGATCGTGCTCGCGCGCGGCAGGACGGTGCTGGTCGCCGACACTGCCGTGCACGACATGCCGAACGCCGAGCAGATCGCCGACATCGCCGAGGAGGCGGCCGGGTTCGCCCGCCGCATGGGCTATGAGCCGAGGCTCGCCATGCTTGCCTATTCCACCTTCGGCCATCCGCAGGGCGAACGTTCCGAGCGTGTGCAGGAAGCGGTGCGCATCCTCGACAAGCGCCGCGTCGATTTCGAGTATGACGGCGAGATGGCGGCCGACGTCGCGCTGAACCCGCGCGCCATGGCGCAGTATCCTTTCATCCGCCTGACCGGCCCGGCCAATGTGCTGGTGATGCCAGCCTTCCACTCGGCCTCGATCTCGACCAAGATGCTGCAGGAGCTCGGCGGCTCGACCGTCATCGGCCCGCTGCTGGTCGGCTTGAACAAGCCGGTGCAGATCGTGTCGTTGAATGCTAAGGACTCGGACATCGTCAACATGGCGGCGATCGCGGCCTATACGGCGGGGAACTGACCAAGCAGTTCCAGGAAAAGTGTGAGCGGTTTTCCGTCCGGAATTGCGTAAGAAACAAAGAGCCAGGGGGTTTCGCCGTTTCCGTGAAACGGCGAAAACGCACTAGGTAGCAGAGCGATCGTTTCTTTATGATCTTTGCATTCGATTAGAAGTTGCGCTGGAAGCGGACGATGCCGCCCCAGTTGTTCTTCCTGAAGGCCTTGGTGAAATTGTAGTCGTCGGCCTGACCGAACTTGCCATCGTGGTAGTAGTTGACTTCGGTCGTGACCGTGAAGCCCGAGACGATCGTGTAGGCTACGTTTGCCGCCACGGCGAAGTTCTTGGCGTCGTCGGCCGAGACCTGGAGGTTGAAGGCGGTCTTCGGGTTGAACTTGTAGGTGCCGCCGCCCCAGACGGCCCAGTTGCCGCCCCAAGGCTTGTAGAAGCCGCGGCCGCTGGCGTGGTCGACGAAATTGTCGTCGGTGCCGTAGCCGCCCATGACGAACAGCGACAGTTCCTTGGTGACGTTGACATCCAGGCGGACCTTGCCGGCCACTTCCTCGTAGTTGCTGTCATAGGCCACGACGCCCGTGATCGCGCCCCAGTCGCCCTTGTACTTCAGGCCGCCGACGACATGCGGAACATAGCTGTCGATCAAGCCGAGGATCTTGCCAGTGTTCGCACCTTCTTCGAGCGAGACCACGCCCGAGAAGCCGCTGCCGGCGTCGAAATAGTAGCTGACGACGTTGGTGACCTTGATGCCGTACGGGATGATCGTGTCCTGGATGACGTTGCCGGCATAGCCGATGAACTGGTCGTAAGGCGTCTCGTCCACACCGACGCGCAGGCCGCCGAGCTGGACCCAGCCGAATTCCAGGTTCGCCGCCGAATCGCCGTTCTTGAAGTTGAAGCGGGTCTCGGTATAGGTCTTCAACGTACCGAGTTCGGTCTCCTGCCCAGTCCAGGTCCTCAGCGCGAAACGGGCGTTCTTGTTCCAGCTGTTCTGCGCATCGCCGTCCATGACGTCGGCCGTCCTGCGGCCGTCGAGCGTGCCGGGATCGCCGAAGCCGGCGTCATAGCGAATGTAGCCGCCGACGCGCAGGCAGGTCTCGGTGCCGGGGATGTAGAAGTAGCCGGCGCCATAGACGTCGCAGATCTTGACGTATTCGGCCGGTTCCGGCTCGGCGACGGTCACCGCGTCGGCGGCACGCGCGCCCGAAACTGCGATCAGGGCCGCAGCGGAGCCGAGAAGAAGGCTCTTGATGTTCATTTTCTTGAATCTCCAGTCAAAGGTTCAAGACAGGCCTGACATGCCGTTCGGCTCTTGCCACCCCCGTCCCCATCGTTGAAGAAGTCGCGCACCGGCGCCGCTTCTTCGCCTTGGACATGGCTTAATCGGCCGTCACGTACAACAGAGATTGTGTCTGAAAGGCGGCTTTTTGAATCTTATGAAGGTCTTGTTGCCCAAATATCACGTCATACATCTGTAAAAATGGGACATATTGCACAATCTATACAATCTAAGCGCGGGGAAGACCTAGAAATGTGCCAAATGTGCCAATTATTATGGTTTTATGACAGGAATTTTGCCGAATAAATTTCTAAAAGTTCGGACGAATATGGAAAAAACGACTCCGGATCAGGACAGGGCGCGTGCGGCGCGGACCACGTCCTCGACCATGTCATCCCTCAACATCTCGATGGGGACGCGGCCGCCCAGCTCGGGCGAAGGCCGGCTCAGCCAGAACCAGGCAAGCCGCGGATTGGCGATCGCCGAAAGCACGTCGCCGATACCCAGAACCGGCCTGCCATCAATGAACTGGGCCAGTGGGAAGACATGCTTGCGGCCGCCCTTGCGGAGCGCAATGACCTCGCCGCGTCTTTGCCAGCGATGCAGCGTGGAGCGCGGAATGCGGAGCTTCTCTTCCAGATAGGTCGAGCCGGCGACCTCGCCAGCCCAATCCTCGATCGGCATCGATTGCAGGTCCGCGGCTCGCTCGGCGATCGGCTGGGCCGCCGGCCTCCCTGTCTCCGATTTCCGCGCCGGGCGCTCAGGGCCGCGCTCGGATGCGGCCGAACCGTCGCTCGCGACCTTGTTCGTCATCACACGAAGAAAGTCGGAGGCAAGGTCGGTCCACTCGCCCTTGAAGGAGCCGATGGCCAGGCGCTGTGCAGGCGGCAGGAAGGGGAGGGCGGCAGCCAGATGGCCGGCGATCTTGCTTGCCGACGTCAGCGCCTCGGCGTCCAGCATGACGCCATGCTGCATCAACGCCTGTTGCACGGCTTCGGCCATTAGGCCTGCCAATGCCTCTTGTGAAATCCCGTCGGACGGGTTCTGGAACCTGGTCATGAATCTGTCTTGCGGCCCGCGCTCCTCCCCAGGCGCCGGCGATTGCTGAAATTTTATAGCGGAAAATAAAATACGCGACGGCAACTGGCGCCGCGGCCCGGCAGCTTGCTGGTTTGCATCTTCACACCCCTGGTTTGGCGCGCCGAAATGTCAGTCACGGAACGCCTCATTTTGCATCTTAGAGGGCCAACGTGACAGGTCCGCGACAGCCGGCGCACTATCTTCTCCCCTTATGAGCAGCCGGGTGGATCGACGCACAGCGCCGAGACGGATGAGGGGGTGCTCCAGCTTGGCGCCGATTACCCCTCGCTCGGATTGCCAGCCGAATTGCGAAGCGCAATTCGGGACAATCCGACCTCCCACGGGGGGAGGTAAAGGCCCTAGAGGAGCCCGGCCTGCTCGGCCTCGCGGCGCAGACTCTGGCGCGGGCGCGGGCCGATCTGCTGGATCACCAACCCCGCGGCCAGCGAACCGAGGTCGCCGCAATCCTTGAGGCTGCGTCCGGTCGTGTAGCCGTAGAGGAAGCCGGCGGCATAGAGGTCGCCGGCGCCGGTCGTGTCGACCAGTTCCTTGATCTTCGTCGCCTGGATGGCGACGGTCTCGTCGCCGCGCACGATCACCGAGCCTTTTTCGGAGCGGGTGACAGCGGCTATTCTGCAATCCTTGCGGATGGCGGCGAGCGCCTCCTCGAACGACGCGGTCTGGTAAAGCGACTTGATCTCGTGGCTGTTGGCAAAGACGATGTCGACGGTGCCCGAGCGCATCAAGTCGAGAAACTCGTCGCGGTAGCGGTCGACGCAGAAGGAGTCCGACAGTGTCATCGACACTTCGCGGCCCGCCGCATGCGCCAGCTTGGCGGTCTGCCGAATTGCTTCCTTGGCGCGCGGCGGATCCCACAGATAGCCTTCGAAATAGGTCACTTTAGAGCCGGAAGCCTTGTCCGCCTCGACATCCTCGGGGCCAAGCTCGACGCAGGCGCCGAGATAGGTGTTCATCGAACGCTCACCATCGGGCGTGACGAAGATCATCGAGCGCGCGGTCGGCGGCTCGCCCCCGAGAGGCCTGGTGTCGAAGGCAACGCCCTGGGCGTGGATATCATGGGTGTAGATATCGCCCAGCGCGTCGTTCGACACCTTGCCAAAGAAGGCCGCCCGCCCGCCGAGGCTGGCGACGCCGGCCGCCGTGTTGCCGGCGCTGCCGCCGGAAGCCTCGATCGCCGGTCCCATGCGGCCGTAAAGCAATTCGGCGCGCCTAGCGTCGATGAGGTTCATCGCGCCCTTGATGATGCCGTTGGTCTCGAGAAAAGCCTCGTCGCACTGCGCGATGATGTCGACAATGGCATTGCCGATGCAAAGCACGTCATATTCCGGCATCAAAATCTCCGCCAAGAGCCAATCAGGCTTCTGGCCGGCTATCTGGCATGCCGGCCGGGCGCGGGTCTAGCGACTTGGCACTGCTTTGCCTACCCCGAAAATCGCCATTGCCTTCCGTGGAGCCGACCGTGGCGCCGATTGTTCGCCGGCTGCGGCAGCGTTCGTATCGAACTGGCCCACAACAGTCACGACCGTGACAGCTATGGTTTCACCGCGATCTAAACATTTCCGCGACGTTGCGGGCTAGAAGCAATTCCAGGAAAAGTGCGTGGCGGTTTTCCGTTCGGAATTGCGTAAGAACCGTAAGAACGAAGCGGATCGTTCCGGCGACAGGCTGAAGGCGCGAACCACGAATGTCCGAGAAGACCGAAATGTCCACCGACCTTGCGCTGCTTGGCGTTTTGGCGGTGCTGTGGGGTGCTTCCTATACCTTCATCAAGATCGGCGTCGAGACGATCCCGCCGGTGACCTTCATTGCCGCCCGGACGCTGATTGCCGGGGCTGTTCTCTTCACCATCATCCGCTGGCGCGGCCTCGCCATGCCCGCCGACGCGGCAATCTGGCGCCGCTTCGCCTTCCAGGCCTGCCTCAACAGCGTCGTGCCGTTCACGCTGATCGCCGCCGCCGAGCGCTCGGTCGATGCCGGTCTTGCCACAATCCTCAATTCGACCTCGCCGATCTTCACCTTCCTGCTGACGGCGTTGATCACGCGCCATGAGCCCGTCACGGCGCGCAAGCTGGTCGGTGTCGGCGCCGGCATCGTCGGCATCTGTCTCATCATCGGCACGGAGGCGCTCGGCGGACTCGGCCGTGAGCTCTGGGCGCAGCTTGCGATCGTCATCGCGACGGTCTCCTATGCCGGGGCGGCGATCTTCGGCCGCGGCTTCAAGGGCCTCGATCCGATGATACCCGCCGCGGGTTCGATGCTTTGCGGCGCCGTCATACTTGTTCCTCTGAGCTTGGTCGTGGACCAGCCATGGACGCTTGCGCCGTCGGGCGCATCGATCCTGGCCCTGCTCGGCCTGTCGGTCTTCTCGACGGCGCTGGCCTTCGTCATCTATTTCCGCCTGATCCACACGCTGGGCTCGGTCGGCACCACCTCGCAGGCCTATCTGCGCGTGCCGATCGGCGTCGGCATCGGCGCCGTCTTCCTCGGCGAAAGCCTGGGGCCGATGGCCTGGGTCGGCATGGGCTTTGTCGTCGCCGGCGTTGCGGCCATGACCATTCCGGCACGGCAGGTCAAGCTTGCGCGATAATGCATGTCGCCCAAAAGTGTGACACGGTTTTGGGATAACCGACATGCATCGAGACCAAACCAAAGCGCGTCGGCGCGACGCGCTTTGGTTGCGTCTGGGCAGAAGCCCGCCTATCTCGGGGACGTCATTACTCGATGAGGGCCTGGACCCGCCGTGATCCTAGACGCTGCACGCGCCGCCGCCAGCCGGCTGTTCTCGCCTGAATTCCGCTCCGTCTTCCTGAAGACGCTTGGGCTGACGCTGCTCGCTCTGCTGGCGCTCTGGCTCGGCCTGGAGAGCCTGCTCGAATGGCTGGCCTTGCCCTGGCTGCAAACGCTGCTGCCTGGCCTGCCGTCCTGGGCCGGATGGCTGGGCGGCATCATCGCCGGCATCGTTCTGGCCGTGGGCCTGGCCTTGCTCATTGCGCCGGTGACGGCGATCGTCGCCGGTCTCTTCCTCGACGATATCGCCGAAGTCGTCGAACGTACCGACTATCCCAACGATCCGCCCGGCCATGCCGTGCCGGCGCTGCGCTCGCTTGCGCTGGCGATCAAATTCTTCGGCGTTGTCGTCCTCGGCAACATCGTCGCGCTGCTCTTGCTTCTGGTCCCGGGCATCAACATCGCCGCCTTCTTCATCGTCAACGGCTATCTGCTGGGCCGCGAATTCTTCGAGTTCGCGGCCATGCGCTTTCGCTCCGAACCCGAGGCCAAGGCGCTCCGCCGCAAATATGCCGGCACCGTGTTCCTGGCCGGGCTGGTCATCGCCCTGTTCCTGGCGGTGCCGCTGCTCAATCTTCTGACGCCGCTTTTCGCGGCCGCCATGATGGTGCATCTGCACAAGGCGGTTTCGGCGCGGGAGCCGATCTAGCCCTACTCCTTGCCCTCCCGGAACAGCGCTTGCAGCTTGCCGAACGGCATCGCCGCCCGGGTGAAGCCGAAAGTGCCGTCCTGCTGGATTTCGCGCGCCGCCGTCTCCAGCATGCCATAGGCGAAATTGGTCAGCCACGGTCCGAGCGAGATGCGCTTGACGCCGGCCATGGCAAGGTCGGCGATGGTGAAACCGGGTCGGGCCATCACGTTGACCGGCCGGCTCACCGACGAGCAGATCGTGCGCACCATTTCGACGTCGCCGATGCCGGGCGCATAAAGCACGTCGGCGCCGGCTTTCTCGAAGGCCTGCAGCCGCTTGATGGTATCGTCGAGGTCGGTCCTGCCCCACAGGAAATTCTCGGCCCGCGCGGTGAAGACGAAATCGTGCTTGAGCGCGCGGGCGGCCTCGACGGCGGCGGCGACGCGCTCGACGGCGTGCGAGAAATCATAGATCGGGTTGGCGGCGTCGCCGGTGTGGTCCTCGATCGAGCAGCCGGCGAGACCGGCGGCCTCGGCCGCGAAGATGGTCTCGGCCGCTTGTTCGGCGCTGTCGCCCTTGCCGCGTTCGAGATCGGCCGAAACCGGCAGCTCCGTCGCGGCCGTCACCTCGCGGCAATGATGGATCATGGCGTCGAAGGTCACGGCGCCGTCCGGCAGGCCGCGGGAGAAGGCGAAACCGGCGCTGGTCGTCGCCAGCGCCTTGAAGCCGAACGAGGCCAGAAGCTTGGTCGTGCCTATGTCCCAGGGGTTGGGCATGACGAAGGTGGAGGCATGCAGATCGCGAAAAATCTTGCCCTTGTCCATGGCGGGTCCTCAATCATGAGTGGGGGTCGTGCGGGGAATTTATCGCGGCCGCTCGAACCGGGCAAACGAATGCGTGTG
This sequence comes from Mesorhizobium sp. BH1-1-5, assembly GCF_020165615.1. NCBI lineage: Bacteria > Pseudomonadati > Pseudomonadota > Alphaproteobacteria > Hyphomicrobiales > Phyllobacteriaceae > Mesorhizobium > Mesorhizobium sp. BH1-1-5. The sequence continues at coordinate 222,475 of NZ_JAIUIM010000006.1, forward strand.
GCTCAGAAGCGTTCGGCGTTTTCTGCTGACAATTTCTCGAAGGCGTCGGAATCCTTCACGTAGCGTGACGCCTTGGCATCCCAGCGATAAGTGACGGAAATATCGTGCGAGACCGCCTTGGGCGCCGGCTCCTCGCAGCTTTCCTCGCTCGGCTCGGTGGCGTCGGTCACCGTCACCTTGATCGCCGCGTAGGGCTTCTCAGCGCCGAGCGCCTGGAAGGAAAGGTCCTGCGTGCGCTTGTAGGCGCAGACATTCTCGTCGAACGTATTGATCTGGTCGATCGTCTCGAAGCGGTCGTTGCGGACCAGGATCAGGATCGTGCCGACATAGCCCTGGTTCGAATTGAAATGCGTGCTCATTGTGATGAGCGCGTCGTCATCCGGGCTGATCGCCAGCTTTCCAGGATCGCGAAAATAGGTGCTCCGGTCGGTTCCGACATTGACCGCGTCGAGCAGCTTCGGCTTGCCGGTGAGATCGAAGAGCGCCAGCACGGCAAATCCTTCGGCGCTGTCCTGCGCCTGGCCGAGGTCGAGAAGCATCGTCAGCCGTCCCTTGCCGCCGGCCTTGATGGCCAGCACCGCCGCATTCGGCAGGTTGATGGTTTCAGGCGGCGATCCGCCGTCGTCGCCACCGAGGATGTCGCGCATCTCGATCGGCGCGCTGCCCTTGTAGAAACCGTCATCGCCGGCCTTGAGGTCAGGCACGATCATTTTGGCAAGGTCGAAATAAGTGACGTCCTGATGTCGGGGAACGGCGCTGCTCAGCTCCGGAAAGCCGACCGCCTGGGCCAGCGCGGCCGCCCACAGGCAAGGCAGCAGCAGGCATGCGAGCATGAAACGGCTTAATGTGGAAACCATGGACCGCGCCCCCTCGGATCAGCCCACGCTAGCACGGCGTTTTACGGCGCGCAGCCAAATGCGATCAGTGGATAGGTACCAGCCCTGCCAGTTCGCGCATGTCGTCGAACAGGATGCCGCCGGATGCCGCCAGGCCGTCGCGATCGGAGAACGGATCGGCATAGTAGGAGAACACCCGCATGCCAGCGGCAATACCGGCTTGGGTGCCCGCAACGCTGTCCTCGATGACGACGCAGTCGGCCGGCGCGAAGCCCATCGTCCCTGCGGCATGCAGGAAGAGGTCCGGGAACGGCTTGCCGCGGCTGACCATGGTGGCGGAAAACATGGCATGCTCGAACAGCGGCAAAAGTCCGGTCTGTCCAAGCGTGATATGCATCTTCGAGACCCGCGCCGAGGAGGCGACGCAATAGGCGATGCCGGCTTTGCGCACCGTCTCGACGAAATCGCGCACATAGGGGATCGCCTCGACGCCATGCGAGAAAAGATCCGGCAGGCCCGCATTCCAGCGATCGACGAAGTCGGCGCCGAGCCGGACCTCGGTCGTCTCTTCGATCTCTTTCTGCACCGAGACCATGCTGCGGCCGGAGAAATTCTTGCGGCAATATTCGAATGTGGTCGCAAAACCGGCGGCGGTCAGCCATTCGGCGAGGCGCCGGTTGGCAAGGTTCTCGGTGTCGACCAGGACCCCGTCGCAGTCGAAGATGACCAGCTTTGGAACTTGCATTTAGGCGGTGCCGGTCGATCCGAAACCGCCGGCGCCGCGCGTCGTGCCGCCGGCCAGCGCGCGCTCCTCGCTGGCCATCTGCGTCACCGCGGCGAAAACGATCTGGGCGATGCGCATGCCGCGGGTCACCGAGAAATCCTCGTCGCCGAGATTGACGAGCAGCACTTTCACCTCGCCGCGATAGTCGCTGTCGACGGTGCCGGGCGTGTTGAGGACGGTCAGCCCATGCTTGAAGGCAAGGCCCGAGCGTGGCCGCACCTGGCCTTCCATGCCTTCCGGGATTTCCAGGACAAGCCCGGTCGGCACCAGGGCCCGCTTTCCCGGCAGGATGAGCAGCGGCCGGTCTTCCGGCACCGCGGCCCGCAGATCCATGCCGGCGGCGCCGGCGCTTTCATAGGCCGGCAGAGGCAGGCCTTCTCCATGCGGGAGCCTGACGAAACCGACGGTGGGGCCGATGACGGAGGAAGGATGGACAGCTGTGCGCATAAAATCGATCCTATCGGCGCGAGCGGCGATTCGGTCAACTCGCCCGCCATGCTATCAACGGCTTTCTTTCTGGCGCGACTATGACCTCGCCATCCATTTTGGCGATTGGCGAGAACGCTCGTCGCTTCGTCCGTGGATGACGAAGCGATGAGGCTTTGCCAACCTAGCGCAGTTCCACCGGCACCACGGTTGTCTCCTTGATCTCCTCCATGACGAAGGAGGCCGAGACATCCGACAGCGCCACCTTGGCGATCAGCCGCTGGTAGAGCCGGTCATAGGCTTTCACGTCGGCTACCCGGGCCCTCAGCACATAATCGAGGTCGCCCGACATGCGGTAGACGCCGGTGATCTCGGCAAAGCCGGTCACCGCCGCGCGGAATTTCTGCAGCCAGTCCGGGTCGTGGTTGGAGGTGCGGATCAGGATGAAGACGGAAAGGCCGAGGCCAAGCTTGTCGGCGTCGACCAGCGCCACGCGGCCGGTGATGACGCCATCCTCTTCCAGCCGCTTGACGCGTCGCCAGCAGGCGTTGCGCGACAGCGCCACCCGCTCCGACAGCTGGTCGATCGACAGCGTGCCGTCGCGTTGCAACTCGGCAAGCAATCTTCGATCGATCTCATCGAGTTCTGTCGGCATATTGGGATGAATGTCTCATGGTTCTATCAAAATCAAGGACAATTTGGGACCGATGAACCAAAGCCCTGTGGCACGATACTCACCATAGGGGCTTATCCCGCAGGAGGGATCACCATGACGACCAGGCTTACGGCACTGTTCACCTCTCACCCTGAGAAGGTCGGCGAGACCTATTTCGGCCACATGGCCTTCGCCGCCTGGTTCTGCTCGCGCCTGTCGATGGCGGCCGGTGCCGCGCTCGTTCACGCTTTCTTGCCGTTTCTGTTCGAAACTACGGCGAGCCGAATCGTTCGCGAGCTCTACGAGCGCACGCACAACCGAGGCTCACATGCGGTCAAGGAGCCGGCGGCTCTGATGGATCGCGCCTGATAAGTGGTGGAATGCGATGTGCCGGTGGGCGGCCTATCTTGGTGAAGCGGTCTTCCTCGAAGACATCATCACCGCGCCCTGCCATTCGCTGATCGCCCAGAGCCACTGCGCCCAGGAAGCCAAGTCGCCGACCAATGGCGACGGCTTCGGCCTTGCCTGGTACGGCGACCGGCCCGAGCCCGGCCTTTATCGCGACATCCTGCCGGCCTGGTCCGACCCCAACCTGAAGAGCCTGTGCCGGCAGATCAAATCGGGACTGTTCCTGGCCCATGTGCGCGCCTCGACCGGCGGCGCCACCAGCCGCATGAACTGTCATCCCTTCGTCTCCGGCCGCTGGTCGTTCATGCATAACGGCCAGATCGGCGGCTTCGAAAAGATCCGCCGCGCGCTGGAAAACACGCTCACCGACGCGGTCTTCGACCAGCGCGAGGGCACTACCGATTCCGAGCTCTTTTTTCTCCTGATGATCGACCAGGGCCTGGCGACCGACCCGCAGGGTGCGGTGTCACGGGCGACCGGTCGCGTCATCGAGGCATCCCGCCGCGCCGGCAGCGCGCCGGCGCTGAAGCTGACGGCGGCCTTTTCGGATGGCGAGGCGCTGTACGCCGTTCGCTACGCCACCGACGACCATGCGCCGACGCTCTATACCGGCGCCTTCACGAAGCGCGCCGGTCATTGCATCGTCTCGGAACCCTTCGACCGCGACGGCGGCGAGTGGCAGGCGATACCTCCGGCAAGCTTCGTCACCATGACCAGGGACGGCACCGGCATCCGGCCGTTCGCGCCGGCGGCGAACAAGCTGGCGCTGGTCGTCGGTTGAAGTAGAATCCCGAACTGCCGCGTTCAGGCAGAGATCAGCAAAACGTAAGCGCGGCGTAAGGACGTCCAACCTCCCTCCTGTCATCTGTGGCGCCAGACGAGCGGCGAATTCGTTCGCGCGCTCAAAAACGCGTCGACAGAGGATGACAGGACAATGTGCAGGTGGGCAGCCTATCTCGGCGACGCGATCTTCCTGGAAGACGTCATCGCCGCCCCCTCCCGGCCTGGTCCGACACCAATCTCAGGAGCCTTGGACGCCAGGTGAAATCCGGCCTGTTCCTGGCCCATGTCCGCGCTTCGACAGGCGGCGCCACCAGCCGCGCGAACTGCCATCCCTTCCCCTCGGGCCGCTGGTCGTTCATGCATAACGGCCAGATCGGCGGCTTCGAGAAGATCCGTCGTCAGCCCGAGAACTCGCTCTCGGATGCGCTGTTCGACCAGATCGAAGGGACCACGGATTCCGAGCTGTTTTTCCGCGTGATGCTCGGCGAAGGCCTTGCGCAGGATCCGCAAGGCGCGGTGTCCCGCGCCACCGGCCGCGTGCTCGAGGCTGCGCGCCGCGTCGGCATCGAGCCGTCCCTGAAGCTGACGGCCGCCTTCAGCGATGGTCGGGCGCTTCACGCAGTTCGCTACGCCACCGACGGTCAAGCACCGACGCTTTACACCGCCGCCTTCGCCAAAGGCGTCGGCCGTTGCATCGTCTCCGAGCCGTTCGATCGCGACGGCCGGACCTGGCACGAGATTCCGCAATCGAGCTTCGTGACGATGACCCGCGACAGCACCAGCATCCGGCCGTTCGCGCCAGCGACGTCCCGGTGGGCGCTGGCAAGCTGAAGCCTCGGCATTGGCGGCTTCTGCCATCGGCCGGCTGCTAAACGAAGCGCGACAGGGCGTAAGGCGCGAGCAACGCATCGCGCTCGCCGTCGAGGATTTCGCGGGCAACAAACATGCCGACGGCGGGCGCCAGCGTGATGCCGGAATGAGTGACGGCGATGTAGAGGCCGCCGACGCCGTCGGCGCGGCTGACGATCGGGAAACCATCGGCCGGCGTTGGACGGTAGCCGATCGTGTGGAAGTCGAATTCCAGCCCGTCCGCGCCACGCAGCATCGCTTTCGTCGCGGCGAACAGCGCGCGCGCATCCGCTTCCGCGTTCTCGCCTGGCTCGCCGCCGCCGAAATCCGAGCCGGCGACGATGCGTCCCTCGGCCGTCTGGCGCATATGCAGCCTGTCGGCCAGCACGAGGCCGTTAAGCAGCCTCTTGTGAGGGCGCGAGTGCACGATCAGGCCGGGCGGAGTCTCGATCGGCAACATGACGCCCGCCGTCGCGGCGATCGCCGGAGCACCGGCTCCCGCTGCAACCACCACCTCGTCGGCGGCGATGGTCTCGCCCGAAACGACGACGCCGGTGACCTTGCCGTTGGACAGCACTAGCGTGTCGACAGTCCCCATGACGACCCGTGCGCCGCGCCGTTCGGCATCGGCTAGCAGTGCTTTTGTGGTCGCCACAGGCTCGGCCACGCCTTCCTCCGCGACGTAGAGCGCAAACTCGGGAAACTCAGTGAGATTGGGCTCGATGCGCGCCGCTTGCTCGCGCCCGACCCGCTCGATGCCATAGCCCCAGGACGAATGCTCCGCCGCATAAGCTTCGAGCTTGTCCGCTGGCAGGTCCCAGCACAGGCCGCCGCACCAGGCGAGCGGCAGGCCCGGCAGGTCGTTCGCCAGCCGTTTCCATTCGGCCATGGCCCGGATGCGCAGCCGGAAATAGGTTTCCGGATTGCCCCAGCTTGCGTTGATCCAGGCAAAGGAATTCGGCGTGGCGACACCACCGGCGCCGCTCTCGGAAACGACCGTCGCGCGCGCGCCGGCTTTCGCCAGATGCCAGGCGATAGAGGCGCCGATGATGCCGGCTCCGATGACGATGACTTGTTTTGCGTTGCTCATGCCGGACCTTTGGGAGAGATTTCCCCCGTCATGCCACCCCGCCGGCCGGACCTCAAGTGAGCGCCGGCTATGCGCCGCCCATTGCTACCGCAGGCGCCCCGGCAATCAGGCCCCTCAACTCGTCACAGCACCGTTTGAGCCGTGAAGAATCGACTTTCTTCGCAACCGCCAGTGCTGTGCCGAGCTCCAGTTCAGCGCCGGAACGATCGCCGATCCTGATGAGGAGCGCCGCGAGCGACAGCCTGGCGTCGGCGGCATTGATCGGCGAGCCGATCTCGTTCCACCGCGAGCATGCGATCTGCAGCTCCCGGGCGGCCTCGGCGAGGCGTTCTTCCTGCATGAACAGCTCCGCCTTGGCTTCCGCGGTCAGCGCCTGGATTGAGGCCATCGGCCAGCGCTGGACGACAAGACCTTTTGCGTCTATCTCGCCAAGGACGAGGCGATCATCCAGCGCCACGCCAAGATGAGCGGCTTCCCGGCGACCAAGATCACGCAGGTCAAGCGCCTGTTCGATCCGACGACGGCTTACGCCGCCGCCTGACGGGGAGGGATCGATCGTGAAGCGCTTTGCGGAAATCGTCCTTGCCGTCGGTGCCTCGGCGCTGCTTTGCAGCACCGCGGTCGCGCATGACATGCCCGATCCGGTGCTCAACCGGTCGCGGGACATGGCGGCCAAGTACCTCGACATCGAGGTCGCCAAAACCGACGGCTACAAGCAGCTGTTCGAATGCACGACGCATGACGAGCACGGCACGATGGGCGTCCACTTCATCCATCCCGGCCGCGCCGGCGACGGCAGGCTCGTGCTCGGCGAGCCGGACGTGCTGACCTACGAGCCGGAAGCCGATGGCTCGATGCAGCTCGTCGGCATGGAATACATCGTCTTCGAAAAGGACTGGAAGGGAAAAGGCGTGCCCGAATTCCTCGGCCGCACCCTGCAGCGCAAGACGACGGTGGGCGTCCACCCGGTGGACCCGTATTACGAGCTCCATGTCTGGCACTGGCGGCACAACCCGGCCGGCATGTTCGCCGACTGGAACCCCTATGTGAGCTGCGAGCACGACCGGTCCTGACCGGTGTGACGGGCGGTGTGCTTCGGGAGGACCATTCGTGGCCCTCCCGATCCCTTCGTTCAGACAAAAGGAAAGATGATCATGCCAACCCTTCGCATGGGAATGAAGCCGTCGCCGGTCAGCCAGTTGACGGGCGTTTCTTCGCGACAGCCGTCGAAATATGCCGCTCCGGCCCGCGCGTGCTTGCACGGATGGTCCGCCTCCGCAGGGATCGCGTCTGGCTGGACGAGTTGCCGGACCATCTGCTGCGCGACATCGGCATCAAACGTTCGGAAATCTCGTCGGTCATCTGGCACGGCCGCAGCCAGGACGACGGTGCACAGATTTGACGGGCTGGTTCCGGCGGCGACGGTCCACGGCATCCGCTTCAACAGTGCCGATGAGGTCGGCACCGGCGCCCCGCATGCGGCTCTGATGATGTCCCGCATCCCACTGCCGATTTGGAGCAATCTTTTGCCAGTCCAATCCATGCGCTTGACATCAATACGTACGTACGTATTATATCACCATGGCTAGACAATCACTCCGCGAAAACCTTCTCCAGGCCGGCTTCCAGACCATCTGGAATTCCGGCTACACCGCGGCCGGCGTCCGCGACATCGTTGCCGCCGCCGGCGCCCGTCCGGGTTCGTTCACCAACCATTTTGCCTCCAAGGAGGAGTTTGCCGGCGAGGTGCTGGAGCGCTACTTCGCCTATGTCAGCGGCTTGGTGGAAAGCGCGCTGACGCGTGACGGCACGCCGCCCATCGGCAGGCTTCGCCGCTATCTCGACGTCATCACCTCCAAGCTCGAAGCGCATGACTGGGCGCGCGGCTGCATGGTCGGCAATCTCAGCCTGGAAACGGCCGTTCACAGTGAACCGCTCCGACTCAGGCTGGTCGACATCTTCGAGCGCTGGCGCCAGCCCTTCGCGGCCTGCATCGCCGAGGGTCAGGCTGCGGGCGAGATCACAAAAGCCTTCGACGCCGAGGACCTCGCCGATTTCCTGCTGTCGTCCTGGCAGGGAGCCATGTTGCGCATGAAAGTCGAGCGCAGTCCGGAACCGCTCGAGCGGTTCAAGAAAATCATCTTCAGCACCGTGTTCGGAAGGGAGTGATTCAGGTGAATTCGACGACCGATGGGCGGCAACTGCGGCGCGCCGAGATTAATGTCCTTGATTCAACGATGTCGTATCTGGAGGCTGGATCGACCGGCCCGACCGTGCTGTTCCTGCACGGCAATCCGACTTCTTCCTACATCTGGCGCAACATCATTCCGCATGTCGCGCCGTTCGGTCGCTGCATCGCGCCCGACCTGATCGGCTACGGCCAGTCGGGTAAGCCGGACATCGACTATCGCTTCTTCGATCAGGTCCGCTATCTCGACGCCTTCATCGAGGCGCTCGACATCAAGGATCTGGTGATCGTCGCCCAGGACTGGGGCACGGCGCTGGCATTCCATTTCGCGGCGCGGCGGCCCCGGCGCGTTCTGGGCCTGGCCTTCATGGAGTTCATCAGGCCCTTCGAGCGCTGGGAGGATTTCCATCAGCGCCCGCAGGCGCGCGAGCTCTTCAAGGCGTTGCGCACGCCGGGCGCCGGCGAGAAGCTGGTGTTGGAAGACAATATCTTCGTGGAAAAAATCCTGCCTGCCTCGGTCCTGCGGCCGATGAAAGAGGACGAGATGGCCGCTTACCGCGCGCCGTTCCCGACGCCGCAGTCGCGCAAGCCGGCGCTGCGCCTGCCCAGGGAACTGCCGATCGAAGGTCAGCCGGCCGATGTCGCCGCGATCAGCGCGCACGATCACCACGCGCTGCGGCTTTCCTCCTATCCGAAACTGCTATTCGCGGGCGACCCCGGCGCTCTGATTTCTGCGCAGGCGGCTCGGGAATTCGCGGCGGGGCTGAAGAACTGCCGTTTCATCGATCTGGGGCCGGGCGCCCATTATCTGCAGGAAGACCATCCCGATGCGATCGGCAAGGCCATTGCCGGCTGGTTGCCGCGGATCGCTCCGGCGGAAAACGCGGCCGAGCTGGCTTGAGCCGTAGCGGCGGGCACGAAGCGTTGCCCGCCCCATGTCGACAGGCCGGCACCGCACTGGTAGAAGCGCCGCCTGTCACACGGAACGCCTTAAAAGAAATGCCCGAAACAATACCCGAAGAGGTTGCGCGCCGCCGCACCTTCGCGATCATCGCGCACCCCGACGCCGGCAAGACCACGCTCACCGAAAAGCTGCTGCTGTTCGGCGGCGCCATCCAGCTTGCCGGCGAGGTCAAGGCCAAGAAGGACCGCATCCAGACGCGCTCAGACTGGATGAAGATCGAGCGCGAACGCGGCATCTCGGTCGTCACCTCGGTGATGACCTTCGAATATGACGACAACGTCTTCAACCTGCTCGACACGCCCGGCCACGAGGATTTCGCCGACGACACTTACCGCACGCTGTCGGCGGTGGATTCCGCCGTCATGGTCATCGACGCCGCCAAGGGCATCGAGCCGCGCACGCTGAAGCTGTTCGAGGTCTGCCGTCTGCGCGACATCCCGATCATCACCTTCGTCAACAAGATGGACCGCGAAAGCCGCGATCCGTTCGAGATTTTGGACGAGATCGAGCAGAAGCTGGCGCTGGATACCGCGCCTGTCACGTGGCCGATCGGCCGCGGCAAGAGCTTTTCAGGCACCTATCATCTGGCGCAGAACGCGGTGCGCCGCAGCGACGACGAGAAGGAGCGGACGCCGGTCAACGGCCCGGATTCCAACCGCGTCGCCGGGCTGTTGCCGGACAATGAACGCGAAGCCTTCATCGAGGAACTGGAGCTCGCACGCGAAGCCTGTCGCCCGCTCGATGTCGACGCCTTCCGCGAAGGCCATCTGACGCCCGTCTATTTCGGCTCGGCGCTGCGCAATTACGGCGTTCGCGACCTGATCGAGGCGCTCGGCGCCTACGGCCCGCCGCCGCGTGCCCAGGAAGCCGATGAGCGTACGGTCGAGGCGACGGAGGACAAGATGACCTCCTTCGTCTTCAAGATCCAGGCCAACATGGATCCCAACCACCGCGACCGCATCGCGTTCGTGCGCGTCTGTTCAGGCAAGCTGGAGCGCGGCATGAAGGCCAAGCTGGTGCGCACCGGCAAGCCGATGAGCCTGTCTGCGCCGCAGTTCTTCTTCGCCCGCACCCGCGTCACCGCCGACGAGGCTTTCGCCGGCGACGTCGTCGGCATTCCCAATCACGGCACGCTGCGTATCGGCGACACGCTGACCGAAGGCGAGGAGATCCTGTTCCGCGGCGTGCCGAACTTCGCCCCGGAAATCCTGCGCCGCGTGCGCCTCGGCGATGCCATGAAGGCCAAGAAGCTGAAGGAGGCGCTGCACCAGATGGCCGAGGAGGGCGTGGTGCAGCTCTTCTCGCCGGAAGACGGCTCGCCGGCCATTGTCGGCGTGGTCGGCGCGCTGCAGCTCGACGTGCTGAAGGAGCGGCTCAACATCGAGTACACGCTGCCGGTGGATTTCGAGATGTCGCGCTTCTCGATCTGCCGCTGGATCGCGGCCGACGACAAGGCGGAGGTGCAGCGCTTCATCGAGGCGCATCGCGGCGACATCGCCCGCGACCTCGACAACGACCCGGTCTTCCTCGCCCAGCACGCCTTCTCGCTCAACTACGAAGCCGAGCGCTGGAAAGCGATCCGCTTCACCGCGGTGAAGGACTATCAGGTGCGTGATAAGGCGCCGTGAGAAGTGAATAGTCAGTAGTCAGTAGTCGGTAGTCGGTAGTCGGTAGTCAGTGGTCAGTAGTGATTTCACTACTCACTACTCACTACTCACTACTCACTACTCACTACTCACCACTCACCACTCACTACTCACTTATGATCATCCCTTTCGCCGCCGCCTCCAGCCTGTCGATCTCGATCTTGCCCATCTTCATCATGGCGTCCATCACGCGCCCGGCCTTGGCCCGGTCCGGATCCTGGAGCAGCCGCGGCAACTGTTCCGGCACGACCTGCCAGGAAACGCCGAACTTGTCCTTCAGCCAGCCGCAAGGCCCGGGCTCGCCGCCGCCTTCGGTAAGACGTGTCCAGAAATGGTCGACTTCGGCCTGGGTCTTGCAGTCGATCGACTGTGACATCGCCTCGCTGAACTTGTATTGCGGCCCGCCATTCAGCGCCTGGAACGGTACGCCGTCCAACTCGAACGTGGCCACCAGTGCCTGGCCTTCCTGGGCATGGCCTTCCGGCCAGCGCATGACGCTCAGCACCTTCGAATTCTTGAAGATGGAGACGTAGTGGTTCATCGCCTCTTCGGCCTGGCCGTCGAACCACAGGCAGGTGGTGATCTTTGGCATCGTTTTCTCCTTTGCGTTTTGGAATGAGGTCAGGCGGCGCCTTTGGCGCTGTCCTGAAGCGAAGCGAGATAGGCATCGAGTTGGCCGTAGCTGTCGGCCATGCCTGAGGTCATGCCGGTGCCAAGCGCGCCGTCGCGCGCGGCTTGCGATGCGTAGAGGATCGTTTGCGTAAGCAACGTCTTCCCTTTGGCCTCGGTGAAGACGACGGTTGCGAGTGTCTCGCCGCCGGTCCAGTCCTCGTCGAACAGCTCGCTGGCCGCGATCAGGCTCGGCCGGTCGATCTCGCGATAAGTGGCGGTCATGCCCATCGCCTGGCCGTCACGATGGCGCCACACGTAGCGTGCCGTCCCGCCCACCCTGAGGTCGATTTCGCAGGTCTCGAGCCGCCAGCCGTCCGGGCCATGCAGCCAGCCCTTGAGCAAGTCGGGGACGGTCCAGCAGTCAAACACCATCGCGCGCGGCGCGTCGAAGACACGGGTTATGCGGACCTCGCGATCGCTGGGGGTTGTAACGGTCAACGTCGCGACAGTGGAGCCTGGCAATCTCGTGGTGCTCATGGAATGTCCTTTTTGTGTTCGCTTGCTCAAGGACGTCCGGCCAGGCGCCGGCCCGACACGATTGCTATTTTTCCGATCGGGCCGTGCCATGGGCCGGATACGCCTGGCTCCGCCTATTGTTCCGCCTCGCCCGGGCTCTTGCTGGCCTGCAGCGCGCCCAGCAAGGCATCGAGCCGTTGGAAATTGCCTTCCCAGATTTTGCGATAACGCTCCAACCACTCGGTGGCTTCCGCCAGCGGCTTCACTTCGAGCCGGCATGGCCTGCGCTGAGCGTCGCGCCCGCGCGAGATCAGGCCTGCACCCTCAAGCACCTTGAGATGCTTCGAGATCGACGGCTGACTCATGGCGAAGGGCTCGGCAAGCTCCATCACCGAGGCCTCCCCCTCGATCAACCGAGCGAGAATGGCGCGCCGCGTCGGGTCGGAAAGCGCAGCAAAGGTAGCATCGAGCTGATTCATATTAGATAGCCAATCAGTTATATACCTAAGTGGCTATATACAAATCGACGTCGATGGTCAACCAGCTTGCTGGTGCATCGCAAAATTCTGGCCATGCCGGACTGTGGCGTCTATAACGCCTGCGATCCGAATTCAGCGCCGCCGCGCTCTGCACCGAGCGCAGCCAGCCAGCTAAGGAAAATCAATGCCTGCCTATCGTTCCCGCACCACCACCCATGGCCGCAACATGGCCGGCGCCCGCGGCCTGTGGCGCGCCACGGGCATGAAGGATAGCGATTTCGGCAAGCCGATCATCGCCGTCGTCAATTCCTTCACCCAGTTCGTGCCGGGCCACGTCCACCTGAAGGACCTCGGCCAACTCGTCGCGCGCGAGATCGAGAAGGCTGGCGGCGTCGCCAAGGAGTTCAACACCATCGCCGTCGACGACGGCATCGCCATGGGGCATGACGGCATGCTCTATTCGCTGCCATCGCGCGAGCTGATCGCCGATTCCGTCGAATACATGGTCAACGCGCATTGCGCCGACGCCATGGTCTGCATCTCCAATTGCGACAAGATCACCCCCGGCATGCTGATGGCCTCGCTGCGCCTCAACATCCCGACCGTCTTCGTCTCAGGCGGTCCGATGGAGGCCGGCAAGGTGGTATTGGCCGGCAAGGCGCAGGCGCTCGATCTGGTCGACGCCATGGTCGCGGCCGCCGACGACAAGATTTCCGACGAGGACGTCAAGGTCATCGAGCGCTCGGCCTGCCCGACCTGCGGCTCGTGCTCGGGCATGTTCACCGCCAATTCGATGAACTGCCTGACCGAGGCGCTGGGCCTGTCGCTGCCCGGCAACGGCTCGACGCTGGCCACCCATGCCGACCGCAAGCGCCTGTTCGTCGAGGCCGGCCATCTCGTCGTCGATCTCGCCCAGCGCTATTACGAGCAGGACGACGAAACGGCACTTCCGCGCAGCATCGCCTCCAAGGGCGCCTTCGAGAACGCCATGGCGCTCGATATCGCCATGGGCGGCTCGACCAACACGGTGCTGCACATCCTGGCCGCCGCACATGAGGGCGAGGTCGACTTCACCATGGAAGACATCGACCGCCTGTCGCGCAAGGTGCCTGTGCTCTGCAAGGTGGCGCCGGCCAAGTCCGACGTGCATATGGAGGACGTCCACCGCGCCGGCGGCATCATGGCGATCCTTGGCCAGCTCGACCATGCCGGCCTAATCAATCGCGACCTGCCGACGGTGCATACGGCAACGCTCGGCGAGGCGCTCGACCATTGGGATATTTCGCGCAGCTCGGCCGAGAATGTCCGAGAGTTCTTCCTCGCCGCTCCCGGCGGCGTGCCGACGCAGGTCGCCTTCAGTCAGGACCGCCGCTGGGACGAGCTCGACACGAACCGCGAGACGGGCGTCATCCGCTCGGCAAAGACGCCCTTCTCCAAGGACGGCGGCCTTGCGGTGCTGAAAGGCAATCTCGCGCTCGACGGCTGCATCGTGAAGACCGCCGGCGTCGATGAATCGATCCTGAAATTCACCGGCCCGGCCCGCGTCTTCGAAAGCCAGGACGCCTCCGTCAAGGCGATCCTCGCCAACGAGGTCAAGGCCGGCGACATCGTCGTCATCCGCTACGAAGGCCCGCGGGGCGGCCCCGGCATGCAGGAGATGCTCTACCCGACCAGCTATCTGAAGTCGAAGGGCCTCGGCAAAGCCTGCGCGCTGATCACCGACGGCCGCTTCTCCGGCGGCACGTCCGGCCTGTCGATCGGCCACGTCTCGCCCGAAGCAGCCGAAGGCGGCGCGATCGGCCTGGTCCAGGAAGGCGATACGATCGAGATCGACATCCCCAACCGCACGATCCGGCTCGCCATCAGCGATGCCGAGCTCGAGGTACGCCGTAAGGCGATGGCGGCGAAGGGGGCGGACGCCTGGAAGCCGGCGGAAAAGCGCAAGCGCAAGGTGACGACGGCGCTGCGCGCCTACGCCGCCTTCGCCACCAGCGCCGACAAGGGCGCGGTCAGGAAAGTGCCGGAGTAGGACAGATTCTTCCTTCTCCCCTTGTGGGAGAAGGTGGATCGGCGCGATAGCGCCGAGACGGATGAGGGGTGTTCCAGCGGCGTGAGAGGTTGGTGTTTCCTAGAACATCCCTCATCCGTCGCCTTCGGCGACACCTTCTCCCACAAGGGGAGAAGGGAAAGCCGGCGCTACGGCATCAGCTGATATTCATAGAGCTTCTGGTAGAGCCCGCCTTGCTTGAGCAGAGTCTTGTGCGGGCCGCTTTCCCGCACCTTGCCTTTTTCCAGCACCACGATCGTGTCGGCCTGGTGCACGGTGGAAAGCCGGTGCGCGATGACGATCGTCGTACGCCCGACGGTGAGCTGCTGCAGCGCGTCGCGGAACAGCGCTTCCGACTCGGCGTCGAGCGCGCTGGTCGCCTCGTCGAGCAGCAGGATCTCGGCATTGCGCAGCATGGCGCGCGCGATCGAGATGCGCTGGCGCTGGCCGCCGGACAAGAGCGAGCCATTCTCGCCGACCTCCGTCTCATAGCCCTTGGCCATGGCGCTGATGAACTCATGCGCATTGGCGGCCTTGGCGGCGGCGATCACCTCTTCATCCGTCGCGCCCTCGCGGCCAAGCCGGATATTGTGCATGACGGTGCCTGCAAACAGGAACGTGTCCTGGCTGACATAGGCGATCTTCTGCCTGAGCGAATCGAGCGTCGCGAACGAGATGTCCTGGCCGTCGAACATCACCTTGCCGGTCTGCGGGTCGTACATGCGCATGATCAGATTGAGGATCGTCGACTTGCCGCTGCCGGACGGCCCGACCAGCGCCGTCATCTTGCCGGCCTTGAGCGTCAGGTTGAGGCCTTCGAACACCGGCGAGCTTTCCGGATAGGCGAAGCTGACATTGTCGAAGCGGATTTCGCCCGGACCGGGCTGCAGCGGCGTGGCGCCGGGCTTCTCGGCGAGCGTCAGCGGCCGGTCGGCGAGCTGGAACATCATGCGCACGCCGACAATGCCGGTCTCGAGCGATATGCGAACGCGGGCCAGACGCTTTGCCGGCTCATAAGCCAAGAGCAGCGACGCGATGAAGGCCATGATGTTGCCCGGCATCTGCCCGCCCTGCAGCACCAGGAACCCGCTGACAAAGACCGCCCCGGCGATCGCCATGCCGGCAAGCGTTTCCATCACCGGACTGGTGGCGGCCTCCAGCGTCGCGATGTTGTTGGCGCGGTTCTCGACATCGGAGACGGCCTTGTACATGCGTTTGCGCATCGCGCCTTCGAGGTTGAAGGATTTGACGACGCGCACGCCGATCGCCGTCTCCTGCATCACATGCACGATCTGGCCGAGCGATATGAATTCCATGGACGCGATCTTGCGCACACGTTTCAGGATGCGGTTGACGCCATAGATCGCCACCGGCCCGACGGCAAAGCAGATCAGCGACAGCCACGGCTGTTGCCAGACCATGACCGCGACCAGCACGATCAATGTCACCAGGTCGCGCACGTAAGAGGTGACGACGAGGTCGAGCACGCTGCGCGCGGCCTGCGCATTGTTGGTCATGCGGGCGATCAGGTCGGCCGATGAGGTCGAATGGTAGAATTCGATGCCTTGCGCCAGGATCCGATCGTAGATCTTGCGTTGCCGGTCGGCGATGATGGCGTTGCCGACGCGGCTCATGAAATAGGCCTGGACGAAGGTGGCGAGACCTTTGAGCAGGAAGATCCCCGCGACGCCCGCCGCGATCAGGTTGACGCGGTCGAGCCTCTTGAAGACGACGAATTCGTTGGTGATCTCGCGCAGGATCCAGGCGCTGGCGCCGGTCATGGCGGCCACCACCAGCATCGATGCTATGGCGGCGCCATAGCCGAATTTATGCTCGTGGAAGGATTCCCTTATCAGCCTCGCGATAAGGCGCTGGTTTTCCGTCGAACGGAAGAAGCGAAACAACGGCCGATCCTATGTCTGGCTTGCAAAGAATTTCGGATTCGCCACGAGTGCGAGAGGCGGCTTATAGAGCGAGTTGCGGCGCGATGGAACCTTTCGGCTGCAGGCGAAAGAAAAGGCTGCGCCAGGCTGTCTTTTCGGCCACGATGATTGCCGGTTCTTAAGGAAGAGGGTGACGACAGATGGATTTCGACCTCATCGTGCGCGGCGGCACGCTGCCGGACGGCAAAATTGCCGATATCGGCATTGCCGGCGAAACCATCCGGGCGGTCGAGCAGAAACTGCCGGGCTCCGCGCCGACCGCGGGGGGCGCGCGCGGCAATCTGGTCTCCCCGCCCTTCGTCGATCCGCATTTCCATATGGATGCCACGCTCTCCTACGGCATCCCGCGCATCAACGCTTCCGGAACGCTGCTCGAAGGCATCGCGCTGTGGGGCGAACTGAAGCCGCTGCTGACGCACGAGGCGGTGCGCGAGCGCGCGCTCGCCTATTGCGACTGGGCCGTCTCGATGGGCCTGCTCGCCATCCGCAGCCATGTCGATGTCTGCGACGACCGGCTGCTGGCGGTGGAAGCGCTGCTCGACGTCAAGAAAATTGTCGCGCCCTATATCGACCTGCAGCTGGTCGCGTTTCCGCAGGACGGCCTCTACCGCTCCCCGACGGCGCTCAAGAACACCATCCGGGCGCTCGACCTGGGCGTCGACGTCGTCGGCGGCATTCCGCATTTCGAGCGCACCATGGCTGACGGCGCCCGCTCGGTCACGGAGCTCTGCGAGATCGCCGCCAAACGCGGCCTGATGGTCGACATGCATTGCGACGAGACCGACGATCCGCTGTCGCGCCATATCGAGCAACTGGCCTACGAAACGCAGCGCCTCGGCCTGCAGGGCAGGGTGGCCGGCTCGCACCTCACCTCCATGCATTCGATGGACAATTACTACGTCTCGAAATTGTTGCCGCTGATCGCTGAGGCCGGCGTTTCGGCTATCCCCAATCCGCTGATCAACATCATGCTGCAGGGGCGCCACGATACCTTCCCGAAGCGACGCGGCCTGACCCGGGTCAAGGAGATGCAGGCGCTCGGCATCCGTGTCGGCTGGGGCCAGGATTGCGTGCTCGACCCCTGGTATTCGCTGGGCACCGCCGACATGCTCGACGTCGCTTTCATGGGCCTGCATGTCGCGCAGATGTCGAGCCCGGCCGATATGGCGCGCTGCTTCGACATGGTCACCAACGTCAACGCCGCCATCATGGGGCTCGATCATCTTGGCCTTGCGGTCGGCAAGCGGGCGAGCCTCGTCGTGCTCGATGCCGGCAATGCGATCGAGGCCGTGCGCCTGCGCCCCGAACGCCTCTGCGTCATCGCCAGGGGCAAGGTCGTGGCGGAGCGGACCAGGCAGGAAACGCGGCTGTCGATCGCCGGCCGGCCTGCGCAGGTGAACCGGCGGCACAAGACAGCGTAGGTCTCTGCATTCTCGGTTTGACGAGCGAGAGGATAGCGTTTTCGCCCGAACTTCGTCATCCACGGGCGGAGCGACGCGCAGCGTCGCGTAGACCCGAGGATCCATTCCGTGACGTTGTGCGAGGAGTAAAAGCGGTGCAGAACTAAGGTCATTCTGCGCCGCAGCAACGCTCCGAGGTTACGGCATGGATTCTATGGTCTGCGCCGCGTCGCTTCGCTCCTTGCTTCGCCATAGAATGACGAAGTCCCGAGCGTTCCGGTCAATCGCGAACCGTTCATGATGCTTTGTCTTCGGCCAACCTCGATTCCCGGCGCTGGTCTTACGGATTTCCCTCGTCAAACCAGCCGCTTGCGGCTAGGGAGCGGCATGGCTCAGACCATCGCCCGCAATTTCACGATCAGGAACATGTTGCTCGCCGGCATCCTCTTGATGCTGGCCGGCGACTTCATGTTCGCGCTGAACGACGCGATGGGCAAATGGCTGGTCGCGAGCTTCTCCGTCGGACAGGTGGTGCTGATCCGCTCGATCGGCGCCTTCATCGTGCTCGGCCCGATGATCGCCAACCAGGGCACGGCCAGGCTGTTCGACATGGACCGGCCGCTCTTGCAGTTCCTGCGCGTCGTGGCCACCACGACTGATACCGGGCTTTTCTACGCCGCGGTCGTCTATTTGCCGCTGGCCGACGTGATGAGCTTCTATATGGCAGGGCCGATCTATGTCGCGGCGCTGTCGCACCTCCTGCTCGGCGAGAAGGTCGGGTGGCGCCGTTGGCTGGCGATCCTGGTCGGCTTCTGCGGCGTGCTGATCATCCTGAAGCCGTCCCCGGCGGCCTTCTCGCTGTCTTCCGCCTTCGCGCTGGTCGGCAGCATCGCCTTCGGCTTCGCCATCATCCTCGGCCGCCTGCTGCGCGGCACCAGCGACACCACCTTGGTCACCTGGCAGACCATCGGCACGCTGATTGTCGGCGGCCTTCTCACCATCGGCGCCTGGCGCACGCCGTCGGGGCTTGATTTCGGCGCCATGCTTTTGCTCGGCGTCGTCTCCTGCGCAGCGCATCTGATGATCACAAGGGCGCTGAAGCTGGCGCCGGCCTCGACGCTGGCGCCGCTGCATTACACGCTGCTTCTGTGGGCCGTGGTCTTCGGCCTGGTGTTCTTCGGCGATGTCCCGGGGCCGCGTATATTGATCGGCGCGGCGATCGTCGTGCTTGCCGGCATGTTCATCTTCCATCGCCAGAAGGTGGTGGAGACCGAGGTGCCGCCCGAGAACGTGCCGAAGGGCGTGAATTAGGGCGTCCCAATGGCCGGGCGTGATCGATGCCCCAAATCGTCTCGAAAATTACCGAGGAACCGGTATCCCTCTCTTTTTTAGCGCCAACCCACGACTATATAATGGCTGGGTGGTTTGCTGTGGGGGAATTCTTGAGCGGTCTAAACAGAAAGCTGTTTCAGCTGGAAGTCAGCGAAACGGACAAGAATAGAGAATATTGGGTGAGCCGGCCCTGGGTGGGGGGCAATTCTCAGGAACTGCGTGACGCGGATATACTGCTTCTCCCATGGGAGAATTTCAGGGAGGACCATGTCGCTCTCTTTCCCCAAGGCACGCCGGAGTTTTTTCGTAGCCTCCAAGCTAGCGCCGATCTGAAGATTGCGATCGCAATAGATCGGGAAAAGTATGAAGAGATTGCCCTTCATGGCCGTGCGTCGCGATGGCCGACAATTCTCGTATCAACCGTTCTCGTGCCTGTTGTTGTTGGCATTATAACGAACAGGCTTGACGCGATAATCTCGAATGAAATCGGTATCTCTGCTGGGGCGTCCACGGACGACACCATTGAAATGGAACTGGTGATTGAAGGTGATTCTGGAAAATGTATTTCAATAAAGTACAATGGCCCGCCTGGAAGATTGATTGAAACGCTAGTCGCAGAGAGCTCAAGATGCTTACCGCCTACGGAAAAGGACAAACCTAAACGAGTGGATAGCAAGAACAAGATGATGCCGACGAAGAGTAAGAAATATTTGAAAAAGAAGAAAAATTGATAAGGGAAATAAGGAATCTGGCTAAAGCGATAAAGATTCGGCTGAGATCGCCGGATATTTCGTTTTGGACTGAGATGGAAGGGAGGGCAGAAAAGCTTCGCGTGGAGGCTAGGGTGTCTAGCTTGGAGGATTGTTCCAATCGCGCGTGGTACCTAAGGGAAGTTGCGGCAGTGCGAGGACTTATGGTTAAGTCCATGCAAGAAATGAGAGATGGCGATTATTACGGAGCCTGGTGCAATTTTGAGAGAATGGAGATCGCTATCGATGGACTGCGATCAAACGCGTTCTTCGAGGGCGGCGAGTTTGAGATTGCGAAGCTGTCTAAGCAGGTAAAATTCTGGCAAGGAATTTTTCCATACAAAGTTTTCATGAGCCCGGAATTTGTCATCAAAAAAGCGACGTGCTCGATCTGTAAGGCTATTGTCGATCCGTGGGAGAAGTGCGACCACAAGGTTGGTAAAGTTTATTCAGGGGAAATGTGTTGCCGGGTTATCGAAGAAGCAAATTTTCTGAGTATTTCGATAGTTCTCGATCCAGTACAAAAATATTCGGTGGCGTTTGTCCGTGACGAATCAGGAAATGACCAGTTTAATTATTCAGTGGTTAAGTTTGTTGTAGACAGGATCAGTAGTCCGTTCGGTCAATGGTCGTATAAATTGGAAAAGGCATATCACTCGCACACTTTTTTCTCGGAAATTGATCCCACAGATTCTTGTCCGTGCGGGTCAGGAAGGCAATATTTGAGTTGTTGCTTGCTGCGACCCGGTGTGATCAGACCTCATTACCAAATTGCGTTTAAAGTGGCACCACCAGCAGATGTGCCAACAGCTATGTTTCTGGGGTACAAATAGGCAGAAATTTCTTTCCTAACCCGCGCGCACAGCCGCCAGATGCCGCGAGAATTCCTTTGTCTCCATCAGCGCCTTGCAGCGAGCGAAGCGGCCATCGGCATAGGCGCGGAAATCGTCGACCGGATTGTCGTTGGCGAGCTGGATCAGCCCCCAGAGCGTCCAGAGCAGGTCGCACATCGCCTTATAGATGACGACGCGGCCGCGCTCCGCCGGCATCGCTTCGCCGCCGAAATAGGCGCGCATCAGTTCCTCGTCCTGGTCCGCATCGAACTTGCCCTCCACCGAGAGGTCGCCGAGATCCCAGAGCGGATCGTTCATCCCGGAATATTCCCAGTCGACGATCCACATCCGCTCGCCGGTATCGAGGAAGTTTTCGCACAGCGGGTCGCAATGGCAGGCGGCGAGTGGGATGGCGTGCGCGGCAAGCGCCGCGCGCACCGCGCCTGCCTCGCGCACCACGTCGTGATAGCCGGCGGGCAGCGCCACGTCCTTGGTCGACAACACCTTGAGATAGTCGTCGATCATCGCGAACAGCTCGAAGCGGAAGGGAAAGACCGCGCCGGAAGAGTGGAGCTTGCGAAAGGCCTGGCCGGCCCGCGCCGGGCTGCCCGGCCGCGCCTTGAATTTTTCGGGCGACATCGTCTCGACGCCAGCGATAAAACGCGTCGCCATCAGGCCGGACGCCGGATCGGCATAAAGCACTTCGGGACTGACACCGGCTTTGGCCGCCTCGCGCGCCGCAACCACCTCGTTGGCGCGGTTGATATATTCCTGCGTGCCCTTGCCGGGAACGCGCAGACACGCTTCGCCGGCCCTGTAGACCATGTTGGTGAGGCCGCCCAAACGCTCCAGCGGTCCGTCATAGCCTGACAGCACCGGAATGGTCGCCAGCGCCGCGCGCAGCTCATCGGTCATGTCGTGTCCCCCTTCACGCCATTGTTCTAGCTTGGACGGTTCCACAGTTTTGGCGGCTTGGCTATGATCCTTCGCACATGAATCGGCTTTGAGGGGCGACAATGACGGACGGCAAGCACAGCGGCTCGCTAAGCGCGGCCTACGCCGCGAAGCGGCCGGAGGAAGTGGCCGCGATCTATGATAGCTGGGCGGACACCTACGACACCGACATGTCGGCGGCCGGCTATCGCCATCCGACGATCTGCCTGGCGCTGCTCGCCCGGCACCTGCCACGCGGCGCTGCCCCCTTGCTCGATGCAGGCGCCGGCACCGGTCTGATCGGCGAATGGCTGGCCATCACCGGCTATCCGAGGGTCGAGGCGCTCGATATCTCACAAGGCATGCTGGACAAAGCAGGCGCCAAGGGCGTCTACACGGCGCTGCATCGCCTGGCGATGGGTGACACTCTGCCCTTCGCCGACCGCGCCTATGCCGGCATTATTTCGGCGGGCGTCTTCACCTCCGGCCATGTCGGGGTCGAGGGACTGGACGAGTTGATCCGCATCTGCCGTCCCGGCGGCGTCATCGTGCTGACGGTCAAGAACACGCTTTGGCAGACCGGCTTTGCCGAGCGCATCCTCGAGCTTGAGGCCGAAGGCACCGTAACCCGCCTCGAAGAGACACGGCCATACGCTTCGATGCCGGGCGAGGGTGACACAGTGCCGAGCAGGGGCCTGGTGCTGCGCGTCAGCTGACCCGCTCTCCGTGATCAGGCCTTTATCTTCGCCCCGGCCAGGTCATACATCGGCTCGAGATGGATCCTGGCCGGCGTGCGTTCCATCGCCACGACAAGCTCATAATCGCCTGAGGCGAGGAACTCGTCGCCGACGCCGTCGGCGTTGCGCACATAGCCGTAGCCGATGTTCTTCTCCACCGTATAGCCATAGCCGCCGCAGGTGAGGTAGCCGACCGGCTCGCCATTGCGCAGGATCGTCTCGCGCCCGACCAGCACGATCTCCGGGTCGTCCACGGTGAAGCCGGCAAAGCGTTTCGTCGGTGGCTTGCCGGCTGCTTTCTCCAGCGCCCTGCGCCCGACGAAATCGGTGTTCTTGCGAAGCTTCACCGCCCAGCCCAGCCCCGCCTCCGGCGGCGTGTCGTTCGGCGTGATGTCGGAGCCCCAGGCCCGGTAGCCTTTCTCCAGCCTGAGCGATTCCAGCGCCCGGTAGCCGACCGGGCGAATGCCATGCGCTTTGCCCGCCGTCATCAGCGCGTCGAAAACCTCGCCGGTGGCGTCGATCGGCACATGCAGCTCCCAGCCGAGCTCGCCGACATAGGTGACGCGCAGCGCCTTCACGCTATGGCCGGCAATCGCGATCTCGCGCGCATGGCCGAAGGGGAAGCCGGCGTTGGAGACGTCGGCCTCCGTCACCGCCGCCAGCACGTCGCGGGCGCGCGGCCCCATCAGCGACAGCGTGCCGTACTCCTCCGTGACGTCCGTCAGCCGCGCGTCCAGGCCCGAGCCGATATGGTCGCTTATCCACGACAGGTCATGCGTGCGGAAGCCGGTGCCGGTGACGATGTAGAACCGGTCCTCGCCGAGCCGCGACACGGTGAGGTCGGCCTCGATGCCGCCACGCGTGTTGAGAAGCTGCGTGTAGGTCAGCCGACCGACCGGCTTGTTGACGTCGTTGGCGCAGATCCAGTCGAGCGCCTTCAGCGCGTCGGCGCCGGTCAGCTCGTACTTGGCGAAGGAGGACTGGTCGAAGATGCCGACTTTCTCGCGCACATGGCGGTGCTCGTCGCCGACCGGGCCGAACCAGTTCTGGCGGCCCATCGAATAGACGTCCTCGGCGGCCGCCTCATCCGGCGCGAACCAGTTAGGCCGTTCCCAGCCAAGCTTGGAGCCGAACACGGCGCGGTGCGCCTTCAGCCGCTCATAGAGCGGCGAAACGATGCGCGGCCGTCCCGTCAGATATTCTTCATGCGGGAAGCCGATCGTGTAGTGCTTGCCATAGGCTTCCAGCGTGCGGTCGCGGACCCAGTCGCGGTCGCGATGCAGGCTTGAGAAGCGCCTTATGTCGACGACCCAAAGGTCGAGCGGCGCCTCGCCGTCGACCACCCATTGCGCCAGTACCCAGCCGGCGCCGCCGCCCGAGGCGATGCCGAAGGCGTTGAAGCCGGCGCCGACGAACATGTTGGAGCATTCGGGCGCGACGCCGAGGATGAAGTTGCCGTCCGGCGTGAAACTTTCCGATCCGTTGATCATCTGCTTGACGCCGACGAGGCCAAGCGCCGGCACGCGCGCGATCGCCTGGGTCATGTGCTGCTCAAAGTGATCGTAGTCGTCGTCGAACAGGCGGAATTCCCAGTCGTTGGGAACGTCGCCGCCGGAAAGTCCGGTTGCCCAGGCCTGTGGGTCGGGCTCATAGCCGCCCATCACCAGCCCGCCGACCTCCTCCTTGAAATAGGTGCGGCGGTCGGGGTCGCGGATCGTCGGCGCGTCGTTGGCGAGCCCCTCGATCTTCTCGGTGATGATGTACTGGTGCTTGACCGGCTGCAGCGGCACGCTGATGCCGGCCATCGCGCCGACCTGCCTTGCCCACTGCCCGGCGCAGTTCACCACCTTGTCGCAGGCAATGTCGCCTTTTGAGGTCTTCACCGCGGTGATGCGGCCGTCCTTCATCGTGAAGCCGGTGACGCGCACGTCCTCGAACAGTTTCGCGCCATGCATGCGCGCGCCCTTGGCGAGCGACTGGGCGATGTCGGAGGGGCTGGCCTGCCCGTCGGTCGGCAGCCACGAGGCGCCGACCAGGTCGCCGGTCTCCATCAGCGGCCACATGCGCTTCACTTCGGCCGGCGACAGCAATTGCATGTCCATGCCGAAGCTTTTGGCCGTCGTCGCCAGCCGCTTGAACTCGGTCCAGCGGTCGGCATTCGTCGCCAGCCGCAAACAGCCGGTCATCTTCCAGCCGGTCGCGAGGCCGGTTTCGGCCTCCAGCCCCTTGTAGAGCTCGACCGAATATTTGAGCACGCGCGTGATCGAGGCCGAGGAGCGCAACTGTCCGACCAGGCCAGCGGCGTGCCAGGTCGAGCCCGATGTCAGCTTGCCTTGCTCGAGCAGCACCACGTCCGCCCGGTGGTCGCGCGCCAGATGATAGGCAGTGGAACAGCCGATGATGCCGCCGCCGATGACGACGATCCCGGCATGGCTGGGCAAGGTCATGACTTGGTCCCGTATTTCGTCCGGTAGTTCTCAAGCGCCGCGTCGAGCCGCACGAGGTTCTCCTCGGTGTAGGCGACGTAGTCGATGCCGGGCGCGTCGAGATAAAGCTCCGACACCATGCTCCACATCGCCTCGCGCAGCAGGGAGGCGCATTGCATGGCGGCGTGCGAGCGGCGGATTTCGTTGTCCGGCTCCTTCATGAAATAGGCGGTCATGAAGGCGAAGGATTCGTCGTTGCTCATCCCGGCATTGGAGGCCGCGCCGGCGAGGTCGAACATCGCCGTGTTGAAGCCGGCATATTCGAAGTCGATCAGCCACAGGCGCTGGCCGTCGTCGAGGATATTCGCCGGCAAAAGATCGTTATGGCCGAAGACGATCGGCAAAAGCTTCTGCGCCCGCTCGAGCTCGTCCGCCAGCGCCAGGTAGCGCGGCAGCTGGTCCTTCTTGCGGCTGCCGCCTTCGTCCAGCGTGCGCGCATAGTCGCGGATGACGTGGAACACCCAGAACATGAAGCCGGCACCTGAGACGTGGTTAGGCATCTCGCGATGGAAGCCGCGCAGCAGCGCCGCCACGCGGCCGAGATTGGCGCGCACGTCCTCGCCGAGAAAGGTCTTCGCTCCCAGAAACGCCGTCACTAGGATGCCGGGCTCGGAATAGTGTACGGCCGGTGCGAAGCCTGCCGCATACGCGGCTCGCGCCGTCATCACCTCGCGCTCGCGAAAGACATGGTGGAAGGGGAAATCCTGGCCGAAGCGCACGACATGCCGCCCGGCCGCATCCGTGACGACAAAATTGGCGTTGCTGAGGCCGCCCGGCAGCGGCTCGATCTCGATGCCGCCGTTCCAGCACGGCAGGGCGCGGATGCGGTCTTCGGCCCTCACGGTTCTGCTCCGGCCAAAGCCGGTCCTCCGGAAAACAGTGATGAGAGAAAACGAAAAAGCCTCGTCGGTGCGAGACGCCAGGATCGGTATCCCGCACCGCACCGACGAGCCCCTTGGCCAGGTTTAGTATCCCGGCATCCGCCCCCGCGGATTCGATAAAAGCCCGCGTCTGGCTGTCTCCAGACGATCTGGTCACTAGGTTGCGGCTCTGCCATCACCCTCCCGTTAGCAGTTCCGAGCCTGTCACTTGCAACCACTCTCATGCCGTGGTGGCAGAACTGTCAATCAAAAGCTGTGACCTTTTTTGGGTGTTTTGCCCGAAAATATAAGCAACTCCTTTCAAAGCGTTGTCAAAGCCTTAAATTCGGTCAAAATCCCGGACATCCACATGATCCATTCGAAACGGCATGGCGAAATCCTGCGCATCCTCCACGAGGAAGGCACGGTCACCATAGCGAACCTCGCCGAACGTCTCGGCGTGTCGCTGGAAACGGTGCGGCGCGACGTCAAGCCGCTCGCCGATGACGGGTCGGTGCTGAAGATGCATGGCGCCGTGGGCCTTGCCTCGATGGTGGGCGAGGCGCCATTCGAGCGGCGCATGCGCGAGAATGCCGAAGCCAAGCGCCTGATCGCCAGGATGGTCGCGGCCACGATCCGCGATGGCGAGGCGATCATGCTCGATACCGGCACGACCACGTCCTTCCTGGCGCGCGAGCTGCTGGCGCATCGCCGGCTGACGGTGGTCACCAATTCCTCCGACATTGCCCGCACGCTGGCGACGGTGAACGGCAACAAGGTCTATATGGCCGGTGGCGAGCTGCGCAGCGATTCAGGCGCGGCGTTCGGGATTTCGGCGATCGAGTTCGTCAGCCGCTTCTCGGTCGATCACGCGGTGATCTCGATCGGTGCGGTCGACGCCGTCGCCGGCTTGACCGACTATGATCTGGATGAGGCGGAATTCGCCCGCATGGTGCTGTCGCGCGGCCAGCGCTCTTTGGTCATCACCGACCACACCAAGTTCGGTCGCCAGGGCCTGGTCAGGGTCTGCGGCTTCGACGGCTTTTCCGAGCTTGCCACCGACCAGCCGCCGCCGCGTGACGTCGCCGCCGCGCTGAGCCAGGCCGGCGCGCGCTTGACCATTGCGACGGCCTGATCCCCCGGGGAACAGGAAGCAGCTAGCCGAAGACCAGGGACTGATGCGCCGCAACCCCGGCCATCGCGCCGCCGGACACCGCGAAGGCGATGTTGTGCATCATCCGCGCGGCGTCTCCGGCCGCGAAGACGCCGGGCACCGATGTCTGCTGCTTGTCGTCCACGACGATTGCCTGGCCAAGCGGGCCTTCGTTGAAGGCGCAGCCAAGCTGCTCGGCGAGCGGGCTTGCCATCACATTGCGCGGCGCGGTGAACAGCGCCCGCACGCTTGCGCGGCGATCACCATCGAGCCTGACGACCAGGCCGCCGGCGCCGTCTTCCCGCACCTCGCTCACCTTGCCCGGCTCGAAGCGGATATTGCGCTTCTCCAAGGCTCGCGCCTGGTCCGCATCCGGTTCGAACAAGCCGTTGGCGAACAGCGTGACGTCGCCCCAGTCGGAGATCAGCTCGGCCTGATGCAGCGACATCGGTCCGGTCGCCAGCACGCCGAGCGGCCCGCCGGCCACCTCGTAACCGTGGCAATAGGGGCAATGCAGCACCGTCTTGCCCCACTGCCCGGCCAATCCGGGGACGTCCGGCAGGATATCGCGGACGCCGGTGGCGAGCACCAGCCGCGTCGCGCCGAAACCCTCGCCATTGTCCATCTCGATCTCGAAGCCGGCGCCGGCAAGGGCGGCCCGCTCGGCGCGGCCGTCGATCACCGTGACGGTGGGATAGGCAAGCAACTGCGCCCGGGCCTCGTCGAGAATGTCCGACGGCGCCCGCCCGTCCTGACCGAAGAAGCCATGCGAGTGCTCGGCGAAGCGATTCCGCGGCTGTCCGGCATCGATAACCAGCACCTTGCGTCGGCCCCGCGCCGCATACATGGCGGCGGACAGGCCGGCAAAGCTGCCGCCGACGACGATCACATCATACTGCATGGCTGGATACTCCAATCAGGTCATAACGGCGGCGGAAGTCGGCCGTCAGGTCGGCCAGCGTGATATGGCTGAGCCGCTCGGTGAGCAGTCTTTCCGCCTCCAGGCGAAAATCGTCGAGCACGGCGATCACCGCCTGCTCGACCAGGCATCCAGGGCTTTCCGGCTCGGTGCTGAACGGCAAAAGCGTCTCGCCGAGCGCGGCGCTGATCTCGGCGAGCGAGATCTTGTCCGGCGCGCGACCGAGCTGCCAGCCGCCGCCATGGCCGCGCGACGAAGTGACGATGCCGGCCTCGCGCAGCCCGGCGATGGTGCGGCGCACGACCACCGGATTGGTGTGGATGAAGCCGGCAAGCTGTTCGGAGGTCAGCGCCCGGTCGGGCGCGTCGGCCATATGGACGAGGATGTGCAGGGTCGAGGACAGCCGGCTGTTGCGTTTCATGTAACTTAGTTAGTTACGAATAATGCCGATGTCAAATCCTCACCGATTGCCATGGCAATCGAACGGATGTCAGGCCGGGAAAATCATCCGGAAACAGGCGCCGCCGGCCTTACCGTCAAGCACCTCGATCTTGCCGCCATGCAGCTGCATCAGGTCGCGGACAAGGTTGAGGCCGAGTCCGGCGCCATGATCCTGCGGATGCAACCGGTAGAACGGCTCGAAGATGCGTTCGCGTTCGGAGGTCGGCACGCCGTCGCCTTCATCCAGCACTTCGATCACCGCGGGCGTGATTAAGCTGATGGTGATCCGGCCGGCCTTGCCGCCATGGTCGATCGCGTTCTGGACGAGATTGGTCACGGCGCGTTCGATCGCGGTGCGATCGCCGCGCACCACGAGCGTCTCTTTGGCCGGCTCGAACGCCATCTCATAGCCGGCGGCGAAGGCCATCGGCGCGAGGTCGACCACGACGTTGCGGGCAAGAAGGACCAGGTCGACCGGCCCGAAATGCTCAGCCTGGCGGTCGAGCCGCTGCAGGTCGAGCAACTGGTCGGCAAGCGTCGACAGCCGTGCGGCGTCCTGCAGAAGCCGCGCCCGCTCCGGCGTTGCCGGCAGCGCGGCAAGCCGGGTGTTGAGGATGGCGACTGGCGTCCTGAGCTCATGCGCGGCATCGGTCAGGAAGCGCTTGTGCCGCGCGTAACCGGCATCGAGCCGCGACAAGGCGGCGTTGACCGCGTCGACCAGCGGCGTGACTTCCTTGGGCACGCCGTCCAGCGGCAGTTGCGCGCCGCGCTTGTCGATGTCGATCTGGCCGGCCGCGGTCGCCGCACGCCCCAGGCTGGAAAGCGCGCCGCGCACCACCCAGGGAGTGACGAACAGCGTCGCCAGCGCCATCAGCCCGGCCAGCGGCAAAATCCCCCGCAGGAAGAGTTCGGGCGCCTGCCCGAGAACGCGCAGCAGCGACAGCCCGCCCTTGGTGCCGCACATGATCTGGACATTGCCGGCCGCAGTGTCGGTCCAGCGGATCTTGCCGCCCGGCGGTGCAGCTTCGCCGATGGCCAGGTCGATGCGGGCATCGCTGATATTGTCCAGCAGTCCCACGAAGGGTTGGTAGGCGACCGGCGCCGTCCCTTCCCGAAGCCGGTGCCCTTGCTTGTCGCGGATGATGAACCAGAGGTCCGGGACCTCCGACCGCAGCTTGGTCAGGTCGGAATTCTCCTTCAGCACCAGCGCGCCATTGGCTTCGCGCGTCACCGCATCCGCCAGCACGTCCATCGTGCCGTCCTCATAGTCGTGCGGAATGAGGCCGGTGGCGAGCATTGCGCCGATGATGACGACGATGATGAGCGTCAGCATCACGCATTGCAGGATGGCGATGCGCAGCACCAGGCTCCATTTCAGCGAGCGCGGCCGGCGAAGGTTCATGTGGTCTCGCGCAGCAGGTAGCCGACGCCGCGGATGCCGTTGATGACGACCCCGCCATCGGCGTCGGCAAGCTTGCGGCGCAGCCGCGAGACATGGGTGTCGAGCGCGTTGGACTGGATCTCGTCGTCGAGCCCGAAGACGGCTTCCATCAGGGCTTCTCGCTGCACCATGCGGCCGGTACGTCGCATCAACGCTTCCAGCACCAGCAGCTCGCGGCGCGGCAGGCTAAGCGGCTCGCCGCGGATCGAGGCTTCGCGATGGCCGACATCGAGCGAAAGATGGCCGGCGCGGATCGTCTGCGTCGCGATCGCCGCCGGCCGCCTCAGCAATGCCCTCAGCCGCGCCAGCAGCTCCTCGAAGGCGAAGGGCTTGGCCAGATAGTCGTCGGCGCCCATGTCGAGCCCGTCGACCTTGTCGGCGATGTCGCCTCGGGCCGTCAGCATCAGCACCGGCGTCATGTTCTTGGCGGCGCGCAGCTTCGGCACCAGCGTCAGCCCGTCGCCGTCCGGCAACTGCCGGTCGAGCAGGATCGCGTCATAGCTGTCGACCGCGATGAACCCTCCCGCTTCCAGCAGCGAGCCGGCATGGTCGACCACCATGTCGTGCCGCCTCAGCGCCGCCCGCAGCGCCGAAACCATTTCCGGCTCGTCCTCGACCAGCAGGATACGCATTCAAAACCTCTTCCAATCCCACCTCTTACAATTCCTTGCCGGCCGACTATCGCGCCAAGATTGCGCAAACATGGCGCCAGTTTCCTGGCGACGGCGCGAGCCTTTCTTTCGTGAGGCCACGCCATGCGCAATGTCCATGCAATCCGCACCCCGCAAACAGCGCCTCGTCGAATGCCGGGCAGGTTCGAATCGCCCGCGCAAGCAATGAGGTCAACATGCCTGCAAGTGATGCTTTGTCCTTCCTGATGGCCTGGACGCTGGCGCCGTTCCGCATGGGTTCGGTGACGCCCTCCAGTCCGAGCCTCGCGGCGCTGATGACGCGCGAGATCGGTCCCGACACGGGTCCGGTGCTGGAACTCGGGCCGGGCACCGGCCCCTTCACGCGCGCCTTGCTGCAGCGCGGCGTCCGCGAAAGCGACCTGACCCTGGTCGAGTCCGATCCGGATTTCGCTTCGTTGCTCAGCCGCCGTTTCCCGGCGGCGCGCATCGTCGAGATGGATGCGGTCGGCCTGCGCCATCAGCCGCTCTTCAATGGCCCGGTTGTCGGCGCGGCGGTCAGCGGATTGCCGTTTCGCCTGATATCGCCGCGCAAATCATCCGCGATCCTGGAAGGCGTCTTTGCCAGTCTTCGGCCGGGCGCGGCACTCTACCAGTTTACCTTTGGCCGCCGGTGCCCTTTCGAGCAGTCGGTCCTCGACAGGCTCGACCTCGAGGCAGTCCGCATCGGCGGCACCTTGCGCAACTTTCCGCCGGCGACGGTTTATCGCGTTTCCAGGATCAAGAGCCTCGGCACCTATGACTGGCGCTTCGCATGAGCGATGTCCTGTCGGCGGTTCTGGGGCTTGGCCTGCTCGGCGCGGCATGTCTCGCCTTCACCGAAAAGATCCTTCCTGCGCCGCCGTCGCATGTGCTGCTGCTCTTTCTCGGCATGACCAGGGCGGCTGATCTGGCGGCGCTCGGCGCCCTGCTGGCGGTGACGACATTGGCTTCGACGGCCGGTTGCCTGTTCTGGTTCGCTCTGGGCGCCCGGCTCGGGCAGGGGCGCGCCGACGCCCTGGTCCGGCGCTTCAGCCGCTACGTCTTCCTGCGCCAAGAAACCTATCTGCGTTTCTGCGACGCCTACCGCCGTAACCACATGCGGGCCTCGCTCATGGCGCAGTTCGTGCCCACGGTGCGAAACTATCTGCCGATCGCCGCCGGCGCGTTGCGCCTGCCGGCCTTGCCCTTTGCCTTGGCCACCTTGCTTGGCGCGATGCTGTGGAACGCCGGCTTTCTTCTTGCCGGCTATGCGATGCGTGGCAGCGTCCACGATCTGCCCACGGTGGCGTTTCGCATCATGGCCATCGTGCTCGCGCTGGAAGTCGCGTTCCTCATCGCGCTGCGCTCCCACCGGCGCCGCGTCGGATCCGCAAGGGGCTAGAAGTTGCCGGGGCGAACAAGCCGGCCGCGCCCGCTTTCCTTCCCGTGCGCGCCGGTGTTTAGTCCGGCCATGGCTTTCACCATCCGCCAGTTGCAGTTCTTCGTCGCCGTCGCCGAGCAGGGCACCGTCTCGGGTGCGGCGCAGAACCTGTCGATTTCCCAATCCTCGGTCACCGAGGCGATCAAGGAATTGGAGAGCGACCTCGGCGTCGAGCTCTTCGAGCGCCATCCGCGTGGCTTGAACATCACCCACAAGGGCCACCAGTTTCTCCGCCACGCGACCAAGATCCTGGCCGATGTCTCGGACGCGCGCCGTTCCTTTTCCGGCGAGCAGGCCGCCGCGGGCGGGCGCCTGCAACTCGGCGTCACCTCGCTGGTCGCCGGCTATGTGCTGTCCGATCTGCTAGCCCGCTACCGCCGCGCCTATCCCGGCGTCGAAGTCTCGGCCATCGAGGACAATGGCGACTATCTCGAGCACCTTCTGGTTGGCGGCAAGCTCGACATCGCCGTCATGGTGACGTCCAACCTGCGCGACCGCACCGCGCTGCAGTCGGAAATCCTCGAAGTCTCGGCCTACCGGCTGTGGATCCCGCTCAGCCACAGGCTCGCCAGCGCCGACATCATCTCGATCGGCGACATCGCGTCCGAGCCGCTGATCATGCTTACCGTCGACGAGATCGAGGAGAACACCGGCAAGCTGCTGTCGGCGATCGGCGCGCGGCCGCATGTCGCCTTCCGCACGCGATCGGTGGAAGCGGTGCGCAGCCTTGTCGCCACCGGCGCCGGCGTGGCGCTGTTGCCCGACCTCGTCTACCGGCCCTGGTCGCTGGAAGGCGACCGCATCGAATCGCGCGACGTTTCCGGCTCGTTGCCGGTGGTCCAGGTCGGCACGGTCTGGCGCCGCGGCTCCGGCCTGCCGCAGGCCGCGCGCGACTTCATCGGCCTCGCGCAGTCGCAGCGGATGGTCCGTCAACGGCCGTGACCAGAGCAATTCCAGGAAAAGTGTGAAGCGGTTTTCCATCCGGAATTGCGTCAAATAAGAGCAATTCCAGGAAAAGTGTGAAGCGGTTGGGTTCGGCGGCTTCGCCGTAGCCTTCCGTCCGGAATTGCGTTCAAAAGAACTATCGGTAAAACCGATATCGGCTTTCTGATAAATGAATTTGCGAAACCGGAATTTTCACAGCACCTTTCGCTCAGGGAACAAAGCCGCGCCCTGAGAGCGCTGCCGTCGGAGCATGAAGCTCCGACCCTTTGTAGTTTGCGCATGATCCTTCCGAAAACCGAACTGGTTTTCGGGGTCATGCGCCAAAATGGGAGATCGACGATGAATGCATTCCTGAAGTCGTGCACGGCGCTGACTGTCGCGCTGACTTTTTCCAGTCAGGCCATTGCCCAGGTCAAGGAACTCGGCAAGGGCGAGGGCGAGGTCAACATCGTTGCCTGGCCGGGCTATATCGAGCGCGGCGAGACCGACAAGGGTTACGACTGGGTCACGGCTTTCGAAAAGGAAAGCGGCTGCAAGGTCAACGTCAAGACCGCCAACACCTCGGACGAGATGGTCTCGCTGATGAACGAGGGTGGCTTCGACCTGGTCACCGCTTCGGGCGATGCTTCGCTGCGCCTCGTCGCCGGCAAGCGCGTGCAGCCGATCAACACCGATCTCATCCCGAGCTGGAAGACGGTCGACGACCGGCTGAAGGACGCGCCGTGGTTCACCGTCGACAAGGTGCATTACGGCGTTCCCTACCAGTGGGGTCCGAACATCCTGATGTACAACACCGACGTCTTCAAGGACGCGCCCAAGAGCTGGAACGTCGTCTTCGAGGAAATGAAGCTGCCCGACGGCAAGTCGAACAAGGGCCGCGTCCAGGCCTATGACGGCCCGATCCACATCGCCGACGCCGCCAACTACCTGATGTTCCACAAGCCGGAACTCGGCATCAAGGACCCCTACGAGCTCAACGAGGACCAGTACAAGGCGTCGCTCGATCTCCTGCGCACGCAGCGCACGCTGGTCGGCCGCTACTGGCATGACGCCGCGATCCAGGTCGACGACTTCCAGAACGAGGGCGTGGTCGCTTCCGGCTCCTGGCCCTATCAGGTCAACACGCTGGTCGCCGCCAAGAAGCCGGTCGCCTCGACCGTGCCGGAGGAAGGAGTCACCGGTTGGGCCGACACCACCATGATGGAAGCCGACGCCGCCCATCCGAACTGCGCCTATATGTGGCTTGAGCATTCCTTGTCGCCGAAGGTCCAGGGCGACGTCTCGGCTTGGTTCGGCTCGCTGCCGGTCGTGCCCGCCGCCTGCAAGGGCAACGAGCTGCTCGGCGAGGAAGGCTGCAAGACCAACGGCTACGAGAATTTCGACAAGATCAAGTTCTGGAAGACGCCGGTGTCGAAATGCGCCAGCCAGAACGACCAGTGCGTGCCTTACTACCGCTGGGTGTCGGATTATATCGGCGTCATCGGCGGCCGGTGATCTCCCTGACCTCTCCTTGTGGGGAGGGTCGACGCAAAGCGTCGGGGTGGGGGCAGCGCTGACGTTTGGCGCTAACCACCCCCACTCGCGGCTTCGCCGCGACCTTCCCCATCGAGGGGGAGGTGGGCGTCGTGCGAACTCGCCTTCGTTTAACCGGCAACTGAACTGACAGGGCCCATGACCTCTGCCGTTTCCTTCAAACAAGTCTCGCGCCATTTCGGCAGCGTGCGCGCGGTCGACGCGGTCGATCTGGAGATCGTCCCTGGCGAGTTCTTCGCCATGCTCGGGCCGTCCGGGTCCGGCAAGACGACGTGTCTGCGGCTGATCGCCGGCTTCGAGCAGCCGACGTCCGGATCGATCTCGATCTTCGGCGAGCGCGCCGAGGGCGTTCCGCCCTACCGCCGCAACGTCAACACCGTCTTCCAGGACTATGCGCTGTTCCCGCATCTGAACGTGCTCGACAACGTCGCCTACGGCCTGATGGTCAAGGGCGTAGGCAAGGCCGAGCGCCTGAAGGCGGCGGAGGAGGCGCTGTCGCTGGTGCGTCTGCCGAGCTACGGCGCGCGCCGCCCCGGCCAGCTCTCCGGCGGCCAGCGCCAGCGCGTCGCGCTCGCCCGCGCTTTGGTCAACCAGCCGAAGGTGCTCTTGCTCGACGAGCCGCTCGGTGCGCTCGACCTCAAGCTGCGAGAGAACATGCAGGAGGAATTGAAGTCGCTGCAGAAGGCGCTCGGCATCACCTTCGTCTTCGTCACCCATGACCAGGGCGAGGCGCTTTCCATGGCCGACCGCGTCGCCGTCTTCAACGACGGCAAGATCATGCAGGTCGGCACGCCGGAAGATATCTACCAGCGCCCGAACACGCGCTTCGTCGCCGATTTCGTCGGCTCGTCCAACGTGCTGCCGCCGGATTTCGTCCAGCGCTATTCCGGCCAGCATCGCTGGGGGAGTCTGCGCCCGGAGTCGATCCGCGTCTCCAGCGCGACCGGCGGCGACGGCGTTGCCGCGCGTCTGGTCGGGACAAACTATCTCGGCGCCACGACGAGGCTGGCGCTCGATGCCGACGGGTTGAGGCTGCATGCCGTGGTGCCGGCGGGAACGGCGCTGCCGGCGGAAGGCGAGGCGGTGATGCTCACCTTCAACCGCGACAGCCTGCATCTGATGGACGAGCCGGCATGATGAAGGTTTGCGCGAGGCCCCCCTCTCTGTCCTGCCGGACATCTCCCCCTCAAAGGGAGAGATTGGCTGTCCCTTTGGGTTTCGCCAATCTCCAACGTGGCAGAATTGGCGAGGCCGAGAAACTGCTGATCTCCCCCCTTGAGGGGGAGATGTCCGGCAGGACAGAGAGGGGGGCGAAGGATCGCGGCCTCGGTCTGCACACGGCGGCGCCATGACCATCGCCGCTGTTCAATCCAACCCCACGCCCGCCATCCTGCCGGGCAGCGGCGGCCTGCGCGGCGCCTTCTCCGATCTGTTCTGGCGGCGGCCGAAATTCCTGCTCACCCTGATGCTACTGCCGCCGCTTCTGTGGCTGGGCATCGTCTATATCGGCTCGCTGTTCGCGCTGCTCGCCCAAAGCTTCTTCTCGATCGACGAGTTCTCCGGCCTCATCAATCGCCAGTTCACGCTGAAGACCTATGGCGATCTGTTCCAGGCCGCCAATCTCGACATCATCCTGCGCACGGTGACGATGGCGGCGCTCGTCACGCTCGCCTCCGCGGTCGTCGCCTTCCCCATCGCCTATTACGCGGCGCGCTATGCGCGCGGCCGCTGGAAGGCGCTGTTCTATCTCGGTGTCATGCTGCCGCTGTGGTCGAGCTATCTGGTCAAGATCTACGCCTGGAAGCTGATCCTGGCCAAGGAAGGCATCCTCACCTGGCTGCTCGCCAAGCTGAACCTGCTTTGGCTGCTCGATGCATGGCTGTCGCTGCCGATCGTCGGCGGCAACTCGCTGTCGGTGTCCTTCACCGGCACCTTCATCGTCTTCGTCTATGTCTGGTTGCCCTTCATGATCCTGCCCGTTCAGGCCGCGCTCGAGCGCGTGCCCGGCAATCTGGTCGAGGCCTCGTCCGATCTCGGCGCCTCGCCCGGCCAGACCTTCCGCAACGTGCTGTTCCCGCTGGCGCTGCCGGGCATCGTCGCCGGCTCGATCTTCACCTTTTCGCTGACGCTCGGCGATTACATCATCCCGCAGATCATCGGCACCTCGCGGCTCTTCATCGGCCAGGCCGTCTATTCGCAGCAGGGCACCGCCGGCAACATCCCTTTGGCCGCCGCCTTCACCGTGGTGCCCATCGTCATCATGGGTTTCTACCTGTGGGGCGCCAAGCGCATGGGGGCTTTCGATGCGCTCTGATCGTGGCCAACGTGCTCCGCTCGGCCTGAAGGTCGCCGCCGCCTGCGGCCTGCTCTTCCTGCACCTGCCGATCCTCTTGATCTTCGTCTACGCCTTCACGACGGAAGAGAAGAGCTTCGTCTGGCCGCCGCCGGGGCTCACCACGCAATGGTTCGCCGTCACCTGGAACCGGCCCGACGTCTGGGAGGCGCTGTCGCTTTCGGTCCGCGTCGCCGCCATCTCGACGGTGATCGCGCTGGTGCTCGGCACGCTCTGCGCCGCCGCCGTCTCGCGGACGCGCTTCTTCGGCCGCGAGGCCATCTCGCTGCTGGTCATCCTGCCCATCGCGCTGCCCGGCATCATCACCGGCATCGCGCTGCGCTCGGCCTTCGCGCTGGCCGACATCCCGTTTTCGTTCTGGACGATCGTGCTCGGCCACGCCACCTTCTGTGTGGTCGTCGTCTACAACAACGCCGTCGCCCGCTTCCGCCGCACCTCGGGCTCGATGATCGAGGCTTCGATGGATCTCGGCGCCGACGGTTTCCAGACGTTCCGGCATGTCGTGCTGCCCAACATCGCGACCGCGCTGCTTGCCGGCGGCATGCTGGCCTTCGCGCTGTCCTTCGACGAGGTCATCGTCACCACCTTCACCGCCGGCCAGCAGCAGACCGTGCCGATCTGGATGCTGGAGGAGCTCATTCGCCCGCGCCAGCGCCCGGTCACCAATGTCGTGGCCATGGTGGTCGTGCTGGTGACGCTGCTGCCGATCCTCTTTGCCTATTACCTGACCCGCGACGGTGACCAGATCGCGGGAAGTGGAAAATGAAAACAGCGAATAGGGAGTAGCGAATAGCGAATAGGGAAAGCCGACAGCCAAACCCTATTCGCTATTCGCTACTCGCTACTCGCTCCTGACCAAGGAGAGACCCCATGGACACCCAGATGCTGATCGGCTCGAAATTCGAGAAGGGCACCGAAACCGAGGAGCCGATCCTCAATCCGAAGACCGGGGCGACCATCCTCAACCTGCCGGAAGCGAGCCCGGCGCAGATCGAGGCCGCGGTGGCGGCCGCTGAAAAGGCGTTCGTCGGTTGGTCGCGCACGACGCCGGCGCAACGTTCCGGCTATCTCTTGAAGATCGCCGACCGCATCGAGGCGGAGGCGAAGGAGTTCGCGGCGCTCGAGGCGTTGAATTGCGGCAAGCCGATCAACGCGGTGCTCAATGACGAGATCCCGGCGATCGTCGACTGCTACCGCTTCTTCGCCGGCGCGGTCCGCTCGATGCCCGGACAGGTCGCCGGCGAATACCTGCCCGGCCACACCTCGATGGTGCGGCGCGACCCGGTCGGCATCGTCGCTTCCATCGCGCCCTGGAACTATCCGCTGATGATGATGGCCTGGAAGCTGGCGCCGGCGATCGGCGGCGGCAACACGGTCGTCTTCAAGCCGTCGGAGCAGACGCCGCTGACCGCCCTGAAGCTGGCGAAGATCCTCGCCGAGGTGCTGCCCGAGGGCGTCGTCAATGTCGTGCTCGGTCGCGGGGACAGCGTCGGCAACACGCTGATCAACCATGCCAAGGTCAACATGATCTCGATCACCGGCGATGTCGCCACCGGCAAGAAGGTGCTGCAGGCGGCCGCCAAGTCGGTCAAGCGCACGCATCTGGAGCTCGGCGGCAAGGCGCCGGTCATCGTCTTCGACGACGCCGACCTCGGCGCCGTGGTCAACGGCCTGCGCGCCTTCGGCTACTACAATGCCGGTCAGGACTGCACCGCCGCCTGCCGCATCTATGCCGGCAAGAAGATCTACGACAAGCTCGTCGCCGATCTCTCCTCGGCGGTCTCGACCATCAAGTACAACCAGCCGGACGACACCGAAAACGAGATCGGGCCGCTGATCTCGCGCCGCCAGCGCGACCGCGTCTCGAGCTTCGTCGAGCGCGCCTCCGAACTGAAGCACATCGAGATCACCACCGGCGGCAAGCCGGGCGAGGGCTCCGGCTTCTACTACCAGCCGACGGTGGTGGCCGGCGCGCTGCAGGAAGACGAGATCGTGCGCCGCGAAGTGTTCGGCCCGGTCGTCTCCGTCACCCGCTTCTCGGATGTCGACGAAGCGGTGAACTGGGCCAACGACAGCGACTACGGCCTCGCCTCGTCGGTGTGGACCAAGGACGTCTCGCGCGCCATGGCGACGGCCGCCCGCCTGCAATATGGCTGCACCTGGATCAACACCCACTTCATGCTGACCAACGAGATGCCGCATGGCGGATTGAAGCAGTCCGGCTACGGCAAGGACATGTCGCTCTACGCGCTGGAGGATTACACCGCCGTTCGCCACGTGATGGTGGCGCACGGCTAGGCGCCTCCGACCTCTCCCTTGTGGGGGAGGTCGGATTGCACCGAATTGCGAAGAGCAATTCGGTGCAATCCGACTTCGGCGCGACGATCCCTGTGTCGGCGGGATCAGCGTAGGAATTAAGCGGCTGTCCTGCCCTCCGCCATCGAAGTCGCAGGCTTGATGTTCTGGTTGACCCGGAAGACGTTGAAGGGGTCATAGGTGCGCTTCACCTGGCTCAGCCGCTCGTAATTTGCGCCGTAGCTCGCCTGCACGCGCGCTTCTCCTTCGTCTTCCATCATGAAATTCACGTAGCCGCCTTCGCCGTTATGGGGGTGGATGCTCGTCCAGTAGGTCTTGGCCCACTTGGTGAGGTCGGCGGCCTTGCCCGGATCGGGATCGATTGCCGCGATGACCATCGACCAGGTTGCGTCGCGCGCGTTCCATGCCGTTTCGTTCTTGCCGACGCGGCGAACGGCGCCGTCGATCGGGTAAAGATGCATGAGCGACAATTCGCTCGGCGCCGCGGCGGCCTGCGCGATATGGGTGGCGATGGCTTCGTCGGGAAGCGACTTCACGAAATCGCCCTTCCAATACCATTGCAGGCCTTTCGGAAGCAGCGGGTCGAACAACGCCTGCAAGGCCGGGAATGGCATAACGCCCATCCAGTTGAAGATCGGCGGCGGCAGATTGTCGAGCAGCGGCGCCATGGCCTTGCGCCCGTCCTCCTCGGTGCCGTTGTAGCAGGAGATGATGGCGCAGGCGCGCTTGCCCCAATATTCGCGCGGGAAGGGATCGGTCGAGGGAACGGTTTTCAGGCCGACAAAGGCGCCGAGATCTTCCGGCGCCTCCGGCAGGTAGTCGCGATAGGTCCGCATGACGGCCAACGCATCCTTGGCCTCCCAGAACACCGGGCCGCCGAAGATCATGTTCACAGGATGGGCCTGGAACAGGAAGCTGGTCACGACGCCGAAATTACCGCCGCCGCCCCGGAGCGCCCAGAACAGGTCGGGATTCTCAGCTTTGCTGGCTGTCACCACGCTGCCGTCGGCCAGCACCAGATCGGCTTCGACCAGATTGTCGATGGTGAGACCGTATCTGCGCGTGAGATAGCCCGTCCCTCCGCCGAGGGTCAGACCGGCAACGCCCGTGGTCGAGACGATGCCGGCCGGAACAGCCAGCCCGAAAGGATGGGTGGCATGGTCCACGTCACCCGACGTGCAGCCTGGGCCGACCCTCACGGTGCGCGTTTTCGGATCGACATGGACCCCTTTCATCATCGACAGGTCGATGACGAGGCCGCCGTCGCAGATCCCCAGCCCGGCGCCGTTGTGCCCGCCGCCGCGCACGGCGATCAGCAGGTCGTTGTCGCGCGCGTATTTCACGGCGGTGATCACGTCGGCGATGTCGGCGCAGCGTGCGATCAGCAGCGGGCGCTTTTCGATCATGCCGTTATAGACCTTGCGGGCCTCGTCATAGCCGGCATCGTCACGCAGGATCACCTCCCCGCGCAGGCTTTCACGTAGTTTTGCATGGGCTTCGTCGGTCATCGGTTTGCTCCCTTGATTGGGGCCACCGCCATGCGGCGGCGGCGCGACGCATTTGTTGCTTCGTTATGCCGCCTCGACGGGCGGGGTGCGTTGGATGGCGCAGGAAGATCACATTGCACCGATCCAGTGCGTGCCGCTTCGCCCGAAAGGGCCAGCGGGGCATGGCCCGGGAGAGCCATGGCATGGCCGCCAACGCGGCCGCCGGGGCCGGCCGTACCGAGGCTCGGTCCCCGGCCTTGTCGATCTGATGAAGGCGAGCGGCCGCCGCGCGCCGCGGCCACTCGCGCCTTCGTGCTTGCCGGTCGCCTCTCAGCCCCGGCTCTTCGACGGTGCAGCTATTCCACGATCCGGAAGATCTGCCACTGGCTGGTGCCAGACACCACACAGGGCTCCAGTTCCTTGCCCCATTTGGCATGCGCGTCGATCTTGGCGATCTTGGCGAAGAACGCCTCCAACTGGGCCAGGCTCTCGACCTCGTGATGGGACTCGATCGTCGCTTCGCGTGCGCCGATCGAGCCCGTCATGAGCCGGAATTTCAAGTCGGCGAGCCCGACCTGCGAGCCGATCTCGCGCTCCCATTTCCGCATCAGCTCGAGTGCGGTCTGCTTGTGACCGAACTTGGCGTCGATCTGCCATCTGGCGCTGAACATGTAGCTTCTCCCTCACCATTGCGGCCAAGGCCGCTGTTGATTTGTCCGAGGTTGACTATTCGTCCCAGGCCTGCACGACGGTCTGCCGCGCGATCCGCCCGTTCTTCAGCTCCACCATCGCCGCGCAGTACACTTTTGTGCCGTCCGGATAGGCGCAGGCTTGCATGAAGGCGAGGTTGTTCCCCTCCGCGATGGTGGTATCCACCTTGTGGGTCATCGCCCGGCTGCAGATATCGTCCCAGAAGGTGCTGATCGCCGCACGGCCGCGGATCTCGCGCGGCTTGCTCGGCGGATTGTTGCGGTCGATCACCCGCACCAGCGCATCGTCATTGTAGAAGCTCGACAAGAGCTTGCCGTCACGGCCTTCGATCGCCTTCTTGATCGCAGCGCCGTCCACTGTTTGTGTCTTGGTCAGCATTTCATCCTCCATATGCCCATCGTCTTGGGCGGTTGATGTGCGAAAGTGCCGCCCGGCGCTCATTGCCGGACAGGGATTTTGTTATTGCGACTTGGCTTTGACCGCCGCGAACAGGTCGTCGGTCTGCTTCTTGAAGGTCGCCATATCGACCTGGCTGCCGTTGAGCATCGTCGACCAGTGGCGCACGATCGCCGCCATCGCGATGGCCTCCTTAATCTCCTCGTCGCTCGCGCCGTTCGCCTTGGCCGCCAGCGTGTGGAAATAGATGCAGTATTGGCAGGGGATCTGCGAGGCGACCGCCAGGCCCATCAGCTCCTTGGTCTTGCCGTTGAGGGCGGTGTTCGGATTGAGCTGCACGCCCTTGATCTCGGCCCACGCGCCGGCCACCGCGACATCGGGCAGCGTCTTGAACATGTCGGGCACCGTGCCGAGCGTGGCCTGGATATCCTTGTAGGCCGCGGTTGCCGAGGCGTCCTCGGCCCGCGCCGGAGTGATGGCCAGCAATGCGCCCGCGGCAA
Organism: Mesorhizobium sp. BH1-1-5; assembly: GCF_020165615.1. NCBI lineage: Bacteria > Pseudomonadati > Pseudomonadota > Alphaproteobacteria > Hyphomicrobiales > Phyllobacteriaceae > Mesorhizobium > Mesorhizobium sp. BH1-1-5. The sequence continues at coordinate 264,317 of NZ_JAIUIM010000006.1, forward strand.
ATGCCAGCAATCCGATCTTGCGATTCAATTTCAGCATTTCATCCTCCATTCGCAGTGCCTTCGTGGCTGCATCGCCTAGCCTGCATGGGGAGAATTGATACCTCTTAGGGCGCCCCGACCGCTTCGCCCGAAAGCGCCATGGTTCTCATGGCCCGTCCGGGCCAGCATGTCTGGCCGAGAAGGCCGCCGCCGCCGCCCGCGACGGCAGGTCGAGCTTGAGCAGTATGTTGGCGACATGGCGCTTGACCGTGTGCTCGCTGAGGCAGAGTTCGGCGGCGATCGCGGCATTGCTCTTGCCGTCGGCGATCAGGCTCACCACCTCGCTTTCGCGAACCGTCAGCGCCGTCGGCTCGGCCGGCTTGGGCTTGGGCCGGCAGGCCGGCTCCAGATGCTGCTCGGCCGTCACCTGCACCAGCGCCAGCGGCTCGTCCAACTCGTCGAGGCTGATGCGCCCGGCATCGGTGAAATGCAGCCCGGAGCCCGCGGCCAGGTCCGCGACCAGCCGTGAGCAGAGGATGTGGCCGCGTTCGGCATGCGCGGCGAGCTGCATCGTCACACGCGCCGTCAGCCCCGTCGGCGGTCCCCGCACCTCGATCTCGCCGACATGCGCCCCTTGCGCGCTCGCCACGCCGATTTCCTGGGCCGCCTCGCGCAGCAGCGCCGCGCATCGCACGGCGCGGGCCGGGCCGTCGAAGCGCGAGATCATCAGTTCGCCATGCGTTCCGGCAACGCGCCCGCCATGGCGGCCGACCAGCAATCGCCAGTTCTCCTGGAAGCGCAGGCTGCGTTCGCTCCACAAACGGTCGCCAAGTCGCGCGGTGTCGTAGATACGGGTCACCAGCAGCGCGGCAAGCACGCGTTCCACATCCGCGACGGCCGGTTCTCCGGTCAGGAATTCCTCGACCAGGTCGGCCACGCGGTCGACGTCGCCGGTCCAGATCGGGTGGTCGCGCCCGGAGATCTCGACCAGGCGAGCGCCGGGGATCTTCCTAGCCAGGAAGCGGCTGGCATCTGGATCGACGCGGGCGTCGTTACGGCGATGGATAAGGAATGTCGGCACCCTGATCGTTCCGAGCATGTCGCGCACGTCGATATCGGCGTTCATACGGGCAAGCGCTGCCGCGGCGGTCGGACTGGCCGACAGCCGCTCGAAACGGGCCCACCACTGGGTGAAGTGGGTATCGTCCACCCGGCCAGGCGCGAAATTCGGCAACGTCGCGCCGGTTCCCCAGCACGTTTCCGTCGTATCGACGAAAGCTTCCAGACGCTCCGGCGGCATCACCCACTTGTGGAAATGCGCATAGCCGCCATAAAGCACCAGCGCGCGCGTCCGCTCCGGATAGGTGGCGGCGAACAGCATCGCCATCGGCGCGCCCTCCGAGGCGCCGAGGATCGCCGCCCGGCCGCTGCCGGCGGCGTCCATCACCGCGCGCACGTCGTCCATGCGGGTCTCCAAGCTGGGCAGGTGGCGGCTGTCGACGCGGTCGGAAAGCCCGGTGCCGCGCTTGTCGAACAGGATCAGGCGCGAGAAGGCCGAGAGCCGTTTCAACAGGCGGCTGTAGCCTTCGTCTTCCCAATGCAGATCGAGATTGGAAATGAAGCCCGGCACGAAGACCAGATCGAACGCGCCTTGGCCGACCACCTGATAGGCGATCCGCACCTCTCCGCTGCGCGCGTATCTGGTCTCGATCGGCCTCACGCAAACTACCCCGTCCGGCCAGACGATTTTCTGCCGCCGACCATAGCAGAAACCGGCCGTCTAAGGCAGCCTAACTTTAGAGAGCTGAAATATAAGATTTTTGTCGCCGAAAGAGCGAAGCCGCCCTGCCGGGTACGGAACGGCGTCCGGCCCTATGCCTGCCTGACATAGCCGAGGTCCTTGTCGGCCTGCTCCGGCATCGGCGGCCGCTTGATCCTGGCCGAGGCGGCAACCACGAGCTCGTCGAAATTCTCGGTGCCGGCGTCGAGCATCTCGAAGAACTGGCGCCGCATCCTTGGCTCCCAGAACTTGTTGATGTGCTCGGCCACGCCGGTAATGCCTTCCTCGCGCGGCTTCGAATGAAAGAAGGTGGCGATCTGGTTGGCCATGCGCACCAGCTTTTCCGCGGTGCTGGCGATGTGGTCTTCGTCATGCGACATGCTTGGCAACTCCGGAAGCCACCCGTTCGGGGTGGGTGAAAATATCGAAATCGTCGCCGCGAACCAGCGCCACCAGCGTCATACCGGCGGCATCCGCCGTGCGGATGGCAAGGGCGGTCGGCGCGGAAACCGCCATGATGATCGAAGCACCGATGGCGGCCGTCTTCTGCACCATCTCCACCGAGACGCGCGAGGTCACCACGATCGCGCCGCTTGCGCCGTCGATGCCGGCCTTGGCCAACGCGCCGGCGAGCTTGTCCAGCGCATTGTGGCGGCCGACATCCTCACGCGCCATCACGATGCCCTTGCCGGGAATATAGAAGCCTGCGGCATGCACCGCGCCGGTCTCGGCGTGCAGCGGCTGCACCTTCGAGAGTAGTCGGACAGCGCTCGTTATGTCATCCGCGCCAAGCGTAAGCTTTGACGCACCGACGGCGTCGACCGAGCGCATCGCTTCCTCGATGGATTCGATGCCACACAAGCCGCAGCCGACCGGCCCGGCCAGCCGGCGCCGCCGCGCCTGGAAGCGCGTGTTGGCCTGGTCCTTCAGCCTGATCTGGATATCGATGCCGGCGCCGAGATCCTCGACCTCGATCGCCTCGATCTCTTTTCGGTCGGCGATGATGCCTTCGGTCAGCGAGAAGCCCAACGCGAAATCCTCGAAATCGGCGGGGCTTGCCATCATCACCGCATGCGTGGTGCCGGCAAAGGAGAACGCCACCGGCGTCTCTTCCGGCACCATGCGGTACGCGGTCGCTGTGCCGCTGGCGCGATGCGCCAGCCGCGAGATTTGTGTCGTCGCTTTGCGGCGCGCGGCCAAGAACTACTCCGCCGCCTGCAGCGGAGCGATGCGCCGGCTCTGCTTGGCCTGTTCGTTATAGTCCTTCTGCCAGTCTGTCGGGCCGTTGGACGGCGCCACCTGCACGGCGGTGACCTTGTATTCCGGACAGTTGGTCGCCCAGTCCGAGAAGTCGGTGGTGATCACATTGGCCTGCGTGTCCGGGTGGTGGAACGTCGTGTAGACGACACCGGGCGAGACGCGGTCGGTGATCAGCGCGCGCAGCGTGGTTTCGCCCGAACGGCTCGCCAGCCGTACCCAGTCGCCTTCGCGCACGCCGCGGACTTCGGCGTCGTGCGGATGGATCTCCAGCCGATCCTCGGCATGCCACATCGAATTCTCGGTGCGCCTGGTCTGCGCGCCGACATTGTATTGCGACAGGATACGGCCGGTGGTCAGCAGCAGCGGATAGCGCGGACCGGTCCGCTCGTCCGTCGCCACATATTCGGTGCGGATGAACTTGCCCTTGCCACGCACGAAGCCGTCGACATGCATGATCGGCGTGCCGAGCGGCGCCTTCTCGTTGCAGGGCCACTGCACCGAGCCGACGCGGTCGAGCAGCTCGAACGAGACGCCCGCGAAGCTTGGCGTGGTCTTGGCGATCTCGTCCATGATCTGCGACGGATGCGTGTAGTTCCAGTCGAGCCCGATGGCGCGGGCAAGCTCCTGCGTCGCTTCCCAGTCGGCGTAGCGGGCCTTCGGTTCGATGACCTTGCGCACCATGTTGATGCGGCGCTCGGCATTGGTGAAGGTGCCGTCCTTCTCGAGGAAGGTCGAGCCCGGCAGGAAGACATGCGCGTAGTTTGCCGTCTCGTTGAGGAAGAGGTCGTGCACGACCACGCATTCCATCGCGGCGAGGCCGCCGGCAACATGCTTGGTGTCGGGATCGGACTGCAGGATGTCCTCGCCCTGGATGTAGATGCCCTTGAACGAGCCGTCGACGGCGGCGTCCAGCATGTTGGGGATGCGCAGGCCCGGCTCGTCGTCCAGCTTCACGCCCCACAGGCTCTCATAGATGTCGCGCACCGCGTCGCCCGAAATGTGGCGGTAGCCCGGCAGCTCGTGCGGGAACGAGCCCATGTCGCACGAGCCCTGCACGTTATTCTGGCCGCGCAGCGGGTTCACGCCGACGCCCTGCCGGCCGATATTGCCGGTGGCCATGGCGAGGTTGGCGATGGCGATCACCGTGGTCGAGCCCTGGCTGTGCTCGGTCACGCCGAGGCCGTAATAGATCGCGCCATTGCCGCCCTTGGCGTAAAGGCGCGCGGCGCCCCTGATGGCTTCCGGGTCGACGCCGGACAGCTTGCCGACGGTTTCCGGGCTGTTTTCCGGCAGGGCGACGAAGGACGCCCAGTCCTGGAATTCGGCCCAGTCGCAACGCTCGCGCACGAAGGCTTCATTGTAGAGGCCTTCGGTGACGATGACATGCGCCAGCGCCGTCAGCACCGCCACATTGGTGCCGGGCTTCAGCGGCAGGTGATAGTCCGCCTCGATATGCGCCGACTTGACCATCTCGGTGCGGCGCGGATCGATCACGATCAGCTTGGCGCCCTGGCGCAGCCGCTTCTTCAACCGCGAGGCGAAGACGGGATGGGCGGAAGCCGGATTGGCGCCGATGATCACGGCGACATCGGTGAATTCGACCGAGTCGAAATCCTGCGTGCCGGCCGAGGTGCCGTAGGTCTGGCCGAGGCCGTAGCCGGTCGGCGAATGGCAGACGCGGGCGCAGGTGTCGACATTGTTGTTGCGGAAGCCCTGCCGCACCAGCTTTTGGACGAGGTAGGTTTCCTCGTTGGTGCAGCGCGAGGAGGTGATGCCGCCGATCGCCGTGCGTCCATATTGGTACTGGATGCGGCGGAATTCCTTCGCCGTATGCTCGATCGCCTCTTCCCACGTCACTTCGCGCCACGGATCGGAAATCTTCTCGCGGATCATCGGCGACAGGATGCGGTCCTTGTGGGTGGCGTAGCCATAGGCGAAGCGGCCCTTGACGCAGGAATGGCCGTGATTGGCCATACCGTCCTTGTAGGGCATCATGCGGATGACCTCGTCATCCTTGACCTCGGCCTTGAACGAGCAGCCGACGCCGCAATAGGCGCAGGTGGTGACGGCCGAGCGCTCCGGCATGCCCTTCTCGAGCACGGTCTTCTCGCGCAGCGCGTCCGTCGGGCAGGCCTGCACGCAGGCGCCGCAGGATACGCATTCGGAAGCGATGAAGTCCTCATGCATGCCGGCGACCATGCGCGACTCGAAGCCGCGGCCCTCGATGGTCAGCGCGAAGGTGCCCTGCACCTCTTCGCAGGCACGCACGCAGCGCGAGCAGACGATGCACTGCGCCGGGTCGTAGGTGAAATAGGGGTTCGATTCGTCGCGGGCGATATAGTCTACCGCCAGCGAGCCATGGCCAGGCGCCACGCCGCCCTCTTCCTTGACGTGGTTGCGGCCCTCGACGCCGTAACGGTTCTCGGAGAGACCGACCGACTTCGCCACCGCGTCGAATTCGCTGGCGCCGGTTCCGGCCTTCTCGTTCCAGCCCGTCGGATGGTCGGAGACATAGAGCTCCATGACGCCGCGGCGGATCGAATCGAGCCGATCCGATTGCGTGCGCACCACCATGCCTTCGCCGACCGGCGTCGTGCAGGAGGCCGGCGTGCCGCCGCGCCCTTCGATCTCGACCAGGCAGACGCGGCAGGAGCCGAAGGAGTCCAGCATGTCGGTGGCGCAGAGCTTCGGGATCTCGACCCCGCCCCCCATCGCCGCGCGCATGATTGAGGTGCCTTCCGGCACGGTGATGCTTTGCCCGTCGACGGTCAGGGTGACCTGCTTCGTCGCTTTCGACGCCGGCGTGCCGTAGTCGATCTCTTCGATGAGTGTCGGGAAGTCGGCCTTGATGTTCATCTGCCAGCTCCTATTCAGCCGCCACGCGCGCCGGCGGGCTTGAAATCCTCGGGGAAATGCGTGATCGAGCTCATCACCGGGTAGGGCGTGAAGCCGCCCAGCGCGCACAGCGATCCGAACTTCATCGTGTTGCAGAGGTCGGTGACCAGAGCGAGGTTCTTTTCCGCCTCGATGCCCGCGGCGACCTTGTCCAGAACCTCCACGCCACGCGTCGAGCCGATGCGGCACGGCGTGCACTTGCCGCAGCTTTCGATGGCGCAGAACTCCATGGCGAAGCGCGCCTGCTTCAGCATGTCGGCGCTGTCGTCGAACACGGTGATGCCGGCATGGCCGATCAGACCGTCGCGCTTGGCGAATTCTTCATAGTCGAAGGGTGTGTCGAACAAAGCGCGCGGGAAATAGGCGCCGAGTGGCCCGCCGACCTGCACCGCCTTGACCGGACGCCCTGAAGCCGTGCCGCCGCCGATATCGTCGACGATCTCGCCGAGCGTCAGGCCGAAGGCCGTCTCGAACAGGCCGCCATTCTTGACGTTGCCGGCGATCTGGATCGGGATCGTGCCGCGCGAGCGGCCCATGCCGAAATCCTTGTAGTAGGCGGCGCCCTTGTCCATGATGATCGGCACCGAGGCCAGGCTGATCACATTGTTGATCACCGTCGGCTTGCCGAACAGGCCCTGGATCGCCGGCAGCGGCGGCTTGGCGCGCACCACGCCGCGCTTGCCTTCGAGGCTGTTCAGGAGCGAGGTTTCCTCGCCGCAGACATAGGCGCCGGCGCCGACGCGGATTTCCATGTCGAAGGCGTTGGGCGAGCCCAGCACGTTGACGCCGAGCACGCCCGCCTTGCGGGCGATGGCGACGGCCTTGTTCATTGTCGCTACCGCATGCGGATATTCCGAGCGGACATAGACGAAGCCCTTGGTCGCGCCGGTGGCGATGCCGGCGATCGCCATGCCTTCGATCAGCACGAAGGGGTCGCCTTCCATGATCATGCGGTCGGCGAAAGTGGCGCTGTCGCCTTCGTCGGCATTGCAGACGATGTATTTCTGCGCGCCCGCCGTATCCAGCACCGTCTTCCACTTGATGCCGGTCGGGAAGCCGGCGCCGCCGCGGCCGCGCAGGCCGGACTCGGTAACCTGCTTGACGACATCGGCCGGCGCCATGGCGACGGCGTTCTGCATGCCACGCAGACCGCCCAGCGACTTGTAGGCATCGAGCGACAGCGGGTCGTTGATGCCGCAACGGGCGAAGGTCAACCGCGTCTGCTTGACGAAGAAGGGGATCTTGTCAGGCGCGCCGAGCCAGCGCTTGTGATGACCGCCGGTGAGGAAGCCGCTGTCGAACAGGCTCTTGACGTCGGACGGCTTGACCGGCCCGTAGGCGATGCGGCCCTCGGACGTCGCCACCTCGACCATCGGCTCGAGGAAATAGGCGCCGCGCGAGCCGTTGCGCACGATCTTGGCCTCGACGCCGCGCTCCTTGAGTTCCTTCTCGATCGCTTTGGCGACCTTTTCGGCGCCGAGCGCCAGCGCGCCGGAATCTGCCGGGATATAGATGCGCGGGATCATGAACGCACCTCCGCGACGATCTCTTCGATCTTCTCGTCATCGAGCCGGCCGATAACTTCGCCGTCGAGCATCGCCGACGGCGAGCAGGCGCAAAGCCCGAGGCAGTAGACCGGCTCCAGTGTAACCGATCCGTCGCCCGTGGTCTCGTGGAAATCGATGCCGAGCAACTGCTTGACCTTGGCCGCGATGGCGTCCGAGCCCATGGACTGGCAGGCCTCCGCCTGGCAGAGCTTCAGCACGTGCCGTCCGGCAGGCTTGGCGCGGAAATCATGATAGAAGCTGACGACGCCGTGCACTTCGGCCCGCGACAGGTTCAGCCCGTCGGCGATCACCGGCAGCGCGTCCTTCGGAACGTGCCCGAACTCTTCCTGTATGCTGTGCAGGATCGGCAGCAGCGGGCCTTCGAGGCCCTTCATCTCGTCAATGATCGCCGCCGTACGCGACGCGATCTCGGTATTTGCGGCCTGCATGGTCACGCAGCGCCCTCCCTGGGTCGTGGCATCCAACCATATATGCCGCCCAAACTCTTAGCGATTTTGGGGCAACGACATGCATGGACGCAATATCGCTAAGTCCTTACGAAATCAGAGGAAACCTCCGAAATCAATAAAGCGCTTCCGTCGCTTGATAGAAATTTTCTATCGAAATCAGGTCGCTCGCATTGTCTAGCCTAGCGGTGGGCGCGGAAATCGTCCGCCAGCGCCATCGCCTCGTCCAGCAGCGCCTGCACCAGCGGCGTGTGCGGCTCGCGCGGCGCCGCCACCAGCCCGACCGTGTGGCTGGCATCCGGGTCGACGATCGGAATAGCCCGGATCGGCTCCGAAAAGCCGAATGTTTCCGCAAGGTTGAGCGGCATGATCGACGACCATTTGCCTGTACGGATATGCGAGAACAGCACGATCATCGAATTCGATTCCAGCGTCGGGCGCACCTGCACTCCCGCTTCCGCCAGGTGCTGGTCGATGATGCGGCGGTTCTGCATATCCGGCGTCAGCAGACAGAGCGGCAACTGGCTGATCTCGGACCACGTCACTTTGTCGCGGTCGGAAAAAGGGTTCCCGACCGCGGTGATCAGCTGGTAGCGCTCGTCATAGAGCGGCACGCTGGTCACCCGCCCGAGCGGCTCGTTGTCGAGATAGGTGATGCCGGCATCGACGTCGAAATTGCCGAGCAGCGACAGCACCTCGATCGAGGTGCGCGACAGCACGGAAAATGTGACGCCGGGATGCTTTTCGCGGAACGGTGTCGTCAGCCGCGCCACCATGGCCAGCGCCGTCGGGATCGCCGCGATGCGGATGCGCCCGGACAGGCCGTGGCGCGCCGCCCGCATCTCCTCGCGCATCGTGCGCGTATCGCCGACGATGCGGCGCGCCCAGCCCAGCACCTGCTTGCCTTCCGGCGTCAGGCCCTGGAAGCGCGAGCCGCGCAGCACCAGCATGACGCCGAGCTGCTCCTCGAGCTGCTTGATGCCGGCCGACAAGGTCGGCTGGGTGACGCCGCACACCTCCGCGGCCCGGCCGAAATGCTCCTCCTTGGCCAAGGCGATGAAGAATTCCAGCTTGTCGATCATGCCATCCGATCCGCAACGTTCGGCCCAAGGTCGGGGAAATCGCGTTGCTTCGCAAGACGCACGCATAATCGGGCCTCGTCCACATTTTTTGAGCCGGCTATCTGTTTTCCCGCGCGGCGCATGGCGCTATGTGGGATAGGCGCAAGCCAAGGAGGGACGACATGCTGGGCTGGTTTCGCAAGCTGTTGCCGCGCGAGGATCGCTTCTTCGATCTGTTCGAGCGGCATTCGCGCACCGTGGTCGGCGGCGCCGAGGCCCTCGAGCAGCTTCTCAGCGGCAAGGACATCGACCGCTGGTGCCAGAAGATCGTCGATCTCGAAAACGAGGCCGACGGCATCACCGCCGAAGTCCTGCTTGCCGTCAGGCGCTCCTTCATCACCCCCTTCGACCGCGGCGACATCAAGGATCTGATCCAGTCGATGGATGACGCCATCGACATGATGCACAAGACCGTCAAGACGGTGAAATTGTTCGAGGTGAGGGAGTTCGACCCGCTGATGCGGGAGATGGGCGGCGTCATCGTCCAGGCTGCCCGGCTGGTCGCGGAGGCCATCCCGCTGCTGGGCAAGGTCGGCGCCAATGCCGCGCGCCTCAACGCCATCGCCGAGGAGGTGATGCGCGTCGAGGGCCGCGCCGACGACCTGCACGAGCAGGGCCTGAAGGACCTGTTCAGGCGTCATGGCCGCGGCGACGCCATGGCGTATCTGATCGGCTCGGAGATTTATGGCCAGCTGGAGAAGGTGGTCGACCGCTTCGAGGATGTCGCCAACGAGATCAGCGGCATCGTCATCGAGAACGTTTAGGCGATGGAAGCCACGATCGCTTTTCCCCTGCTGATCGGCCTCGTCGCCGTGGCGCTGTTCTTCGATTTCCTCAACGGCCTGCACGATGCTGCCAACTCGATCGCGACCATCGTCTCCACCCGGGTGCTCAGGCCGCATTACGCGGTGTTCTGGGCGGCTTTCTTCAATTTCATCGCCTTCATGTTCTTCGGCCTGCATGTCGCCGAGACCGTCGGCAAGGGCATTGTCGATGTCAGCATCGTCACGCCGGCGGTGATTTTCTCAGCGCTCGTCGGGGCCATCGTCTGGAACATCGTCACCTGGGTCGCCGGCATTCCGTCGAGCAGCTCGCACGCGCTCATCGGCGGGCTGGTCGGCGCCGGCGTCGCCAAGGCTGGAACCGGCGCCATCGTCTGGTCCGGGCTCGGCAAGACGATCGCGGCCATCGTGCTCTCGCCCGCGACGGGATTCGTGCTGGCGCTCGTCCTGGTTCTCATCGTTTCCTGGCTGTTCGTGCGCCAGACGCCGTTCGCGGTCGACAGCACCTTTCGCGTGCTGCAGTTCTTTTCCGCCTCGCTCTATTCCCTGGGACATGGCGGCAACGACGCGCAGAAGACCATGGGAATCATCGCCGTGCTGCTCTTTTCGCAAGGCGCGCTCGGCCCGACTTTCTATGTGCCGCTGTGGGTGGTCCTCACCTGCCAGTCGGCGCTGGCGCTGGGCACGCTGTTCGGCGGCTGGCGCATCGTGCACACGATGGGATCGAAGATCACGCGGCTGAACCCCATGCAGGTTTTTGCGCCGAGACCGGCGGCGCCATGACGCTGTTCGCCGCCACCTGGCTCGGTGTCCCGGTCTCGACGACCCACACCATCACCGGCGCCATCATCGGCGTCGGCGCCGCCCGCCGCGTCTCCGCCGTGCGCTGGGGCATCGCCGGCAACATCGTCGTCGCCTGGGTGATCACCTTGCCGGCGACGGCGGCGATCTCGGCGTTGACCTATCTCGCTACGAGGCTGGCCGCGTAAGCGGCCGTGCTCAGCCTCGCGGCGAGGCTACCTGTCCACCAGGTTCAGGATGTTGCCGTCGGGATCCCTGAACCAGGCGACCTTCATGCCTTGGCCGACATGGATGTCGCCCTCGAGCGTCAGCCCGGGCATGTCGTAGTGCTCGAAGCTGACGCCTTTCGCCCGCAGCGACTTGACGATCGGCTCGATCTGGTCGCCGACCGTCCACGTCACCGCCGTCGCCTTGTTGGTGCCGGCAAATTGCGAATGATAGACGTTGATGACAGTCTCGCCGCTCTTATAGACGATCAGCTCGCCGCCCATGTCGTGCACTTGTTTGAGGCCGAGCGTTCCTTCGTAGAAGGCCTTGGCCTTGTCCAGGTCCTTCACCGCGAGATTGGCTGTCGCATTGCTGTTTTGGAGCATGACGGTCTCCTTCACAGATTGTCGTGATGGCAGTGGAGATAGCGCGGGCGGGTCGTTTGGCCATGGGCTTGGGCTCGAAGCGCGATCCCGGTTGGCAAATCCGACACCGTCCGTCGCTTTCCGGGGCACGCCGGGCGAGCTGTTGCGCCACGGCTTGGTTCTGCCGGGAAACTGCACTATCTGGAACGCCAAACCCCGAGGAAAGATCATGACTGTTACCAAGGAATCCGTCGTCGAGCGTCTGAAGACGGTCAATGGGCCGGACTTCACCGGCAACATCGTCGACCTCGGCATGGTCTCGGAGATTTTCATCGCCGATTCCAAGGTCTTCTTCTCGATCACCGTTCCCGCTGCCCGTGCCCAGGAGCTGGAGCCGCTGCGCGCCGCCGCCGAGCGCGCGGTGAAAACCATCCCCGGCGTCGCCAGCGCCGTCGTCGCGCTGACGGCGGAGAAGAAGGGCGGCGGCATGGAGGCGCCGGTTCCGGCGCGTCAATCTTCGCAGGCAGCACCGTCACCGCCTGCTCCGCCGGCAGCACCGCAGCGTCCCGCGCCGCACGCGCCCGCATCGCAGAGCCATGGCAAGCGCGGCGTGCCCGGCATCGACGCCATCATCGCGGTCGCCTCCGGCAAGGGCGGTGTCGGCAAGTCGACCACGGCGGTCAACCTGGCGCTCGGCCTTGCCGCCAACGGGCTGAAGGTCGGCGTGCTCGACGCCGACATCTACGGCCCGTCGATGCCCAGGCTGCTCAACATCCACGGCCGGCCGCAGACCGTCGACGGCAAGATCCTGAAGCCGATGCAGAATTACGGCCTCAAGGTGATGTCGATGGGCTTCCTCGTCGACGAGGAGACGCCGATGATCTGGCGCGGCCCGATGGTGATGTCGGCGCTGACGCAGATGCTGCGCGAGGTCGAATGGGGTCCGCTCGACGTGCTGGTGGTCGACATGCCGCCCGGCACCGGCGACGCTCAGCTCACCATGGCCCAGCAGGTGCCGCTCGCCGGCGCCGTCATCGTCTCGACGCCGCAGGATCTGGCGCTGATCGACGCCCGCAAGGGTCTCAACATGTTCAAGAAGGTCGATGTGCCGCTGCTCGGCATCGTCGAGAATATGAGCTACTTCCTCGCTCCGGACACCGGCAAGCGCTACGACATTTTCGGCCATGGCGGCGCGCGCCGCGAGGCCGAGCGCCTCGGGGTCACCTTCCTCGGCGAGGTGCCGCTTGAAATGGGCATCCGCGAAAGCTCGGATGCCGGCGCGCCGGTCGTCGCCTCCAAGCCCGAGGGCGCCGAGGCGAAAATCTATCGCGACATCGCATTAAAGGTCTGGGATCGGGTCCAGGAAGAGCGCGGCGCGGCCGAAGCCGCGGTGCCGAGCATCGTGTTCGAGTAATTCGCCGGACCGGCGCTAGAGCAATTCCAGGAAAAGTGTGAGCGGTTTTCCGTCCGGAATTGCTTAAAAACAAAGGGATAGAGCGGTTCGCCGTTTCCGTGAAACGGTGAAACGCTCTAGGCGCCGACCTTCTCGCCGAACGTCGAGAAGAACTGCCCTGCCAATTTCTTCGATGTCGACTCGATCAGCCGGCTGCCGAGTTGCGCGATCTTGCCGCCGACCTCGGCCTTGGCGGCATATTTGAGCACCGTGGCATTCGGCCCGTCGGCGATCAGCGTGACGTCGGCGCCGCCCTTGGCGAAGCCGGCGATGCCGCCCTTGCCTTCGCCCTGGATGGTATAGGAATGCGGCGGCTTGAGGTTCTTCAGCGTGACTTCGCCGTTGAAGGTCGCCTTGATCGGCCCGATCTTGAGCACCACGGTTGCCGCCATCTCGGTGGCCGAACTCTTCTCCAGACTCTGGCAGCCGGGAATGGCCTCCTTCAGGACCGCAGGGTCGTTGAGGGCTTCCCACACCTTCTCGATGGGTGCGGCGATCCGCTCCTCGCCTTCGATCACCAAAGCCATCAAGACCTCCCCGGATTGCTGATGCCGATTGGTCGTAGCGCGCGGGCCGGGACAAGTCTATCGCACCAAAGTCCGGGTTCTGGCAGCGCCTGCCTCTTGCCTGCATGAGCGCATTGTCCTATCGATTTGTCATACAAATACGGAGACCACCATGGCAGGCGCCCCCACCAAGAAGAAGACATTTCGCTCGCAGGAGTGGTTCGACAATCCCGACAATCCGGGCATGACGGCGCTCTATCTCGAGCGCTACCTCAATTACGGCCTGACGCGCGCCGAGCTGATGTCGGGCAAGCCGCTGATCGGCATCGCGCAGACCGGTTCCGATCTTTCGCCCTGCAACCGGCATCACATCGAGCTCGCCAAGCGCGTGCGCGAAGGCATCGTCTCGATGGGTGGCATCCCGTTCGAGTTCCCGTGCCACCCGATCCAGGAGACCGGCAAGCGCCCCACCGCCGCGCTCGATCGCAACCTTGCCTATCTTAGCCTCGTCGAGGTGCTCTACGGCTATCCGCTCGACGGCGTCGTGCTGACCATCGGTTGCGACAAGACCACGCCGGCGCTGCTGATGGCGGCGGCCACCGTCAACATTCCGGCCATCGCGCTGTCGGTCGGCCCGATGCTCAACGGCTGGCACAAGGGCAAGCGCACCGGCTCCGGCACCATCGTCTGGGAATCGCGCCAGCGCCTGTCTGCCGGCGAGATCGACTATGACGAGTTCATGGACATCGTCGCCTCCTCGGCGCCGTCGACCGGCTACTGCAACACCATGGGCACCGCCACCACGATGAATTCGCTGGCCGAGGCGCTCGGCATGGAGTTGCCGGGCTCGGCCGCCATTCCCGCGCCGTATCGCGAGCGCGGCCAGATCGCCTACGAGACGGGCAAGCGCATCGTCGACATGGTGCATGAGGACCTGAAGCCGTCCGATATCATGACGCGACAGGCCTTCGAGAATGCCATCGTCGTCAACTCGGCTATCGGCGGTTCGACCAACGCGCCGATCCACCTCAACGCGATCGCCCGCCATCTCGGCGTGCCGCTCGACAATGACGACTGGCAGAAGATCGGCCTCAACGTGCCGCTGCTCGTCAACCTGCAGCCGATCGGCGAGTATCTCGGCGAGGACTATCACCATGCCGGCGGCGTGCCGGCGGTGGTGGCCGAACTGATGAAGGGCGGCCTGTTGCCGCATCCCGATGCGATCACCGCCAACGGCAAGACCATGGGCGACAATTGCAAGGATGCCGTCACCGAGGATCACGATGTCATCCGCAGCGCCGCCAAGCCGCTCAAGGCCAATGCCGGCTTCATCAACCTCAAGGGCAATCTGTTCGATTCCGCCATCATGAAGACCAGCGGCATCTCGACGGAATTCCGCGAGCGCTACCTTTCCAACCCGAACGATCCGGAAGCCTTCGAGGGCAACGCCATGGTCTTCGACGGGCCGGAAGATTACCACGCCCGCATAGACGATCCGGCGCAGGGCATCGACGAGCACACCATCCTGTTCATGCGCGGCGCCGGTCCGGTCGGCTATCCGGGCGGCGCCGAGGTGGTCAACATGCAGCCGCCGGCCTACCTCATCAAGAAGGGCATCCATTCGCTGGCCTGCATCGGCGACGGCCGCCAGTCCGGCACGTCAGGCTCGCCGTCCATCCTCAACGCCTCGCCGGAAGCCGCCATCGGCGGCGGCCTTGCGCTGCTCAAGACCGGCGACCGCGTCCGCATCGACCTCAAGAAGGGCACGGCCAATATCCTCGTCAGCGACGAGGAGATCGCCAAACGGCGCGCCGCGCTGCAGGGCAATGGCGGCTATCACTATCCCAAGCACCAGACGCCCTGGCAGGAGATTCAGCGCGGTATGGTCGACCAGTTCTCGGCCGGCATGGTGCTGAAGCCGGCGGTAAAATACCAGGACGTCGCGCATACCAGCGGCGTGCCGCGCGACAATCACTGAGTTCATATTCGGCTAAATCAAAGGGGCGGCTTGCGAATAGCGAGTCGCCCTTTTTCATGCCCTTGTTTCAGCTTCATGGAACCCACAGATAAGCTCGACCTCGGCGGCCTTGCGAAGGGAGAAGATTATCGTGGCGAAACGGCGTTCTTCCCTCGGCTTCCTCGGCATGTTCGGCCGCTCCGGCGATTTGCGCCAGCTCGACGAGGCACTGCGCGCGGCCGACCTGCATCCGGCCCTGGTGCCCGAAGGCGTCAAACTCACCATTGTCAATCTGATGAACGACCACTGGCCCAACGAGCCACCGGCGCCCGCCTATCACTCCGTGGCGCAACTTTGCGGCTACTGCGTCGCCGGACCGGATGTGTTCGAGCAGGCCAACGGCCGGGAGCCGACCTTGGAGGTCGAGCGCCGCATCGAGGCGGCGCTGGAAGCCGGCGACAGTTTCGACGCGCAGATCGTGCTGATGACGCTGCACGCCAAGCTGATCAACGCCGAGGTCGTCGAACGCTACGGGCTGACCGCGGAGTGACTTGGTGGGACGCGTTGAGATTCGGTCAGGCCGAGTCGAAAATGATGGTTTCCGAGAACCGGAGCGGAGCGTACTTTCGTACGTGAGCACCGGAAGCGCAGGAGCCGCCATTTGCAGGCCGGCCTCACCGAAATATCAGCGCGCCCTAGAGCAATTCCAGGAAAAGTGTGAGCGGTTTTCCGTCCGGAATTGCGTAAAAACAAAGGGATAGAGCGGTTCGCCGTTTCCGTGAAACGGTGAAACGCTCTAGCCGCCCATGCCGCTGCGCGGCAACTTGATCATCTCGCCGAAGCGGGCGCGCAACTTGTCGTCGAGCAGGCGCGAGACATGGCGCGGGAAGCGCTCGGCAAGCACGCGCTTCTTCTCGGCGATCGCCCGCGACAGGATGTCGGGCCGGCCCTTTTCGTTCCATTCCTTGGGCGAGAAACGGTCGCCGACGGCGGGGTAGAAATATTCCGTCTGCATCAGCTTCAGCGTCTGATCGTTGCCGAGATAGTGCCCGGGACCCTTCATGCAGACATCGGCGATGGTGTCGATCGACAGCGCCTCGTCGGTCACCTCGATGCCGCGCACGCAGCGCAGGCAGTGACCGAGCATATCGTTGTCGATAATCAGGCTTTCGAGGCAGAAACCGAGCAGCGAGGCATGCATGCCGGCTGACTCATAGACGAGATTGAGGCCGGCAAG
Organism: Mesorhizobium sp. BH1-1-5; assembly: GCF_020165615.1. NCBI lineage: Bacteria > Pseudomonadati > Pseudomonadota > Alphaproteobacteria > Hyphomicrobiales > Phyllobacteriaceae > Mesorhizobium > Mesorhizobium sp. BH1-1-5. Next base: position 280,674 of record NZ_JAIUIM010000006.1, read on the forward strand.
ACCGGCCATCACGTCGGTGATGCCCTTTTCATAGCCGGACTGGATGTCGGGCAGTTTCGAATCCGTCATGCCGGCGGCCGAGCCGCCCGGCAGGTCGTAGTACTGCGCCATCTGCGCGCAGGCCGCGGTCAGCACTGCCTGCTCGGCGGAGCCGCCGGACATGGCGCCGGTCCTGAGGTCGGAGACGAACGGCCAGGTGCCGAAGATCGCCGGATGCCCGGGCTTGATGGCATTGACATAGACCAGGCCCATCAGCACTTCCGCCACCGCCTGCACGACGGCGCCGGCAATCGCCGCCGGTGCGGTGGCGCCGGCCTGGCCGGCCGACAGAAGCAGGATCGGAATGCCGCCTTCCACGCAGGCTTCCAGCACGCCGCAGGCGTCCTCGGCGAACTTCATCGGCGGCACCACGAAGCAGTTCGAGTTCGACACGAACGGCCGCGCCCGGAAATTCTCCTCGCCGCCGGCGATCGCATAGAGCATTTCCAGCGCCGGCTTGACGTTCTCGCGCACGGTGAACGAGGTACCGACATGCTTGGATGTCCCCGTCACGCAGGCATAGAGCGTGTTGAAGTCCATATCGAGCGGGTCGGGAATGTCGCGCGGCACCATGGTGCGCTGGAAGAAATGGATGTTGTCCAGCCCGTCGACGAGACGGGCGGCGTCGTAAAGATCCTGCAGCAGCGATTCGCGGTATTCGCGCTTCTCGACATCGACCAGATGCACCGCCGCGCCCGCCGTGCCGTAGTGCACGCGTTTGCCCTGGATCAGCATGTCGTGCTTCGGATCCTGGCCGTAGAGGGTGAAGTTGCGCGCAGCCTTCTTGATCGTGTCCAGCACCAAGGCGCGCGGCAGCCGGATGCGGCCGTCGTCGCCATAGGTGCCGCCAACGCGGACCAGCGCTTCGATGCAGGACGGGATGGCATTGGCGAAGCCGACTGTCTCCAGCAGCGTCAGCACCGCTTCGTGGATGCGTTCCCGGTCATTCTGGCTCAATGGCCCGTAGCTGCCGCCTTCGAGGCCGGCCCGCACCGGACGGATGTCGTCGGCCAACGGCGCCGCCCGCATCGCGCGGCGCGCTTCGCGCCCGCCGGAACGCCGCGAACGCTGGTCCGACGACGATTCCTGCTTCTCGAGAGCCACTGACATGGAAGCACTCCACCTTTTGTCTTTATCTGCGAGACGGTCCGCGGCGGTTGGTCCACCATCGGCCTGCCTCGTCCCCTTCTGGCCCCGACTATGCCGCCGGCATTGGTACAGCCTATGGGCCAACCAATCCCGTCGAATATGCCAGAATGCTAAACCGGTAAGCCTGAGCCCAAACAAAAAAGAGCCGGCGCTGTGCCGGCTCTTTTTGGAAGTTCTGTGGCGATCAGGCGGCCGCGGGCCTGCGTCCGGCGGCGGTGGCGAGTTCGCGGATGCCCGGCTCGATATGCTGCAGCGAGATCGAGGAGATGCCCAAGCGCATGAAACGAGAGGGCTTTTCGCTGCGGTCGAAGAACCGGTCGCCGGGTTCGATGATGACGCTGCGCGACGCGGCGGCTTCCGCCAGGCCGCGTGAATCGGTGCCGCGCGGCCCTTCCAGCCAGAGCGATGTGCCGCCCGCCGAGTCGGTGGAGCGCCACTCCGGCAGGAAAGCGGAAATCGCATGGACCAGACGCTTGCGCCGCTCGTCGAAGGCGGTGGAAAGCCTCCGCACCAATGCCTCGTGATGGCCCAGCGACAGGAACAGCGCCACGGCGCGCTGGTTGTTCGCCGGCGGGTGCCTGAGCATGAAGCGGCGCAGCGCGCGAAGCTCGGCGATCAGCCCGGCCGAGGCGACGATGTAGCCAAGCCTGAGACCTGGAGCCAGCGTCTTCGACATCGAGCCGACATAGATGACGCGGCCCGAGCGATCGAGGCTCTTCAACGCCTGCTGGGGCGCCTCGTCGAGCAGCTGGCTGTCATAGCCGTCCTCGATGATGATCTGGTTGTTGCGGTTGGCGCGCGCCAGGAGGTCCTGCCGCCGCTCGGCCGACAGCGGCACCATGGTCGGGCAGTGGTGGCTCGGCGTGACGAAGACGAAGCCGGAATCGCTGGGGATCGACGAGGTCACGATGCCGGACTGGTCGACCGGGACCGGCTGGATATCGGCGCCGGCCAGCCGGAAGATCGAGCGGGCGTCGGGATAGCCCGGATCTTCCATCGCCACTTTCGAGCCCTTGGTCATCAAGAGCGAGGCAAGCATATAGAGCGCGTTCTGCGCGCCCAGCGTCACGATGATCTCGTCCGGATTGGCGAAGATGCCGCGCCGCGGCAGGAGCCTGGCCTGGATCTGCTCGATCAGCAGCGGATCGTCGCGGTCGACCATGTCGGATGCCCAGTTGCGGATCTCCAGCACCGCCAGCGCCATGCGGTTGCATTCGCGCCATTCGGCGGTCGGAAACAGCGCCGGATCGAACTGGCCGTAGACGAACGGGTAAGAGGACTTGATCCAGTTGTCATGCTTGGCCGGCGGCGGCATGTCGCTTGCGGCGATCTGCCGGCGCGCCTTCCAGTCGATCTCGTTCTGCTGGTCGGGCGCCTTCTGGTGCGGCTTGGCGGGGGTGGCCAGCACGTCAGGGTTGACGAAATGGCCGCGCCGCTCGCGCGCCACCAGGAAGCCCTGGTCGACCAGCTGCTGGAAGGCGAGCACCACCGTGCCGCGGGCAACCCCAAGTTTTTCCGCGAGAATTCGGCACGACGGCAGCGGCATCGAGGCGGCGATCTGTCGGTCTAGAATGGCCGCGACGATCGCCTGGCGGATCTGCGCCTGGAGGGTTTGGCCGGATTCAGCCGAAATCCGGAACAGGCCGGACCATATGGCCGTGTCATTGCGCTGTGGCATGGGAAATCTTCCTCGGATGGCCAGCTGTTTTCACTTGGCTGGACCAGTGGAGTGTATGGGTGGCATAAGGGGTTGCGCCAATCAATTTTTCTGATCGCTGGGATTTATGCCAGTGATCTATCAAGGCGCGATGCGGAGCATCGTCGCCCCGCGTTTAGGCGCGATGCGCAGCATCCAAGCGCGACGCGCAGCGTGGTCGAGGCACCCACCCAAGGCGCGATGCGCAGCAATCGTCGCCCCGAGCGCGCAGCCCCTTCACCGTCCAAAACCACCTCTCATCAAAGCGTGATGCAGTGCGGCAATGCCACGCTTGAACGAAATGGAAATCGGCTCGATAGAATGACGCGCCGACACGCGCCGGAAACATCCGGCCTGTTAAAATGGTCTAAAAACCCGCCAGGAGCCCGCCAGTGGACCAGTCATCCTTCGACAAGCAACTTGCCGCCTTGCGCGATCAGCGCGCGGCGACCAAGGGCTCGATGCGCGAGGCCTTCGCCGCCGATCCCAAGCGCTTCGAGGCATTTTCCGCCACTGATGGCGACCTTCTGCTCGACTGGTCGAAATGCGCCGTCGACGCAAACACGATGACGATGCTGGAAAAGCTCGCGGGTGCGGCCGATCTCGAGGGACGCCGCGCCGCCATGTTCGAAGGCAAGAAGATCAACATCACCGAGAACCGCGCGGTGCTGCACACGGCGCTGCGCAACCTGACGGGAAAAAGCGTCATCGTCGACGGCCAGGACACCAAGGCCGACGTGATTGCCGTGCTAGACGCCATGGGCGCTTTCGCCGACGCCATCCGCTCCGGCAAGGCGGCCGGCGCCACCGGCAAGAAGATCACGGACATCGTCAACATCGGCATCGGCGGTTCGGATCTCGGCCCGGCGATGGTGACGCTGGCGCTTGCGCCCTACCATGACGGGCCGCGTGCGCATTATGTCTCCAATGTCGACGGCGCCCATATCCACGACACGCTGAAGGGCCTGTCTCCCGAAACGACTTTGTTCATCATCGCCTCCAAGACCTTCACCACGGTCGAGACGATGACCAATGCACAGACGGCGCGCGATTGGGTTCAGAAGGCGCTCGGCAAGGAAGCGGTCGGCAAGCATTTCGCCGCCGTCTCGACCGCGCTCGACCTTGTGGCGAAGTTCGGCATCGAGCAGGACCGCGTCTTCGGCTTCTGGGACTGGGTCGGCGGCCGCTACTCGGTCTGGAGCGCCATCGGCCTGCCGGTGATGATTTCCGTCGGTCCGCGCAACTTTCGCGCCTTCCTCGACGGCGCGCATGAGATGGACGAGCATTTCCGCACCGCGCCGATGCAAAAGAACCTGCCGGTGTTGCTGGGATTGATCGGCTGGTGGCACCGGGTCGTGTGCAAATATCCGGCCCGTGCCGTCATCCCTTACGACCAGCGCCTGTCGCGCCTGCCGGCCTATCTGCAGCAGCTCGACATGGAATCGAACGGCAAGAGCGTCACGCTGGACGGCACCGCGGTTGCCACGCCGACCGGCCCGCTGGTCTGGGGCGAGCCCGGCACCAACGGCCAGCATGCCTTCTTCCAACTCCTGCACCAGGGCACCGACTTCATCCCGGTCGAGTTCCTCGCCGCCGCCGTCGGTCACGAGCCCGAACTGAAGCACCAGCACGATCTCTTGCTCGCCAACTGCCTGGCGCAGTCGGAAGCCTTCATGAAGGGGCGCACGCTGGACGAGGCGCGCGCGCAGATGCTGGCCAAGGGCATGACGCCGGCCGATGTCGACAAGATCGCGCCGCACCGGGTCTTCTCGGGCAACCGCCCTTCGCTGACCATTCTCTACCGCAAGCTCGACCCGCGCACGTTGGGCCGGCTTATCGCGCTTTATGAACATCGCGTCTTCGTCGAGGGCACGCTGTTCAACATCAATTCCTTCGACCAATGGGGTGTCGAACTCGGCAAGGAATTGGCGACGGGCCTGCTGCCTGTCGTTGAGGGCAAGGAGACTGCCGCAAAACGCGACGCCTCGACTGCCGGACTGGTGGCTCATATCCACCAATTGCGTGGCGCGGAGTAAAGGGATTGGCGGATATCAAGGGAATATTGTTCGACAAGGACGGCACCCTTGTCGACTTCAACACAACCTGGCTCGGCGTCGCTGACTTCATGGCGATGGATGCCGCCGAGGGCGACCGCTGGAAAGCGGATCGGCTGCTCGCCGCTGCCGGCTTCGACTTCGTCATGAAACGCTTCAAGCCCGATTCGATCTTCGCCTCCGGTTCGAACATGGACGTCGTCGAGCTCTGGTTCCCGCGTCTGTCCGAGCAGGACCAGATGCACGCCGTTTCCCGCTTCAACGAGATCACCTCGGTGCAAGGCTCGGCCATGGCGGTCGCGCTGCCGGGCGTCATCGACTCGCTGCGGACCTTGCACAAACGATCCTACCGCATGGGCGTCGCCACCAACGATTCGACCAGCGGCGCCGAAAGGACGCTCGCCACGCTGGGCATCGCGCAGCTCTTCGATGCCGCCTTCGGCTATGACGCCGTCGCCAATTCCAAGCCGGCGCCCGACACGGTTGTCGCTTTCTGCGACCTGACCGGGTTGAAGCCGGGCGAGATCGCCATGGTCGGCGACAACCGCCATGATCTCGAAATGGCGCGCGCCGGTGGTTGCGGCCTGGCGGTGGGCGTGCTCTCCGGCACCGGCACGCGAGACTCGCTGGCGCCGATGGCGGACGTCGTTCTGGAGTCGGTCGCCGACCTGCCGGATTTCCTTGCCGCGCGGGTGAACGTGCCGGCAGGCTAACCAGATTTGGCAACAAAAGCGAACACGGCGCTTGGCTTCGGCACGCTGCCGCCGTTTCCGCCGACATCCGGCACCTGGTATTCGCCGAGCAGGCAAAGCCGCGGTCTCGGCAGCCAGGCGCGGCCGGGATCGCCGACCAGCACATCGATGCCGGCAGCGAGGCATCGGTCGAGGAAGGGCAGCATCCGCTGCCCCACGTCCTGCGCGTAGAAGACGTCGCCCGCGAGCACCAGGTCGACCGCCGGCGGCGGACCGGCGGTGACGTCCTCGTCGCGTATCTGGATGGCGACGCCATTGGCTTCCGCGTTGAGGCGGAGCGCCACGACGCCGTTGCGGTCTATCTCCGCCGCGATCACCGCGCGCGCCCCGGCTTTTGCCGCCGCGATGCCGACCAGCCCGGAGCCGGCGCCAAGGTCGAGCACCCGCTTGCCGGCAACGATCGAAGGACGGTCCAGCACATAGCGCGCCAGCACCGCACCGCCGGCCCAGGCATAGGCCCAGTAGGGCGGCTGCGGCTCGGGCCGACTTTCGTCGCTGTCGTCGCCCGGTTCGAGCAGCCGCCGCAGGCCGCTGCCGGGATGCGCCAGATGGAGCCTGATCTCCGGCACCGACGGCACCGGCGCCAGGTGCATGCTCGCCTTGATGAATTCCGCCGGATCGAGCCGCTTGCCTGGTTCCGGTGTCTTGCCGGCGGAATAATCGCTCAAGCCTGGTCCCGCAGCGCGCGCCGCAGGATCTTGCCGACAGGCGTCTTCGGCAGCTCGGTGCGGAACTCGATGAATTTCGGCCGCTTGTAGCCGGTCAGGTTCTCGCGGCAATAGGCCATCAATGTCTCGACGGTGAGCGCCGGGTCCTTCTTGACCACAAACAGCTTTGGCACTTCGCCGGAATGCTCGTCCGGCACGCCGATCGCAGCCACTTCCAGCACGCCGGGGTGATGCGCCACCACCTCTTCCAGTTCGTTCGGATAGACGTTGAAGCCGGAGACCAGGATCATGTCCTTCTTGCGGTCGACGATCTTGGTGTAGCCGCGCTCGTCCATGAAGCCCATGTCGCCGGATTTGAAGAAGCCGTCCTCGGTCATCACCTTGGCGGTCTCGTCGGGCCGGTTCCAGTAGCCGGCCATCACCTGCGGACCGCGGATGCAGATCTCGCCGACTTCGCCGAGCGGCACATTGTTGCCGTCGTCGTCGCGGATGGCGATTTCGGTCGAAGGCAGCGGCAGGCCAATCGTGCCGGTGAAGTCGGTCGAGCTGAACTTGTTGGCGGTCGCCACCGGCGAGGTTTCGGAGAGCCCGTAGCCTTCGCTCACCGGACAGCCGGTCAGCGCCTTCCAGCGTTCGGCGACGCCCTTCTGCACCGCCATGCCGCCGCCCAGCGTCAGGATCAGCGGCTTGAAGTCCAGCTTGCGGAACTCCTCATTGTTGAGCAGCGCGTTGAACAGCGTGTTGAGGCCGGGAAAGATGTGCATCGGGTATTTCGCCAGTTCCTTGACGAAGCCCGGAATGTCGCGCGGGTTGGGGATCAGCACGTTCTGCGCGCCCTGCTGCATGCCCATCAGCGCGTTCACCGTCAGCGCGAAGATGTGATAGAGCGGCAGCGCGCAGATGAAGTTGAGATGCGCCGGCTTCGGCTTCACCGTGTAGGCGTCCTCCACCCACAGCGAATTCTGCGCGACGTTCGAAAGCACGTTGCGATGCAAAAGCACAGCGCCCTTCGAGACGCCGGTGGTGCCGCCCGTATATTGCAGGAAGGCGATGTCGTCGCCGGAGACCGTGGGCGGCTTGAAGGCGATCGTCGCGCCGGTCTTGAGCACGGCGTTGAATTTGACATGGCCGGGCAGCGACCATGCCGGAACCATCTTCTTCACCCGCCGCACGACGAGGTTGACGATGGCGCCCTTGAGGCCGCCCAGCATGTCGCCCATGGCGGCGACGATGACATGCTTGACCGGCGTCCTGGCGATCACCGCCTGCAGCGTGCCGGCGAAGTTCTCGAGGATGACGATCGCCTGCGCGCCGGAATCCTTCAACTGGTGCTCCAGTTCGCGCGGCGTGTAGAGCGGATTGACGTTCACCACCGTATAGCCGGCGCGCAGGACTGCCATCATCGCCACCGGATATTGCAGCACGTTCGGCATCATCAGCGCCACGCGCGCGCCCTTCTCCAGGCCTCTTGCCTGCAGGTAGGCGCCGAACGCGGCCGACAGCCGCTCGAGCTCCGCATAGGTGATCGACTTGCCCATGCACACGAAGGCCGGCTGCCCGCCGAATTGCTTGCAGGCGCCGACCAGGAACTCGCCGATGGATTTGTAGGGCAGGGCGCCGATCTCGGCCGGCATATTCTTGGGATAGCTTTTCAGCCACGGCTTTTCCGGCAGGCCGACGGTGAGCTCGGTGATCGCTTTCGGCAGGTCCTTCGAGGCAGGCCTGGCGGTGGTCGGCTTGGTTGCCGGCTTGTCCACTTTCGCGGTTGCGGCCTTGGTCTTTGCCGTTGCGGGCTTGGCGATGGTCGGCTTTGCCGCCGCGTTGGCAGACGCTGCCTTTGCGGCCGCCTTGGCCTTCGGCGTGGCTGCGGCCTTGGCAGGCTTGGTCGCATCGCTTTCGGCGGCGGCCTTGGCCTTTGCCGGGGCTGTCGTCTTGGCTGCTTTTGCCACCTGTCTCTCCCTGTCGCCTTCGATCTGGGCGCCGCCTCCGAAAGAAGCGTCCTCCATGCCGGTCCGGATCTTCCGGGAAATCCCGCCCATCGTCTATGTATTGCCTCTATCGGCGACCGTGCAAGCCTTGCCCCAGCGGCAATGCGGGGAAAGATTTGTCGTCGAAATCTTGTGGGTTCGACGGCCTCGCGCATCGTGCCTGGACGGCATGGAGACCTTGGCGGCACGCCTCGCGAGCTCATTTCGCGGAGCGGTAGATCAATAAAAAAATGCCGTCGTTAAGAATGTCGTGAGCAGAAAAAACTACTCACTTTTTCTCCTGTTGGAGCAAAAACTAGATTCTTTTCCTGCTTCCCATGGGGTACGCAAACGAGGTGTTCCAAAGGCGAAGAAACGGTGCTTATATGCGCCCTTCGCGAGCCTGATAGAAGGGCTTGAGAGAACATCAGGGAGTGCTCAATGAAAAAGACAATGACTTTTGCAGCCGCGTTGCTGGCTGCAAGCGTCCTCAGCGGCATGGCCAGTGCTAAGACACTCGTCTATTGCTCGGAAGCGTCGCCGGCCAATTTCGATCCGGGTACGACGACCGGCGGTAACGACTTCGACGCGTCTTCGCGCACCGTCTATTCGCGACTGGTCGAATTCAAGCATGGTGGTACCGAGATCGAGCCTGGTCTTGCCGATAAGTGGGAAATTTCCGACGATGGCTTGGTCTATACTTTCCATCTGCATCCGGGCGTGAAGTTCCAGACCACCGATTATTTCAAGCCGACGCGCGACCTCAACGCCGATGACGTCGTCTTCTCCTTCGATCGCCAGTTCAACAAGGAGAATCCGTGGAACGGCGACAAGTATCTGCCAAATCTCACCTGGGACTATTATACCGGCATGGACATGCCGAAATACGTCGCCAAGTGGGAGAAGGTCGATGACCTCACCGTCAAGCTGACGCTGACCGAGCCGAACGCGCCGATGCTGGCCAATCTCGGCATGGACTTCGCCTCGATCGTGTCGAAGGAATATGCCGACCAGCTGCAGAAGGACGGCAAGATGGCCGACTTCTCGACCAAGCCGATCGGCACCGGTCCGTTCCAGTTCGTCGACTATCAGCTCGACGCGGTCATCCGCTACGCGGCCAACCCCGACTACTTCAAGGGCAAGGAAAAGATCGACGATCTCGTCTTCGCCATCACGCCTGACGCGACCGCCCGCATCCAGAAGGTGCTGGCAGGCGAATGCGACGTGGCTCCGTATCCGAATCCGGCCGACATCGCCACCATCAAGGCCAACAAGGACGTGACCCTGATGGATCAGGCCGGCCTGAACATCGGCTATATGAGCTACAACACCACCATCCCGCCGCTCGACAAGCCGGAAGTGCGCCATGCGCTCAACCAGGCGATCGACCGGGAAGCGCTGATCAAGTCGCTGTTCCAGGATGCCGGCGCGACGCCGGCCGAGAACCTGATCCCGCCGACCATGTGGTCGTGGGACAAGGACGTGAAGACCGACGCCTACAATCCGGACGAGGCCAAGAAGGTGCTCGAGGCTGCCGGGCTGAAGGAAATCCAGCTCTGGGCCGCCGACCGCGTTCGCCCCTACAACCCGAACTTCCAGCGCGCGGCTGAGCTGATCCAGGCCGACTGGGCCAAGGTCGGCGTCAAGGCGAACATCGTCAACTACGAGTGGACGAAGTACCGCGAGGAAGGCAAGAAGAAGGACCGTCCCGGCGCCTTCCAGATTGGCTGGACCGGCGACAATGGCGATCCGGACAACTTCTTCGCCACTCTCTTCGCCTGCTCCGCCATCGGCGTCTCGAACTACTCCAGCTGGTGCGACAAGGACTTCGAGGACCTGATCCAGAAGGCCAAGAAGACCAGCGACCAGGCCGAGCGCACCAAACTCTACGAGCAGGCGCAGGTGATCTTCGCCAAGGAAGCTCCGGCTTTCCTGCTGGCCCACAGCCAGGTCTACGCGGTCGTTCGCAATAATGTCAGCGGCTTCAAGATGGACCCGCTCGGCATTCATCGCTTCGACGGCGTTGACAAGGCCGAATAATATTGCGAACGGGGCGGCGCTAATTCCAGCGCCGCCCCGTTTCATTTGACGATGCTCCGATATCTTCTCAACAAAATCGCCCTCCTGATCCCGACCCTGGTCGGCATCACCATCTGCGCCTTCGCATTTGTCCGGCTGCTGCCCGGCGATCCGATCTTGGCCATGGCCGGCGAGCATGGCGTCGCCCCCGCCCGCTACGAAGAGCTCAAGCAACAGTTCGGCTACAATCTGCCGATCTGGGAGCAGTATGCGCGCTATGTCGGTGAGGTCGCCACCGGCGATTTCGGCGTCTCCATTTCCTCCAAGCGCCCGGTGCTCGAGGAGTTCAAGACGCTCTTCCCGGCGACGCTGGAACTCTCCTTCTTCGCCATGGTCTTCGCCATGCTGCTCGGCATTCCGGCCGGCATTGTCGCCGCCGTCAAGCGCGGCTCCTGGTTCGATCAATCGCTGATGGGCACCGCCCTTGTCGGCTATTCCATGCCGATCTTCTGGTGGGGCCTTCTGCTCATCATCTTCTTTTCCGGCTATCTCGGCTGGACACCGGTTTCGGGCCGCATCGGCCTGCAGTTCTTCTTCAAGCCGATCACCGGCTTCATGACCATCGACACCTTGATCTACGGCAAATGGGATGCCTTCCGCTCGGCGCTCAGTCATCTCGTCCTGCCGGCGATCGTGCTCGGCACGATTCCATTGGCGGTCATCGCGCGCCAGACGCGCTCGGCTATGCTCGAGGTGCTGGGCGAGGATTACGTCCGCACCGCGCGGGCCAAGGGCCTTTCGGGAGCGAGGGTCATCGGCGTTCATGCGCTGCGCAACGCGCTGATCCCGGTCGTCACCACCATCGGCCTGCAGGTTGGCACGCTGCTCGCCGGCGCCATCCTCACCGAGACCATCTTCGCCTGGCCGGGTATCGGCAAGTGGATGGTCGATTCAATCTTCAAGCGCGACTATGTCGTCGTGCAGTCGGGCCTGCTTCTGATCGCGCTGATCGTCATGGCGGTAAACCTCATCGTCGATGTGCTTTACGCCGTCATCAACCCACGCATCAGGGCGGCATAAATGAGCCAGACCGAAATCGCCCCGATGGCCGCCGGCAACCCGGATCGTCTCACCGGCCTGAAAACCTTCTGGCACTATTTCTCGGTGAACCGCGGCGCCGTGATCGGCCTGTTCGTCTTCATCTTGCTGGTGCTGGCGGCGCTCTTTGCGCCGCTGCTCGCGCCCTATGCGCCGGACGTGCAGGACAAGACCGCGTTCCTGCGGCCTCCGGCATGGCAGGCAGGCGGCTCGACGCAATATCTGCTCGGCACCGACCCGGTCGGCCGCGACATCCTTTCGCGCCTGCTCTATGGCGCGCGCTTCTCGCTGCTGATCGGCGCGGTGGTGGTCACGCTGGCTCTTACCGGCGGCATCACGCTCGGCCTGCTCGCCGGCTATTTCCGCGGCTGGGTCGATGTCGCGATCATGCGCGTCATGGACTTGATCCTTGCCTTCCCGTCGCTACTTCTGGCGCTGGTGCTGGTCACCATCCTCGGCCCCGGCCTGTTCAACGCGATGCTGGCCATCGCGCTGGTGCTGCAGCCGCATTTCGCCCGCCTGGTGCGCGCCGCCGTCATGGCCGAGAAGAGCCGCGAATATGTCGTGGCGGCCAAGGTCGCCGGCGCCGGCCATCTCAGGCTGATGCTTGCCACCATCCTGCCCAACTGCCTGGCGCCGCTGATCGTCCAGGGCACGCTGTCCTTCTCCAACGCCATCCTAGAGGCAGCCGCACTGGGCTTCCTCGGCCTTGGCGCCCAGCCGCCGACGCCGGAATGGGGCACCATGCTCGCTTCGGCGCGCGAATTCATCCTGCGCGCCTGGTGGGTGGTGACCTTCCCGGGTCTCGCCATCCTCATCACCGTGCTTGCCATCAACCTTGTTGGCGACGGCCTGCGCGACGCGCTCGATCCCAAGCTCAGGAGGTCGTGATGGCATTGCTCGACATCCAGAACCTCGTCGTTGAATTCCAGACCGCGTCCGGCCCGTTCCGCGCCGTCGACGGCGTCTCGCTCCATGTCGACGAACGCGAGGTGCTCGCCATCGTCGGCGAATCCGGCTCCGGCAAGTCGGTGTCGATGCTGGCCGTGATGGGCTTGCTGCCATGGACGGCGACCGTCACCGCCGACCGCATGAATTTCAATGGCCGCGACCTCTTGAAGATCAGTCCGGCCGATCGCCGCAAGATCATCGGCAAGGACGTCGCCATGATCTTCCAGGAGCCGGTCGCCAGCCTCAACCCGTGCTTCACCGTCGGCTTTCAGATCGAGGAAGTGCTGCGCTTCCACATGGGCATGGACAAGGCCCAGCGTCGGGCGCGCGCCATCGAGCTTTTCAAGCAGGTCGGCATTCCCGACCCGGCCGACCGGCTGAATTCATTCCCGCACCAGATGTCAGGCGGCCAGTGCCAGCGCGTCATGATCGCGATGGCGATCGCCTGCAACCCGAAGCTTTTGATCGCCGACGAGCCGACCACCGCGCTCGACGTCACCATCCAGAAGCAGATCCTCGATCTGCTGGTCTCGCTGCAGGCCAAATACGGCATGGGCCTGATCATGATCACTCACAATATGGGCGTGGTGGCCGAAACCGCCGACCGCGTCATCGTCCAGTACAAGGGCCGCAAGATGGAAGAGGCCGACGTGCTGTCGCTCTTCGAATCGCCGAAGAGCAACTACACCCGCGCGCTGCTTTCGGCGCTGCCGGAGAACGCCGTCGGCGATCGGCTGCCGACCGTCTCCGACATGCTGTTCGAGCCGGCGCCTTCAGGAGCCGGCGCATGACCAAGGTCGTCGAAGGCAAGAACATCAAGCGCGACTACCATGTCGGCGGCGGCCTGTTCCGCGGCGAACGCACCGTGCATGCGGTCAAGGGCGTGTCCTTCAGCGTCGAGAAGGGCAAGACGCTGGCCATCGTCGGTGAATCCGGCTGCGGCAAGTCCACGCTCGCCCGCATCATCACGCTGATCGATCCCGCCACCTCCGGCGAGCTCTTCATCGACGGCAACAAGGTCGACGTCGCCAAAGACGGCCTGTCGAAGGAGATGCGCCGCAAGGTGCAGATCGTGTTCCAGAACCCTTATGGATCGCTCAACCCGCGCCAGAAGATCGGTGACGTGCTCGGCGAGCCGCTGCTCATCAACACCGACAAGTCGGCCGAGGAGCGGCGCGACCTGGCGATGAAGATGCTGAAGAAGGTCGGCCTCGGACCGGAGCACTTCAACCGCTATCCGCACATGTTCTCGGGCGGCCAGCGCCAGCGCATTGCCATCGCCCGGGCGCTGATGCTGAACCCGAGCCTGCTGGTGCTGGACGAGCCGGTCTCGGCGCTCGACCTCTCGGTGCAGGCGCAGGTGCTGAACCTGCTCGCCGACCTGCAGGACGAGTTCCAGCTGACCTACGTCTTCATCAGCCACGACCTGTCGGTGGTGCGCTACATCGCCGACGACGTGATGGTCATGTATTTCGGCGAAGCCGTCGAATACGGCCCGCGCGACGAAGTCTTCTCCGACCCCAAGCACGCCTACACCAAGACGCTGTTCGCCGCGACGCCGCGCGCGGATGTGGCGAGCATCAAGGCGAGGTTGGCCAAGAAGAAGGCGGCCTGACGTCTGCTTCGTCCTCGTAAAGGGCGCTAGCCCAGGCGCTGTCCCGCCAACGTCTCGCGATGAGATCAGATCACGACAGCTTCGCAACAATCGCCCGCAGCGCTTCCCCAAACCGGCGCACTTCCTCCATCGTGTTGTAGTGCACCAGGGAGGCGCGGATGGCGCCGCTGTCCATCGACAGGTTGAGCCGCTTCATCAGCCGCGGCGCATACATGTGGCCGTCGCGGATGCCGATCTGCACGGCCGCCATCTCCTCGACGATCTTTTGCGGCGACAGCTTGCCGATGTTGAAGCAGAAGGTCGGCACGCGTTCGTTGATCCGCGTCTCTTCGGCAACGCCGTAGATGGTCGCGCCGCAATCCTTCAGCACCTTCAGCATCTCACGCGCCAGCATCAGCTCGTAGTCGCGGATGGCGCTCATTCCTGCGACGATGTTGTCGCGGCGCGAGCGGTTGTTCTCGGGAAGGAAATTGCGGCCCACCGATTCCAGATAGCGCACCGCCGCGTCCATGCCGGAGACATTCTCGTAGATGAAGGTGCCGGCCTCGACCTTGTAAGGCGGTTCGTTCGGAATGAAATCCTCGCGGAAGGTCGGCAGCCGCTTCAGCGTTTCGAAGCGGCCCCACAGGAAGCCCATATGCGGCGAGAAATTCTTGTAGCCGGAGCAGACGAGATAGTCGCAATCCCAGGCCTGCACATCGATCAGCCCGTGCGGTCCGTAATGCACGCAGTCCAAAAACACTTCGGCGCCTGCCGCGTGCGCGATACTGGCCACTGACGCGACGTCGACGATCGAGCCGATCGAATGCGCCGTCACCGTGCAGGCGACGAGCCGGGTACGCTCCGACACAAGCGGCTTGAGGTCGTCGACATGCAGGTTGCCGTCCTCGCGCATGCGCCACCATTTGAACTTGGCGCCGCTGGATTCCAGCGCCAGCCAGGTGGCGATGTTGGCGTCGTGGTCCATGTCGGTGATGACGATCTCGTCGCGTCCCTCGTCTTCGTCCTTGGCAAGCATCTGGCCGATGCCGAGGCTGACCAGGCGGATGAACGAGGTGGCGTTCATGCCGAAGCAGATTTCTGACGGGCTGTAGGCGTTGATCAGCAACGCGACGCTTGTCCGCGCTTCCGCGACCGATTGGTCGACCGTGACGCTGCGGCCATAGCGGCCACCGCGCTGCACATTGTGTCCGACCAGATGGCTGGTCACCGCGTCGAGCACGCTTTGCGGGATCTGCGCGCCGGCGGCATTGTCCATGAAGATGAAATCGCCGGCTTGGCTAAGCGCCGGGAACATGGCGCGGATCTTTTCGACCGGGAACGAGGCCGCGCCCTCCTGCGCTTTCGAAACATGGTGCTGGTTCACGAGGCGTCTCCTTCAGGTCATCGATTTCAAGTGGGGATCAGTGCGCGGACCGGGCCTTGCCGCGCTCTTCGAGATAGCCGACCAGCCGCACCAGCGGCCACAGGAAGGCGAGGTAGATGATCGCGGCGCCGATCAGCGGCGTCGGGTTGGCCATCAGCGCCTGCGCGTCGGTCGCCTGCTTCAAGAGGTCCGGCATCGCCACGACGGAGGCGAGCGCGGTGTCCTTGAACACCGAAACGCAATTGCTCGTCAGCGGCGGGATGACGACGCGGATCGCCTGCGGCAACACCACCTTGCGCATGGCGACCCAGAAGGGCAGGCCGAGCGCGGCCGCCGCCTCGAACTGGCCTTTCGGGATGTTCTGGATGCCGGCGCGGCAGACTTCCGCGGTGAAGGCCGCGAGCACCAGCGACAGCGCGAGTGCGGCCGATACGAAGGACGACAGGCGGATGCCGACGAAGGGCAGGGCGTAGTAGATCAGGATCAGCACCACCAGGATCGGCAGCGCGCGGAAGATGTCGATGTAGAGGATCGCCAGCCGCCTCAGCGGCTTCGGCGCGTAGAGCCGCACCAGGCAGATCGCCAGTCCGGCAATGGTGCCGAAGACGATGGCCGCCAAGCCAAGCATAACGGTGTTTCCCAGTCCGCGGATCAGGATCGGAAACGATCGGACCAGGATGCCCCAGTTGAAGAAGGTGTCGATCAGTTCCATCGGCTCACCATGAAGGCAATGCCAAGCCCACCGCCTTCGCGGGCCTGAAGGGTGGAAGCGGGAGCGCCGGCCGGGCTGGCGCTCCCGCGGCGATATCTCGCCAGACTATTGCGGGATCGGGCCCGGCGTCACGGTGCTGGTTCCGGCTTCCGGATCGACGCCGAACCACTTCTTGTGGATCGAGCCCATGGTGCCGTCCTTCTTCATGGCGGTGATCGCATCGTTGACCTTTTCGAGCAGCGGATGGCCCTTCTTGGTCATCATCGCGAAGCGCTCGCCGGTCGGGATCCGCACCAGGATCTTCAGCGCCGGCATCTGCTTGATGGCGAACAGGAAGCCGGCGAGCTCGCCGGCGCCGCCGTCGATACGGCCGTTCTGCACGTCGAGCAGCAGGTCCTGCTGGGCGTTGTAACTCTTGGTCTCGGCGACGCCGAGCTTGGCGGCGTTATCCTTCATATAGGCCTCGCCGGTAGACCCGGCGATCACGCCGATGGTCTTGCCCTTGAGGTCGTCGAGCGACTTGATGGCGGAATCCGCCTTGCCGACGATCGTGCCGTCGCTGTCGTAATAGGGTTGGGTGAAGCCCTGGTTCTGCAGCCGTTCCTTGGTGACGGAGATCGAGGACACGGCGAAATCGATGCGGCCCGAAGCGGTCGCCGCGAACAGCGCCTGGAAGCCGAGGTCCTGGAACTCGACATCGGCGCCGATGCGCTTGGCGACATCGTTGGCGACGTCGATCTCAAAGCCCTCGAAGCCACCGGATTCGGTCTTGTATTCCCATGGCGGATTGGCCGGGTAGGCGCCCACCATGATCTTGTCGGCAAAGGCGGGCGCCGCGAAGGCCATGCCCGCGGCAACGATCACCCCAATCAGTCCTAGACGTTTCAACATCTTGCTTCCCTCTGGTTCGGTCACGTCGAAAGTGACTCATTTCCCGGTCCGCTTCTTCCGGCGCCAACTCCCAGGCGCCGCAGGCGAGGCGGTGCCTGCAATCAGGATGCGCGGCGCTGCCGCGAGCCGATATGCTTCTGGAGGCGTGCAAGCAGCGCGTCGACCGCCGCCTCCGTGGTGACCATGCCAGGCGACAACCTGAGCGTCGTGCCGCGCGCATCGCAATAGAGCCGCTCGTTGCGCAGCGCCGCGATGACCCTGGCCGGCTCCAGGCCTGCCGGCAGGCCGAGCATGACGCTGCCGCCGCGCTCGCCGGCATCGAGCGGCGAACGCAGCGTCCAGCCATTGTCTAGCGCCGCGCCGACGATGCGCTCGACGAGCGCTGCGTTCTGCGCGCGGATGGCGTCGACGCCGGTCCTTTCCACCCATTCCAGCCCGGGCAGCGAGGCGATGCTTGCCAGGATCGCCGGCGTGCCATGGTCGAAGCGCCGCGCGTCGTCGGCATAGGCGAAGGCGTCGAGATCCCAGGAGAACGGGTTCGGCTGGCTGAACCAGCCACGCAACTCCGGCCGGCAGGTCGCAAGCAATTCCGGCGCGACTTGCAATATGCCAGCGCCGGAGGAACCGCACAGCCATTTCAGCGAAGTCGAGACGACGAAATCGACCGGCGTCGCGGTAACCGAAAACGGCGCCACGCCGATGCCTTGCGTGACATCGACGCCGACAATGCTGCCCATGGCGCGGCCATGCGCGGCGAGCCGCCCGACATCGCAGCGATGCGAGGCCGTCGAGGTGACGAAGGTGATGAGCGCGAGCCCGACATCGTCTTGCCAATGGGCAACAAAGTCCTCGTCGCGCACCCAGCTTTCGCCCGGCCGCAACGGCACCGTGTCGAGCGTGAAGCCGAAGCGTTCGGCCAGTCCCGCAAGCAGGAAATGCAGGCTTGGAAAACAGTCGGCGGCAACCAGCAGCCGCTTTCCCGCCAGGCGCTCGGCCGGCAGGCCGCCGATCAGGCTGTAGAGCGCTGCGGTGACATTCTCGGCGGTGGTCAATGTGCCTTGCGGCGCTTCGATCAGCCGTGTCCAGGCGTCGATGAACCGTTGGCGGGCGGCCAGCGCGGCCGGCCATTGGCCGTCGTCCTCTGCCGACCAGATGCCGGAAAAATCCGCCAGCGCGGCGGCCATGCGCTCGGCCTTGCCGGGAAAAGTGCCGATCGAATGATAGAGAAAATAGCCGGACATTTGCTATCTCGCCCCCTTGTGATCATGTGATCACAAAACTGGACGGCGATCAATCGGCAGCGGGAAGAAATGCGGACAGGTGACCAGGAAGTGCGCGATTATCCTTGATCCACGAGCCGCCGCTAATCGCCGTGGAGATGGCCGAAGCGACTGCCGGTTCGTCACTCTAGGGAGGAGCAAGGAAGCGAAGCGACGCGCGCAGACCCGAGAATGACGACCGAAATGGGCGTTCCGGCAAATCTCTAATCATAGGACCTGCCAACGCAAACGCAGGGAACTAGGCGTCAGGGTCCCTTGCCGAAGGCGGAAAAATCCACCGTCCGGGGCTCGGGCACATCCGGGCAGATCGTGCGCAAGGTCGCTTGAGTCGCGGTGATGTCGGCTACCACCTCGTCGCGGGCGCGGGGAAAATCCTTGTCCTTGAGCGCCGCGATGATCGCGGCGTGTCGCCCCGAGGGCTCCATCGTGCCGGCGCGCATCAGCGGCGCGACATGGTTGGACAACAGCCGCATATAGGGGCCGAAGCGCAGCCACAGTGTCTCGATCAACTGGAACAGCACGTCAGACCCGGAGGCGCGGTAGATGGTGAAGTGGAACTGCTGGTTCTTGGCGATCAGCTCGTAGATGCTGCCATCGCGGCCGATCGCCTGCTGGTCGTCGGTAACCTTCTGCAGGGAAGCGACATCGGCTGGGGTCAGGCGCGGCCCGCCAAGCTCGGCGGCCAGCCCTTCGACGGCCAGCCGGGCCCGGCAGAGGTCGTCGAGCCGCGCCCGCGTCACCACCGGCACGCAGGCCGAGCCATTTTGCGAGATTTCCAGCGCGTTCTCCGCCGCGAGCCGGCGCAGAGCCTCGCGCACCGGCATGTTCGAGGTGCCGAAGGCCTCGGCCAGCGAGGCGATGGTCAGCACCTGCCCGGGATCGAAGCTGCCGACCATCAAGGCATGGCGAAGCTGTTGATAGACGCCATCCTGGACGGTGACGCGTCCCGATACGGGTTCGAAGCCCAGAGCCACGCTTCTGCTTTCCTTAGCTGCCGGCAAAGTCTATGTGCGAATAGATGCGAAACGCGCTCGCAGGAGCGAGCGTGATCATCTGATCACAGATTGAGCTCAGAGAAAAGCCGGCGCAGCCCACCGCGCTGCCGCGGCTGGGCATCTTGCAGTCGGCGCTATTGGAAATTCACTCCGGGATGACCGCCATGGCCTGGATCTCCACCTTGGCGCGGTCCTCGACCAGCGCCACCACTTGCATGGCGGCCATCGCCGGAAAATGCCGGCCGATGACGGCGCGGTAGGCCTCGCCGATCCCCTTGAGATTGGCAAGATACTCGGCCTTGTCGGTGAAGTACCAGGTCATCGAGGTGATGTGCCGCGGTTCGCCGCCGGCTGCGGCAAGCACCGCGACGACATTGGCGAGCGTCTGGCGCACCTGGCCGACGAAGTCGTCGGTCTCGAACTGGCATTGCCCGTTCCAGCCGACCTGACCGCCGACGAACACCAGCCGCCCATGCGCCGCGACGCCGTTGGCGTAGCCGATCGGTTTGGCCCAGCCTTCCGGCTGCAGAATGGTGTGCATGTCCAGTTCCCCCTGGTTCAAACTCGTTCTCACGCCCCGCCCATGACCTGCCTGGCGATCACCACCTTTTGCACGTCGGAAGCGCCCTCGTAGATGCGCAGCGCCCGGATCTCACGATAGAGGCTCTCGACGATGTGGCCCTTGCGCACGCCGTCGCCGCCATGCAGCTGCACCGCCTTGTCGATCACCTCCTGCGCCTTGTCGGTGGCGAACAGCTTGGCCATCGCCGCCTCGCGCGTGACGCGGGCGGCGCCCATGTCCTTGGTCCATGCGGCGCGGTAGATGAGGAGCGCGGCGGCGTCGACATCGAGCGCCATGTCAGCGATGTGGCCCTGCACCATCTGCAATTCGGCCATCGGCGCGCCGAATAGCTTGCGCTCGGCGGCTCTGCTGACGCTCTCGTCCAGCGCCCGCCGCGCGAAGCCAAGCGCGGCCGCGCCGACGGTCGTGCGGAAGACGTCGAGCACCGACATGGCGATGCGGAAACCGTCGCCCGGCTTGCCGATCAGGGCGGAAGTCGGGACGCGGACATTGTCGAACGACAGTCGCGCCAGCGGGTGAGGGGCGATGACCTCGAGCCGCTCGGCGATGCCGAGGCCCTTGGCGTCACCCGGCACGATGAAGGCGGAAATCCCCTTGGCGCCTGGCGCCTCGCCGGTGCGGGCGAACACGACATAGAGATCGGCGATGCCGCCATTGGAGATCCAGGTCTTTTCACCGGAAAGCACATAGTCGCCGCCGTCGAGGGCAGCGGTCATTTCCATATTTGCGACATCCGACCCCGAACGCGGCTCGGAGAGTGCAAAAGCCGAGATCGCCTGACCGGCCCGCGTCTTTTCCAGCCAGCGCTGCTGGTCCGGTGTGCCGAACAGCGAGATCGCCCCGGTGCCCAGCCCCTGCATGGCGAAGGCGAAATCGGCGAGGCCATCGTGGCGGGCAAGCGTCTCGCGGGTGATGCACAGCGTGCGCACATCGAGCGGTCCTGGGTTGGCCGGGTCCAGCGCCGTCGGCCTCAGCCAGCCGTCGCGGCCGAGTTTCGCTACGAGTTCGTGGCAGGCGGCATCGACATCGTGGTGGTCGACGGGGAGGTTCTTCGCGCACCAGGCGTCGAGGCGCTCGGCGAGTTGGCGGTGGCGGTCTTCGAAGAAGGGCCAGGAAAGGAAGGAGCGGTCAGGCATGTGGATACCCTTGTACGCCGCGTTCCTTCACACCCCCCTCTGTCCTGCCGGACATCTCCCCCGCAAGGGGGGAGATTGGCAGTTTCGACCTCGGTGCCCATCCTATAACGCTGGCGATTGGCGAAGGCATGGCGGCAGTCTGATCTCCCTCCTTGCGGGGGAGATGGCCGGCAGGCCAGAGGGGGGTGCCTGGGCGAAAACCGATCATCCCTAGTTCCCCTCGAACACCGGCTTTTCCTTGGCCACGAACGCCTTGTACGCCCGTTCGAAATCGCCGGTCTGCATGCAGATCGCCTGGGCCTGCGCTTCCGCCTCGATCGCCTGGTCGAGGCCCATCGACCATTCCTGGTTGAGCTGCGTCTTGGTGATGCCATGCGCGAAGGTCGGACCGGAGACGATGCGCGCCGCCATGTCGAGCGCATCGGCTTCGAGCGCTGCCGCATCCACCAGCCGATTGTAGAACCCCCAGCGCTCGCCCTCCGCCGCGCTCATGGTGCGGCCGGTGTAGAGCAGCTCGGCCGCGCGGCCCTGGCCGATGATGCGCGGCAGGATCGCGCAGGCTCCCATGTCGCAGCCGGCGAGGCCGACGCGGGTGAACAGGAAAGCCGTCTTCGCCTCTGACGTCGCGATGCGGATGTCGGAACTCATGGCGATGATCGCGCCGGCGCCGACAGCCACGCCGTCGACCGCCGAAATGATCGGCTTGCCGCAATTGAGCATCGCCTTGACGAAGTCGCCGGTCATGCGCGTGAAGGCGAGCAACTGCTTCATGTCCATCTTGACCAGCGGCCCGATGATGTCGTGGACATCCCCGCCCGAGCAGAAATTGCCGCCATTGGGCAGGAACACCACGGCGTCGACATCCTCGGCATAGACGAGGTCGCGAAACGTGTCGCGCAGCTCCGCATAGCTGTCGAAGGTCAGCGGGTTCTTGCGCTCCGGCCGGTCGAGCCGGATTTTCGCGACCCTGCGTTCGACCTCCCAGAGGAAATGCTTCGGCTTGAGCTTTGCCATGGCGCTCATTCGCGTCCCTCCCAATTGCTGCGGAACGATTTCAGCATGCCGGTCAGCCGCCTTGCTTCGTCCTCGCTGACAGTGCCGAGCAGCTCGCCGACCCAATTCTCATGCGCGGCGGCGATCGCGGCGAAAGATTTCGAACCTTCCGCGGTCAGCCGCACCATCGAGGTGCGGCGGTCGCCATTGCGGCGCGCGCGGGTGACGAGCCCTTCGGAAACCAGCCGGTCGACGATGCCGGTGACATTGCCGTTCGACACCAGCAGGAAGCGCGACAGGTCGCTCATCAGCATGCCTTCCGGCGAGCGGTAGAGCGCCGCCATCACGTCGAAGCGCGGCAGCGTGGTGTCGAATTCCTTCTTCAGCCGCTCGCGTAACTCCGCCTCGATGGTGCGCGAGGCGCGCAGCAGGCGTATCCAGAGCCGCAGCCTCTCCTTGCCGGGGCCGGTGGAGGTCGGTCCCGCTACCATGTCTCGCCTCCCGAGACCGAGATCGCCTGTCCGGTGATCGACCGCGCGGCGTCGCTGCACAGCCAAAGCACCGCCGACGCGACTTCTTCGGGTTGGATGAACCGCCCCTGCGGATTCGTTGTTGCAAGACTTGCACGGGCGTCCTCCGCCGAGCGGCCGGTCTTCTCGACGATGCGCGTGATGGACTCTTCCAGCATGTCGGTTTCGACGAAGCCCGGGCAGACGGCGTTGACCGTCACGCCTGACTTGGCGGTTTCGGCGGCCAGCGCCCGCATCAGTCCGACGACCCCATGCTTGGCGGCGACGTAAGGCGCGACATAGGCGTAGCCCTTCAGGCCGGCGGTGGAAGCGACGAAAACGATCCGACCTGTCTTCCGCGCCTGCATGCCGGCCAGCGCCGGCTTCACCGTCAGGAAGGCGCCGGTGAGGTTGACGTCGAGCGTGCGTTGCCAGTCGGCCAGCGCGGTCTTGTGTGCCGGCGCGCTGCCCGCCATGCCGGCATTGGCGATGACGATGTCGAACGGTCCGTGCGCGGCTTCCGCCCTCTCGTGGAGGGCCGCCATCTCGGTCTCGTTCGTAACATCCGCCGCAATGGGGAAGATCCGGTCGCTTTCCTTCGCGACCTCGGCCAGCGCCGCTTCGCGCCGTCCGCAGATGGTGACGGCAACGCCTGCTTCCGCGAGCGCCAGCGCGATGGCCTTGCCGACGCCGGATCCGCCGCCGGTGACCAGCGCGTGCTTGCCGGCGATTGCCCGCGCCGCGCTCATACTTTGAGCCCCGCCGCGGCTTCGCGCTCGGCCAGCCGGTAGATCTGGTCGCGTCCCGGCAGATAGGGATCGGGCCATTTGACGCCGCGGTCGCCGAGCGTCACCGCCGCGTGCAGCGTCCAGTAGGGATCGGCAAGGTGCGGCCTGGCCAGCGCCACCAGGTCGGCGCGGCCGGCCATCAGGATCGAGTTGGCGTGGTCGGGCTCGTAGATGTTGCCGACCGCCATCGTCGCCATGCCGACCTCATTGCGGATGCGGTCGGAGAACGGCGTCTGGAACATGCGGCCATAGACCGGCTTGGCCGCAATCGAGGTCTGTCCGGCGGAGACGTCGCAGAGATCGACGCCGGCCTCGCGCAGTAGCTTTGCGATCTCGACCGCGTCGGCCGGGGTCACACCCTCGATGCCGACCCAGTCATTGGCCGAGATGCGCATCGAGATCGGCTTTTCGGCCGGCCATACCGCGCGCACCGCGTGGAAAATCTCCAGCGGAAAGCGCATGCGGTTTTCCAGCGAGCCGCCATATTGGTCGGTGCGGCGGTTGGTCAGCGGCGTGATGAAGGCCGACAGCAGATAGCCGTGCGCGGCGTGGATCTCCAGCATGTCGAAGCCGCAGCGCTCGGCCATCTGAGCCGACGCGACGAACTGGTCGCGGACCATATCCATGTCGGCGCGGTCCATCGCCTTCGGCACCTGATTCTTCGGCGACCATGCCACGGCCGAGGGCGCCATCACCGGCCAGTTGCCGGAGATGAGCGGCACGTCCGTTCCCTCCCAGCCGACCCTGGTCGAGCCCTTGGCGCCGGAATGGCCGATCTGCGCGCAGATCTTGGCCTCGGTCTCGGCATGGACGAAATCGACCAGCCGCTTCCAGGCGACCTCATGCTCGGGCTTGTAGAAGCCGGGGCATCCGGGCGTGATGCGCCCCTCGGGGCTGACGCAGGTCATCTCGATATAAAGAAGCCCCGCGCCGCCCTTGGCGCGCTCGGCATAGTGGGAAAAATGCCAGTCGGTCGGGCAGCCGTCGACGGCCTTGTACTGTGCCATCGGCGAAACGACGATGCGGTTGGCTAAAGTCATGTCGCGCAGCTTGAACGGCGCGAACATCGGCGCGCGGCGCAACATGTTGCCGCCGGCGCCGGCCTTGCGCTGGAACCATTCCTCGGCCCCCGCCAGCCATTCGGCGTCGCGCAGGCGGAGATTCTCGTGGCTGATGCGCTGCGAACGGGTGAGCAGCGAATAGTTGAACTGAACTGGATCTAAACCGAGATATCGTTCGACTTCCTCGAACCATTCGAGCGAATTGCGCGCCGCCGATTGCAGCTTGAGCACCTCGGTGCGCCGCGCATCCTCATATTTGCGGAAGGCTGCTTCGAGGTCAGGCTCCGACTCGACATAGTCGGCCAGCGCCACCGCGCTCTCCAGCGCGAGCTTGGTGCCGGAGCCGATCGAGAAATGCGCCGAAGCCGCCGCATCGCCCATCAGCGCCAGGTTCTTGTACGACCAACGCTCGCACAGCACGCGCGGGAAATTGATCCAGGCCGAACCTCTGATGTGGTTGGCGTTGGTCATCAGCGCCTGGCCGCCGAGATGCTTGGCGAAGATGCGCTCGCAGACCGCGATCGATTCCTGCTGCGTCATCTGGCCGAAGCCGAAAGCGTTCCAGGTCTCTTCGCTGCACTCGACGATGAAGGTCGCTGTCTCGCTGTCGAACTGGTAGGCATGCGCCCACACCCAGCCATGCTCCGTCTTCTCGAAGATGAAGGTGAAGGCGTCGTCGAACTTCTGCGTGGTGCCCAGCCACACGAACTTGCATTTGCGGGTGTCGATGTCCGGCTTGAAGACATCGGCGAAGGCCGCACGCGACTTCGAGTTCAGCCCGTCGGCCGCGACCACCAGGTCATGCGTTTCCATGAAGGGTTTCGGGTCGGAAATATCGGTCTCGAACATCATCTTGATGCCGAGCTCGCGGGCGCGCCGCTGCAGCAGGACCAGGAGCCGCTTGCGGCCGATGCCGCAGAAGCCGTGGCCGGAAGAGACAGTGCGCACGCCGTCATGGATGACGGCGATGTCGTCCCAGTAGGCGAAATGCTTCTTGATCCAGACCGCGCTGACCGGATCGTTCCTGGTCAGGTTTTCCAGCGTCTCCGCCGACAGCACCACGCCCCAGCCGAACGTGTCGTCCGGTCGGTTGCGCTCATAGACCGTCACCTCATGCGCGGCGTCGCGCAGCTTCAGCGAGATGGCAAAGTAGAGTCCGGCCGGTCCGCCGCCGAGAACCGCAACCTTCATGTCTTGCGATCTCCTCTTCATCCGGAACCGCCGGATGGGCCGGCGGTTCCGATTGCCAGTATCGCGCCGTCGAGCGATTATTTCAAGCTTGAAGTTTCATGATTGAACGACCGCCGTCGGCACGTTTGGTTTTTTCACTTGGTCGGATCCCTCGGACTCCACAGCACCGTCTCGGCGCCCTTTTCATAGGCCATCCCGTCCGGGTAGCTGATCGCCTCCAGCTGCAGCCCCCAGGGCACCTGGAAATAGAGGATGGTCTGGCCGGCGGCCGGGCCTTCCTTCACCGGCAGCGGTCCCATCCGGGTCTTCACGCCCTTGGCCTCGAGGTAGGTCTTCGCGGCGCCGACGTCGTCGACATAGAAGGCGATGTGGAAGCCGCCGATATCGCTGTTCTTCGGCGTCAGGTCCTTCTGGTCGGGCGCGGTGTATTTGAACAATTCGATGTTCGACCCATAGCCGCAGCGGACCATGGTTATCTCCTCGATCACCGCCTTCGGGTCGACGCCGAGCAGGTCCTGCATGAAGGTGCCCTTGTCGTCGGCGAACGGTCCGAACGCCATCGCCTTCTTGCAGCCGACGACATTGGTGAAGAAGTCGACAGCCTGCTTCATGTCGGGCACGGTGATGCCGGTATGGTCGTGCCCGCGCATGCCGGGGATCGAATCCGCCGAAGCAGTTCCCATTGCGCCGAACAAAGAGGCCGCGAAGACCGCTGCCTGGATTGCGTATTTCATGTCACCCTCCGTTGGCGGGCTGTCTTGTCCTTGCGCATGTCCGAGGCCCGCTGATCGGCATACGGATATCAAAAACTCACTTCATGCCGATGCCTTGGGCTGCAGCCAGTCCGGATCGATCTCCGGCAGCGGGATGGCGGCGAGCAGGTCGCGCGTGTAGGTCTCCTTCGGATTGTCGAACAGCGCGTCGGTGGCGCTGGCCTCGACGATCCTGCCTTCGCGCATGACGATGACCTGTTGGCAGAGCCGCCGGATCACCGAAAGGTCGTGGCTGATGAAGGCGACCGTCAGCCCCATCTCGGCCGCGAGCTTTTCGAGCAGCGTCAGGATCTGCGCCTGCGTCGAGACGTCGAGGCCCGAGACGATCTCGTCAGCCAGCACGAATTTCGGCGACAGCGCCAGCGCCCTTGCGATGCCGACCCGCTGCCGCTGGCCGCCCGAAAGCTCGTGGCGGTAGCGGCTGGCAAAACTCTGCGGCAGGCCGACGCGCTGCAAGGCTTCAGCCACGCGCGCCTTGAGCCGGTCGCCAAGCCCGTTCTGCCTCAACGGCGCTGCGATGATGTTGAAGATCGTATGCCTGGGATTGAGCGACGACATCGGGTCCTGGAAGATCATCTGCAGGTCGCGGCGCAGCGGTCTGAGCTCGGCTTCCGAAAGATGGCTGATGTCGCGTCCCTCGAAGCGGATTGCGCCGGCGCTCGGCTCGAGCAGCCTGACCAGCGCGCGCCCGAGCGTCGACTTGCCGGAGCCGGATTCGCCGACAATGCCGGTCACCGATCCCTTGGGCAGGTCGAAGTCGAGCCCTTTGAGGATTTCGGCCAGCGGCGCGCGGCCGATCAGCGGCTTGCGCGTCATGTCGGGCAGCGCCACCTTCAGCCCGCGCACGGAAAACAGCGGCTCAGCCATGGCCGGGCCTCCAGTCCTTGTCGGCGGCGGCGATTTCGGCTGCCAGCCCGGCAAGCACGCTCTCGTCCACCGGTTTCAGCGAGGCGTAGGGATCGGTGTAGCGCGGCGTCGCCGCGATCAGCGCCCGCGTGTAGGGATGCTGCGGCGCCGCGAAGAGCCGTGCGGTCTCTGCCTCCTCGACCACCTTGCCGGCATAGAGCACCGAGACCTTCTGGCTGATCTTGGCGACGACGCCGAGATCGTGGGTCACGAACAGGATCGCCGTGCCGTGGTCGCGCTGCAGTTGCGCGATCAGCCGCAGGATCTGCTTCTGCACTGTGACGTCCAGCGCCGTCGTCGGCTCGTCGGCGACGATCAGCCTCGGCTCCGCCGCGAAGGCCGCCGCGATCAGCACACGTTGGCGCATGCCGCCACTGAGCTCATACGGATAGCTTTTCAGCACGCGCTCGGGATCGCGGATCTGCACCTCGTCGAGCAACTGCCGGAGGCGCGTGTCGGCCCTTTCGCCACTCCAGCCGAGGATGCGCACAAGCCGGTCGGTCATCTGCGCGCCGATCCGGCGCGATGGGTTGAGAGCGGTGAGCGGGTCCTGCGGGATCAGCGCCGTGCGCGCGCCGATCAATGTCCGCCGCGCCTTGGCATCGAGGTGGCCGAGATCCTCGCCTTCGACCAGCATATCGCCTTCGACGACGCGCACGCTTTTCGGCAGCACGCCGAGCACCGCCTTGCCGATCATCGTCTTGCCGGCGCCGCTTTCGCCGACCAGCGCGCGCACTTCGCCCGGCTGCACGGCAAGCGACACCGAGCGCAGCACGCGCTGGCCGTTGGGCAGCACGGCGCTCAAGCGGCGGATGTCGAGGCACGGCTCCATATTGGCGCTCATCGCAGCACCGGATCGAAGCGCGCCTTCAGCGCCTCGCCGAACTGGCTGAAGGAAAGCACGGTGAGGATCAGCGTGATCAGCGGGAACACCAGCACCCACCAGGCCTGATGGATCGACAGCCGGCCCTCGGCGATGATGCTGCCCCAGGTCGGGTCGTCGGTCGAGATCGACAGGTTGACGAAGGACAGGATCGCCTCGACGATGACGGCGATGCCCATCTCCAGCGACAGAAGCGCCACCACCGACGGCAGCACATTGGGCAGCACTTCGCGCAGCATGATGCCGATGCGGCCATAGCCGGCGATGCGCGCGCTCTCGACATAATCCATGCGCGCCTGGCTCATCGCCTCGGCGCGGATCACCCGGCAGAAGCGCGTCCAGTCGATGATCGCGATGGCGAGGATGACGGAGCTCAGGCCGGTGCCCAGCACCGCGACCAGAAGGATGGCGAACAGCACCGGCGGGAACGCCATCCAGATGTCGACGACGCGCGAGATGATGCGGTCGGCCCAGCCGCCGAAATAGCCGGCGATCAGCCCCAGCGCCGAGCCGAGAAGGCACGCCGACGTTGCCGCGGCAAAGGCGACGATAAAGGCGATGCGTCCGCCGAAGATCAGCCGCGACAGCAGATCGCGTCCGAGGCTGTCGGTGCCCAGCCAATAGCCGGGCTCGGCGCCGTCCAGCCAGAAAGGCGGCAGCCGCTCCAGCATCAGGTCCTGCGCCAGCGGGTCCTGCGGCGCGACCAATGGCGCGAAGATTGCCGCCAGCAGCGCCAGCACAAGCCAGCCGCCGGCCAGCCACAGCCGCGGGCCCAGGCCGCGTCGCGAGATGCGCGCCTCATCCATGGCGCAGCCTCGGATTGAGCAGCGCATACATCATGTCGACGGCAAGGTTGATCAGCACGAAAAGCAGCGCGAACACCAGCACGATGCCCTGGATCAGCGGCAGGTCACGGTTGATGACGGCGTCGATCGCCATGTTGCCGAGGCCCTCGTAGGAGAACAGCCGCTCGACGATGACGGTACCGCCTATGAGGAAGGTGAACTGCACGCCGACCAGCGTCAGCGTCGGCAGCGCCGCGTTCTTCAGCGCCTCGCGCAGGATGACCTGCGTTTCCGAAAAACCTTTCACGCGGGCGAGCACGACATAGTCGAGGTCGAGCACTTCCTTCAGCGACTGTTTGAGCAGTTGCGCGATGATCGCCGCCAGCGGCAGCGCCAGCGCGATGGCCGGCATCAGCATGTGTTTCAGCAGGTCCCAGGTGAGGTCGAAGCGCAGCCTGAGGATGCTCTCGATCAGATAGAACTGGGTGACGAAGGGCAGGTCGAGCTGCGGCGATACCCGGCCGGAAACGTCGAAGACAGGCACCAGCACGCCGAACAGCAGGATCAGCACCAGGCCCCACAGGAAATCGGGGATGGAGAGCGTCGCGCCGCTGGCGATGTCTACGCCGGCTTCCACGGCCGTACCGCGATTGCGCGCGCCGAGGATCGCCATGGGCACCCCGATCGCGATCGCCATCAGCAGCGCGAATGTCGCCAGCTCCAGTGTCGCCGGCAGCCGGTTGAAGACGAGGCCGAGCACGTCCTGGCGCAGCGAGATCGAGGTGCCGAAATTCCCATGCAGCACGCCGCCGAGCCAGATGAAGAATTGCTGCACGATGCTCTTGTCCAGTCCGTAGAGCGCGCGCAACCGCGCGATGTCGTCGTCGCTGGCGCCGGGCGGCAGCATCATGGCGATCGGGTCGCCGGGCGCCACGCGGATGACGACGAAGACGACGATGGCGACGCCGAAAAGCGTCACCAGCATCGTCAACAGACGAACGAGGAATCTCTGCAGCAGCATGCGCCCTAATCACTTTGAACGGACTCCCCCTCATCCGGCCCTTCGGGCCACCTTCTCCCCTGGGGAGAAGAGGTCGCAGGCGGCTGAGCTGGTCTCTTCTCCCCACCGGTGGCCGCGAAGC